>JALSSF010000240.1 GCA_026984375.1 Methylothermaceae bacterium | reverse complement strand
GACGGTGACGTCGATGTTGACGATGTCGCCGTTCTTGAGGCGTTTGTTGCCGGGAATGCCGTGGCAGACCTGGTGGTTGACCGAGGTGCAGATGGATTTGGGAAAGCCGCGGTAGTTCAACGGTGCCGGGATCGCCTTCTGGACGTTGACGATGTAGTCGTGGCAGATGCGGTCCAGTTCGGCGGTGGTGATGCCGGGCTGTACGTAGGGGGCGATCATGTCGAGCACTTCGGCGGCCAGCCGGCCTGCGACCCGCATTTTTTCCAGTTCGGCGGGGCTTTTGAGGGAATAGCTGCGCGTGTGGCGTCGCCGGGGTCCGTGTTTCATCGGGCGTTGTCCGTCGGGGGTGAATCGTGGTATAAATTGGTGCTATTTTAGCAATAATCCACACACCTATCGACACATCCGGCAGGGTGCTTGTTCCTCAGGGGCAGGTCGCCGGATGGGATGGGTGGAGGCTTAACCCGAACCGCAAGACAAGGAGAAATCCATGGTAGACGTGACGATGCGCGAGCTTCTCGAAGCTGGCGTGCATTTCGGCCACCAGACCCGCTACTGGAATCCCAAGATGGCCCCCTATATTTACGGGGTGCGCAGCGGCATCCATATCATCAATCTGGAAAAGACCCTGCCGTTGCTGCGGGAGGCGATGCAATTCCTTCAGGACGCCGCGGCCAACCGGGGGGTGGTGCTGTTCGTCGGCACCAAGAGGACCGCCCGCAAAGCGGTGCAGGAGGAGGCCGTCCGTTGCGGCATGCCCTACGTGAATTACCGCTGGTTGGGCGGCACCCTGACCAATTTCAAGACCATTCGCCAGTCGGTCAAGCGCCTCAAGGAGCTGGAGGCGATGCGTGACGACGGCAGTTTGCAGCGTTTCAGCAAAAAGGAGGCCTTGGGGCTGATGCGCGAGCTGGAGAAGCTGGAGCGCAGTCTCGGCGGCATCAAGGACATGGACGACCTGCCGGACGTATTGTTCGTCATCGACGTCGGGCAGGAGCATATCGCCGTCAAGGAAGCCCGGAAGCTGGGTATTCCCATCGTCGGCGTGGTGGACACCAACAACGACCCGGACGGCATCGACTATCCCATTCCCGGTAACGACGATTCCATCCGTGCCATCCAGCTGTACTGCCGCCTGGCGGCCACCGCCATCCTCGAAGGCAAGGCCAGCCAGATCGAAATGGTCGCCGCCGCCGACGAATTCGTCGAGGCCCCGGCGGAAGCGACGGCCGAGACGGCGGCGGCCGAGCCTGAAGCCCAGGAAGGCCGATCCGGCGAATAACCAGCAACCAAACCGAATTTTATTATTTAGAGGAAGAAGATGACGAAGATTACTGCCGCCATGGTCAAGGAGCTCCGGGAACGCACCGGCTCCGGAATGATGGAATGCAAGAAGGCCCTGTTGGAAACCGGGGGCGACATCGAGGCCGCCATCGAACACATGCGCAAGGCCGGCCTGGCCAAGGCCGACAAGAAGGCCGGCCGCACCGCCGCCGAGGGCAAGATCGCCATCAAGGTGTCCGACGACGGCAAGCGGGCGGTGATTCTGGAGGTCAACAGCGAGACCGATTTCGTCGCCAAGAACGAGGATTTCCTCAAGTTCGTCGACCGGGTGGCCCAACGCGCCCTGGAAACGGGCGCCGATACCGTGGAGGCCCTGCTGGCCACGCCGATCGAGGAAGGCGGTCCCACCATCGAGGAGGCGCGCCGTGAACTGGTGGCCAAGCTGGGGGAAAACATCGCCATTCGCCGCCTGATGCGGTTCGAGACTTCCAGCGGCCACCTGTCCTGTTACCTCCACGGCAACCGCATCGGTGTGGTGGTGGAGATGGAAGGTGGAAGCGACCAGCTGGCCAAGGACATCGCCATGCATGTCGCCGCCAGCAAGCCGCTCTGCGTCGAGGAGAAGGACGTTCCGGCCGAGACCCTGGAGAAGGAGAAGGAAATCTTCAGGGCGCAGGCCGAGGCCAGCGGCAAGCCCGCCAACATCGTCGAAAAGATGGTGGAGGGTCGGTTGCGCAAGTTCCTCAAGGAGGTCACCCTTCTCGGTCAGCCTTTCGTCAAGGATCCCGACCTCAGCGTCGGTGACCTGCTGAAGCGGGAAGGTGCCACCGTGGTCCGCTTCGTCCGCTTCGAGGTCGGCGAGGGCATCGAGAAGCAGCAGACCGATTTCGCCGAGGAAGTGATGGCCCAGGTGCGTGGCGGCTGACATGGAACCGCGCTATCGCAGGATTCTGCTCAAGCTCAGCGGCGAGGCGCTGATGGGGGAACGGGAATGCGGCCTCGACGCCGGTCCCGTCCGCCGCCTCGCGCGGGAGATCGTGCAGCTGCGAGGCACCGGAACCGAGGTCGGCCTGGTCATCGGTGGCGGCAACATCGTCCGCGGGGCGGAAAAAGCCGCCGAGGGCCTGGACCGGGTGACCAGCGATCACATGGGAATGCTGGCCACGGTCATCAACGCCCTGGCGCTGCAGGACGCCATCGAGCACCTGGGGCAACCGGTACGGGTGATGTCGGCCCTCAAGATCAATCAGGTGTGCGAAGATTACATCCGCCGCCGGGCGGTGCGCCATCTGGAGAAAGGGCGGGTGGTGATCTTCGCCGCCGGTCTCGGCAATCCCTTCTTCACCACCGACTCGGCCGCCAGCCTGCGGGCCATCGAAATCAACGCCGATCTGCTGATCAAGGCCACCAAGGTGGACGGGGTCTATACGGCCGATCCGATGAAAGATCCCAGGGCCGAACGCATCCCTTATCTCACCTACGACGAGGCCTTGAAACGACGTCTCGCGGTGATGGACACCACGGCGCTGGTGTTGTGCCGGGACCACGATCTCCCCCTGCGGGTGATGAACGTGTTCGAGCCGGGGGCGATCCTGCGGTTGGTTCAGGGCGAGGATATCGGTTCACTCATCGATACGGGCAAAGGACGATGATCGAAGACATCTTCAAAGAAACCAGGGCCAAGATGGAGAAGACCGTCGCGGCGATCAAGCAGGAGCTGGCCAAGATCCGCACCGGCCGGGCGCATCCCAGCCTGCTCGATCACATCCGGGTGCCGTACTACGGCAGCGAGGTGCCGTTGAACCAGGTGGCCAACGTCGCGGTCGAGGACGCCCGCACCCTCGCGATCACTCCCTGGGAGCGCAACATGATTCCGGTGGTGGAGAAGGCGATCATGGAATCGGACCTGGGGATCAATCCCCAGACCGCCGGCACGGTGATCCGGGTCCCCTTGCCGTCCCTGACCGAGGAACGTCGCCGCGAACTGGTCAAAGTGGCGCGCCACGAGGCCGAACAGGGACGGATCGCCATTCGCAACATCCGCCGGGAGGCCAATCACGAGCTCAAGGAGGCGCTGAAGGAGAAGCTCATCACCGAAGACGAGGAGCGCCGGGCCGAAGAGCGGATTCAGAAGCTGACCGATCAGTACATCGAGAAAATCGACCAATTGCTAGCCGAGAAAGAAAAGGACCTTCTGTCCTTGTAGCGTCATGACTGGATCCGCCCATTCGCCCGTGCCCCGGCACGTCGCCATCATCATGGACGGCAACGGCCGCTGGGCGCGGCGGCGCCGCCTGCCCCGCACCGCCGGTCACCAGGCCGGCGTCACCGCGGTCAGAAAGACCGTGGAGCACTGTGCCAGGAAGGGAATCGAGGTGCTGACCCTGTTCGCCTTCAGCAGCGAGAACTGGCGCCGTCCGCCGGAGGAGGTCTCGGTGCTGATGCGCCTGTTCGAGATGACCCTGTCCCGGGAGACCCGCCGGCTCGACGAACACGGCATCCGCCTCCGGGTCATCGGCGATCGCAGCGCCTTCTCGAAGAATCTGCAGCAGCGCATCGCCGAGGCCGAAGCCCAGACCGCCGGGAACGATCGCATGACGCTGCTGATCGCCGCCAATTACGGCGGGCGCTGGGACATCACCCAGGCGGCGCAGCAATTGGCCCGCCAGGTGGCGGCCGGCGTCCTCAAGCCCGAGGAGATCGACGAGGCGGCGCTGGCGGCCCATCTGTCGTTCGCCGGCTTGCCGGAGCCGGATCTGTTCATCCGCACCGGCGGAGAGCTGCGCATTAGCAATTTTCTCCTCTGGCAACTGGCTTACACCGAATTGTACTTCACCGATGTCCTGTGGCCGGATTTCGACGAGGCCGAACTCGACAAGGCCCTGGCGGAGTATTCCCGGCGCGAGCGCCGCTTCGGCCATACCAGCGAGCAATTGATCCGACAGGCCTCTCTCGCTGTTTCATCGGTTTGAATGGGTCCCCAACGACAAAACGATAACGACAAAGGATGATCCCCTTATGGCTGAAACCGCATCCTCCCTGATCGGCAACCGCAATCTCACCCTTCGCATCGCCACCGCCGCCATTTTGATTCCCGTGGTTCTGGCCGGTGCCTATTTCCTTTCGGTCCGGGCGTTCCTGATCGCCTGGGGCGGGGTCATCCTGGCCGCCGCCTGGGAATGGAGCCGGCTGGCGGGCATCCGACGGCCGGCCGGACGGGTGGTGTTCATGGGCCTGGTGCTGGCGTTCCAGGTGCTCGCGTGGTACTGGCCCAAGCTGATCGGCCGGTTGGCGGCGCTGGCCGACTGGCCCGGGTTGATGAAGGCGGTTCTGGCGCTGGATCACATCGTCTGGCCCACGTTGATCTTCTGGTTGGTTTTCGGCTTCGTCCTGCGTACCTGGCCGGAGCGTCTGGTGAAGCGTCCCTGGCCCCGGGGGTGGCGGATTTTCGTGGCCTGGTTCGTCCTGTGCACCGCCTGGTTGATCACCGCGCGGCTGCGGGCCAATTTCGGCAACGCCTCAATCCTCTATCTGTTGTTTCTGGTCTGGATCGCCGACAGCGCCGCCTATTTCACTGGGCGCAAATGGGGCAAAACCCCGCTGGCGCCGGCCGTCAGCCCGGGGAAGACCCTGGAGGGGGTCTACGGCGCCCTGCTGGCCTCCGGCCTGTTCGCCGGCCTGGTGGCGTATTTCCTGCTGGAGTTCGGCGCCAAGGAGATCCTCGACTTCGTCATGCTGGCGGTGATCGCGGTCCTGGTGTCCATCTGCGGCGACCTTCTGGTCAGCCTCTACAAGCGCTGGGCCGGGGTCAAGGATTCCGGGCGCCTGCTGCCGGGGCACGGCGGTCTGCTCGATCGGATCGACAGTCTCCTGGCGGCCGGGTGCGTGCTGTACGCCGGCTTCTTCGGGCGGGAGATCCTGTGGTGAAGGGCCTTTGCATCCTCGGCGCCACCGGTTCCATCGGGGTCAGCACCCTGGACGTGGTGGCGCGCCATCCGGACCGCTACCGCGTCGTCGCCCTGACGGGACACCGGCGTATCGAGGCCCTGTACCGGCAATGCCTGCAGCACCACCCCCGTTATGCGGTGGTGGCGGAGCGGCGCGACGCCGACGATTTGCAGCGCCGGCTGCGTGAGGCCGGACTGCGGACCGAAGTACTGGCGGGCGACGATTCCCTGGCGGCGGTGGCCACGCTGGACGAGGTGGATTACGTCATGGCCGCCATCGTCGGGGCGGCGGGACTGCTGCCGACCCTGGCCGCCGCCCGTGCCGGCAAGCGCATCCTGTTGGCCAACAAGGAGGCCCTGGTGATCTCCGGGCCCCTGTTCATGGAAGCGGTACGTCGGGCGGAGGCGGAACTGTTGCCCATCGACAGCGAGCACAACGCCATCTTCCAGTGCATGCCGGCGGGTTACCGGGCCGGCAGCCCCCCGCCCGCGGTGCGGCGGATTCTGCTGACCGCCTCCGGCGGCCCCTTCCTCGACACTCCGATCGACCAGTTGGAAAGCGTGACCCCGGAACAGGCGGTGGCCCATCCCAAATGGGACATGGGCCAAAAGATATCGGTGGATTCGGCGACCATGATGAATAAGGGGCTGGAGGTGATCGAGGCCAGCCTGCTGTTCGAGCTGCCGCCCGAGCGCATCCAGGTGGTGATCCATCCCCAGAGTGTAATCCATTCCCTGGTGGATTACGACGACGGTTCGGTGCTGGCGGAACTGGGGAACCCGGACATGCGCATCCCCATCGCC
>JALSSF010000239.1 GCA_026984375.1 Methylothermaceae bacterium | reverse complement strand
CCCGTTCCAGAATGGCGAGGATCGCGCGGTCCAGCGCCTCGATCCGCTTCAGCGCTTCGACCAACCGCAACGGGGAAATCCCGAGTTCCGGGATTCTGGTCAGAAGCTCACCCCGCCGGCTTTCCAGCTGTGCCAGCCGCTCGAAATTCTCGCTCCTCGCCACGCTCAGCATGGCTTCAGAGAGACGCAGTATGTCCTCCAGCATCCGGCCCTCCACGATCAGGCCCGCTGAGCCAGCAGCAAACCCTGATCCGGCTTCGTCCGGGCCATGTTGCGCGCCATCTCCAGAGCCGATTCCGGCGGAATCTGGCGCACTACCTCGCCGGTCTTGGCGTCGATCACCTTCACCACGATCTGCTTGGTGTCCCGGTCCACGGAGAACTGCAGATTCCGTTGGACGCTCTGCAGGTAGTCGTTGATCTGCTTGACCGCCTGTTCCACTTTCTCCGGCGGGACCCCGCCCTTCGGCGCCGCCTGCCCGGCGGGCCGCTCCGCCGGCGTGATCCGCGTCACGTCGGCCTTCGGCTGCGGCCGGGCGACGTCGAGCCCGGCATTCACCATCGGATAGAGCGTGTGCATTCCATCCACTTTCATGGCCTTGACCTCCGTTCTCCATCGCTTCACGCCGCGTCGCCCATCTTCGCCGGGGATGGACGACGCACCGCTTCGGGTATCGCGGCCCAGGCTTCCGCCAGGGGGCTCAGCAGCTCGACCGCCTCCGTCATTCCTACCGGATCGTTCTTCACGTGGGCCTGCAACAGGCGGCGCTGTATGTAGTCATAGAGCCGATCCAGGTTCTCCGCCAGTTCACCGCCGGCCTCGAAGTCCAAAGTCTCCCGCAGGCCGCCGAGGATGGTCACCGCCTTGCCGATCAACTCCCCCTTGCGGGCCAGATTGCCGGCCTCCAAGGCGGCGCGGGCGGCGTTGATCCGCTCCATCGCTCCCTCGAACAACAGCATTACCAGCCGGTGGCCGTCGGCGTCGGTCACCCGGCCTTCGACCCCCACCTGCTGATACTGCTTCAATGCGGTATTGCCTGCCGTCGCATACATGTCGTCTCTCCTTTAGTTGTCACTCTTGGGTTCCAGCGCCTTGAGCTGCTGGGTGAGAAAGTCCTGGGTGCTCTTGAACCGGGCCACCAGGGCGTCCATGGCGTTGAATTTCTTCAGATACATCGCTTCCAGACGCTGCATCCGGTCGTCGAGCTTTCGCTGCTGCTCACCGAGCTTGTCGAGGCGGCGGTTCAATCCGTCTATCTTGTCCGCCAGCGCACCGCCGGGGCCGGTCATCTCCTTGAGCAGATCGTCGAGGCGGTCGGCCACCCCCCGGATCAGGGTCACCTCCCCCCGGGGCCCCAAAGCCCCGCCCAGCACCTTGACCTGCAGCCCCTCGCTGGGATCGCCCTCGGCGCCGATGAGGAACTGGCCCTTACCCACCGCCTCGACCCCGTTGATCTTGCCGGCCACGTCGGTGCCGGCGATGCCGTCGGCCACGCCGAATCCCAGGCTGCCACTATTGTTATCGACCTGGACGAAGGAAACCTGAGAGCTGCTGCCGTAGGTCGCGGAGGTGAGCACGAAACGGGCGTTGGCGCTGTCGTAACGCACCTCCACGTGGCGGCCGGCCTGCTTCAAGGCCGCATCGGCGTTGATCTGGTTCTGGATTTCTCGGGCCAGATCGTCGCCCGTAGCGTAGCTGCCCTGGGTCAGGCGGATGGTGCCGGAGCGGATGCCGTCCACCTCGACGGTGAATTCGTCGTTGTCGGCGTCGATCACCATCGGCGTGCTGAAGTCCAATACCGACGCCCCCTCGAAACGCCCCTGGGTGGCCAGCGCCGTCACCTCCACCGCGTAGCTCCCGGCCTGGGTCTTGGGCGTGGCACCGAAATAGCGGATCTGGGCGTCCGTCGTCTCGCCCCGGGTGGCGAACAACGCCTGCATCGCCCGGGGATGCTCGTGGAGCATGGCCTTGAACTTGGCGGTATCCAAAGACAGCTGACCGGTGTCCTTGTCGGTGCTCAGGCCCACGTCCGCCAGGGAGCGGATGCCGGCATTCTCCAAACCCGGGATCACCCGGCCCAGCAAGCGCCGCAACTGATTGTCCACCGAACGGATGCTTCCGTCCCCCAACAGCGGCGCGGCTTCCCCGCTCTCCGGATCGAAGGCGGTGAATTCCCGCACGTCGGCGCGGAACTGGTTGTAGGCCTCCACGAACCCCTGCATCGCCTCGGTGATGGCGTCGTCGTCCAAGGTCACGCCGACGGTGACGGTGGTGCCGGGGGCGGCGCTTTTGAGGTTCAGGGTCACCCCGTCGATGACCCCCGTGACCAGATTGTCGGGCGAGGTGACGGCGATGCCGTCCACCTCCAGTTGGGCGTCGCGGCCCGCGAGCGTCTGGGTCATGTTCAGAGCGCCGGTGTTGAACGCCAGGCGCGACAGGCCGACGGCGTCGGTGTCGTTGCCGTCGGCGTCGGTGACGCTGATCTCCAGGGCGTGGCCGGCGCCGGTTCGCTCCGAGGACAGAACCAGCCGGAAACCGCTGCCGTCGTTGACAATGGAGGCGCGCACCCCGATGCCGGCGTCGTTGATGGCATCGCGGATACCGGCCAGGGTGTTGTTGCCGGTGTCGATGGTCAACGACTGGGCGGCGTCGGCCGGATCGGCGGTGAAACCGGTCGGGTTGCCGCCGGCGTCGTAACTCCAGGTGCCGAAACGGATGGTGATCTGCCCCTCCCCCACCACGTCGTTCACCGAGGCGAACGTCCCCGAGGCCACCGCGTGGGCCTGGGCGGTCTGGTTCACCGTCACCCGGTACTGGCCTTCGGCCGCCACGGCGCTGGCGGTGGCGGTCACTATCGATTCGTCGCTGGAAGTGGTCCGATGGCGCTGCCAGAAGATCGGCGACTTGAGCTTGCCCAGGGCGGCGTCCATCGCCCCCAGATCGCTCTTGAGCTTCCCGAAGGCGGACAACTGAGCCTCGATCTTCTCCTGCTGGCGCTGAATGCGGGCCTCGGCGGGCTTGCGCTCGGCGTCCACCAGGCTGGTGACGAGGTTCTGGACGTCGAGGCCGGAGCCGAGACCGGTGGATGTGATGGTAGGCATGGGACTTCCTCAACCTCCGTGAACGGTAAGGGGACGGACCCGGAAAGGGCCCGTCCCTGGGCTTTGCGACGCGAACCGGATTACCGCAGCAGCGACAGTACCTGTTGCGGCGCCTGCTTGGCCTGGGCCAGCATGGCGATCCCCGCCTGCTGCAGCACCTGGGCCTTGGCCAGCTGCGCCGTCTCGGCGGCGAAATCCGCGTCCATGATCCGCGACTTGGAAGCGGTCAGGTTGTCGCGGGTGACCTGGATGTTCTCGATGGTGGACTCGAGCCGGTTCTGCACCGCCCCCAGATCGCCGCGCACGCTGTTGATCGTCTCCAGGGCGTTGTCGATCGCCTCCAGCGCCTTGTTGGCTCCGTCCACGGTGGAAATATCCACGTCCTTGAGGAACTGGCCGGTCTCGGCGCCGCCGTAATCACCCACCTTGAACTTCAGGCTTTCCAGCGCCGTGGTGCCGTTGGTGCCGGCCTCGATCTTGATGGCCTTGGCCGAGCGCAGGGTGACGGTGGAGTAGTAGGTTTCGGCCTTGTCGGCGAAGGTGTCGGTACCCGTCGCATCGACAATTCCCAAATTCCCCGTGGCCGTCGTGCCGAAACCGTTCAGACCGAATTTGTCCAGCAGCGTCGCAGCCCCGCCCCCGATGTCCACTGCAATACTGATGTTGCGCCCGTCATCGGCGATCAGACGCACTCCCTGCCCGGTGTCCTCGGCCCGTACCCCGGTCTGTCCGGAGATGTCATTGATGGCGTTGACCACCGCGATCCGGTCCTTGCCCTGATCCCCCACCGAAGTGATCACCGCCGTTTCCTTGCCATTGATGACGATCGCAATCTTGTCGGTCCCGGCGGTACCGGTCGCCGTGCTCTTGCCCTCCACCACGTTGGCGTCCACCGTCGCCGTCACCCCGGTGGCATCGCTAGCCTTGTTGATCGCCGCCGCGATGGCAATCGCCGAGGCCTCCTTGATGCTGGACTTGGCGGTGGTATCCGAAGCGGTGTCATCCGCGGCACTGGCCGCCTCGATCTGCACCCCGTTGATCACTAGGTCACCGGTATTGAGCGCCAACGATTCACCCGTCCCCCCGTCACTGGCCGTCAATGCCGTGGCCGTGGCTGCCGCATACTTGCCGTCCTGGTTCGACACCGTGGCCATCTGGCCCTCGTAGGTACCGGCCACCAGGCCAGCATTGCGGATACCACTGTCACCGTTGGTTCCCGACTCGATCTTGATCGGCTGACCGTTGGTGGAACGCAGGGTGTAACCGCCGGTGTAGGTACCGGCTGCAGCCAAACCGGTCGACGCCGCTGTCGGATCCGCAGACCCCCCTGTACTGAACGAAATCTCGATGTTGCGACCGTCTTTCGCCTCGAGGCGGATACCATTTTCATCGGTACCGGTATCGATAGCCACCACACCGGTCTGATCGCTGACCGCATTGATAGCCTTGACGACAGCGGTACGATCGGCAGCCGTATCCACCCCACCCGTGGCAATGCTGATATCCACACCATTGATCGTCACCGTACCGCTGGTCGCCGCTGCCGTCATCTTAGTCCCGGCGGCCACCGTCGTCGCCACCTCGGCCACGACACCGGTCTGATCGGACACCCGGTTGATCGCCGCCACCTTGGCGATGGCGCTGGCGGCGGCCGCGGCGGTGGAAGCGTTGTCGTCCAGGGCGCTGGAGGCGGCGATGGCCACCCCGTTGATGATCAGGTCGCCGTTCTCGATACCCTTGAGATTAGTCGCGGTGGCATTGTAATCACCCGTGGCCGCCACCCCGACCGTGGTGCCGGCGCCCAGCTTGTCGGTGGTCATCTTGCCGATCTGGAATTCGAAGGTTTCACCTTTGTTGGCGCCGATCTGGAACACCTGCTTGCCGAAAGTGCCGTCGAGCAGCTTGGTGCCGTTGAAGTTGGTCTGCTCGGCCACCCGCTGGATCTCGTCGATGAGCTGCTGGGCCTCGGCATTGAGGGAAGCCCGGTCGCTGTCGCTGTTGGTGGCGTTGGCCGCCTGCACCGCCAGCTCGCGCAGCCGCTGCAGGTTGTCGGTCATGCTGCCCAGCGCCCCCTCGGCGGTCTGGGCCATGGAAATACCGTCGCCAGCGTTGCGCATCGCCACCGTCATGCCGCGGGTCTGGGTGTCGAAACGGGTGGCGATGGCCAGACCGGCCGAGTCGTCCTTGGCGCTGTTGATCCGCAGCCCCGACGACAGCCGCTCCATCGCCTGGCTCAGCATCCCCTCGGTGCGGTTGAGATTGCGCTGGGCGGTCAAAGCCATGATGTTGGTGTTGATGATGCTTGGCATGGGGTGTCCTCCTGTTGGTCTCAAAGAAAAAATTCGCCTTCACCCCCGTTAGCGGAACCTGCGGAAAAAACTTTAGCCCCAGTTGGAGTGAAGCGACCGACTCCCTCGGCGACCAGGTCGGAAAAGTGCTCACAATCCCCTGCCGAGAAAAAGAAATTAAAGAAAACCTGACCCGAGGGTCCGCTCGGAACCACTCCGGCGATGCTATACTGAGCCCCTGACACAACAGGCCGCGCCTTCACGATGTCCGTCATCGAGCTCTACGAAAAACTCTCCACCGCTCCCGACGACAAGACTCGCGCCCGCATCATCGCCGAGGCCTTCGAAGCCCTCGAGGAACGCTATCCCAACCTTTCCGACATCGCCACCCACCAGAACCTGCGCGAAACCGAACTACGGCTCCTCAAGGAAATCGAGCAGGTCCGCTTGGAAATCGAACAGGTTCGGGGAGAGCTGACCAAGGAGATCGAGCAGGTCCGGGGAGAGCTGACCAAGGAGATCGAACAGGTCCGGGGAGATCTCACCAAAGAGATCGAGCAGCTCCGCCTGGAAATCGAACAGATTCGCTCAGAACTAACCAAGGAGATCGAGCAGGTTCGGGGAGACCTCACCAAGGAAATCGAACAAGTCCGGAGCGATCTCA
>JALSSF010000238.1 GCA_026984375.1 Methylothermaceae bacterium | reverse complement strand
CATGACGAGTGAATCCTTCCCTGAGTATACGTAAAAATCCGATGAAAGGGTCGGGGTGGGCGAGGAATCGCCGCAATCACCTAAACATCTATCCGGTTTTTACCGAGGTCCGGAAAAGGTCCGCTAAACCGATGGTGGTAATAAGCGTGATCACTCCCTTTGCCTTGCCCGAAGGAATGGTATCCTGACGCCGTATTCTTTTAGGGATTTCAAGGAGCACCGATGCCTAAGCCATGCCGTCCAAGTTTGTCGGTCGTATTGCTGACGATACTGACTGCCTGTTCCGTTTCTGAAAGCGGCAAGTCTCTCTCCAAGAGCGTCGCCAGTCCTTTTTCCTGGAGCAGCGAGAGCTCCTCGCCAGCGAAGGAGAAACGGTACCAGGAGGAAGTGGCCAGTTACACCGCCGCCTATGTTCGTGCTACTGCCCGAGATACCGATGTCGAGCGTTTCCGTAAAGGGTTGATGGAAATCGCCACCAAGCGCGGCATTCCCGATTGGGAAAATCATCCGGCCACCTATTATGGTATCGGCCAGGGTTTGCGCAAGGCGGGACTGGAAGACGTCGAATACGAAACCTTCAAGAAGAACTTGGCTGGTGACGATTACGCCAAGATTCAGGACATCGACAAAGGTTATCAGGGCCGGTTCTATTCCGACGATCGGGAAAACTGACGCACTCCGTCTCGCGCTGGGATTGTGGTTGCTGTGTGCCCCCCTGGTCCAGGGACGGGGGTTTCGCCTTGATTATCTCTATACCGTGGCCGCTGAAGGCAACGCCAGCGGTGGCCACGTGGCGGTACGCTTCGACGACATCGTCTATCACTTCCAGCACGTGGACGGTGGGCTGATCCGTCTCGAGCGTGATCGAATCGATAACTTCCAGTACCATTACCGCTTCCTGGAAAACCGTGATATCGAGGCGTGGCGGTTGGGTGTGGATGCCGCCACCTTCTTCCGTCTGCGCGACCGTTTCGAAAATCGTTATCAGATCCAGCGCCTCCAATTCGCCCTCGCCACTCTCCTGGTCCAGGAAGAACGCTGGCTGAGTGCTATCGTCACAGGGAAACCGGTCACCATGACTATACCGGGGGCTGGTTTGTTCCTCACTGATTCCTCCGTTCGCGCTCGATGGCGCTCGCCGGTTTTGGCGGGCCTGGCTGCACGCTTGGGGAATCGGGCGCTGGATGCGCGTATCCGCCAGGCCGATACCGCCTTGGCGCATCTGACGCCGGTTTTCTGGGATGCGGCGGGATTTCGCCACAGCGACCAAGATCGGGTGCCGTCTGCTCCCTATGCCTTCTCCGAACGTTATCAGGACTGGTTCACTCGCCGCCTTGCCCTCCAGACCTTACGCCAGGCCCGGCCGCTGCGTCCCGGGGTGCTGCGGACAGCGGATATCCCGGCCTTTCGTCTGTCACCCTCGGCACGGGCAGCCCTGTGCCGTCTCCGCGGGGACTTGGAAAGCCGCATCGGACGGCTGGTGGCAACGCCACGCCCCGATACGGGGGTTGCTCTATTCGTGCTGATGGCCCGATTCGTCGCCGCCGAACACAGTTGTGTCAGTGGCCGTTTGGCCTTCCTCGACCGCTTCCGCTCCGATGCCGAAGCCGTGGTTCTGACCGATGTCGAGGTTGATCTAGGCTTCTGGCGGGCCGAGATGACACGGGCGCGCAACCGGTTGCGGAAGGAATTGATGGCGCTCGCCCGTCATGGCGGGAGACGTTATGCCGCGTTGATGGCGGCCGCCAACCGCTATGACGAACTGCGTCGGGGTGTGGAGGAAGGGCGGCCTGTGCGCCTCTTCGGTATCGAACCTTTGCCGCTACGACCGCTGCGGCTACAACGCCACGTCCGTCTCCCCGTTCCGGCGGCGCGGATCGAAGCGGTGCTGACGCAAGTGCGTCGAGTCCGGCGGTTTTGGCAGGCGGTGCTCCGGCATTGGTATCGCTACCGTCTGCTGCAGCGCAACTGCGTTACCGAGGTCTTACGTCTGTTGGACGTACCGGTCCGTTTCGAGAAGGGCGAGTTCATGCCGTTTCGTTCCACTCGGGCGGTGGCGCGACACTATACCATCCAGGAGCGGCTGTCACTGCCTTCTTACCGCCATCTACGCTTGCGCCAGGCCTACCGGCGAGCACCCGCCTGGCGAGTCTATCTGCGTGAGGCCAATACGCTGACTGCCACCTTATATCGCCCTCAGCGGGACGATTCGTTGTTCCTCTTTTTCACTGACGACATCTTCTGGGCTCGGCCCTTGTACGGCGGGATCAACGCTGCTGTCGCCCTGCTGTCCACCGGTGCCGGGTTGGTGACGTTGCCGTTCGACGGTGGACGACTGGTGCGCCGCGGGATGCTAGGCGTATTCAGCAGCTTGGTGGAATTGGGTTTCGGCAACGTCCGCAAAGGATCTTACCGTTATCTGCCGCCGGTCTCGGTTTCACCCTGATCCAGCTTCGTTACTCCCTTAGGGCCTCCGCCACCCGAAAACGCAGATCGTAGGGCACCGGCTGGTTGATGATCAGAGCGAAGATTTTCCGCCGTCGGCCGTCGCCGATGTAACCGGCATAGCTACTGACGCCGGTGAGGGTGCCGGTCTTGGCGCGGATACCGTCGCCGCGCTTCGGCAGCAGGCGGGCGTAGCCCTGTAAGCGCTGCAGCACCGCCACCAGTTGCCGGACCGACAGGCGGTTGCGGCGCGACAGCCCCGCCCCTTCGACGATGCGGTAGTCGCGCCAGTCGAATTCGTTTCGGACGAAGGCTTCCGCGGCCCGGCGGGCCTTGGCCAGGGTGGCGGGCGGGCCCTCCCGTTCGGCGCCGAGCAGCAGGAACAGCTGGTTGGCGATGAAGTTGTTGGAGTATTTCAGCATTCCGGCCACCACCTCGGCCAGGGTGTGGCTGTTGCGGTGACGGTAATAGGGGCGGGCGTCCGGCGGCACGGGGGCGTGAACGATGGCGCCCGTCACCGCGATGCCGCGGCGGCGCAGCTTTTCGGCCAGCACCTCGGCGGCATAGCGGGCGGCGTCGGTGTCGGGGCCGAGGTTGATGCGGTGTTTTCCCGCTGGCAGGCGGCGGGCGAGGCGCCGGGCCGTCTCCGTCAGCGGGGTCTGGGGCTCGGCGCTGCGGACTTCCCCGGCGGCGGTCTTGGCCACGTACAGGGTGTTGAAGTTGACCGCCAGGGCGCCGAGGGCGGCGTCGTAAGGATTGTCGGTGCGGGACTGGCCGTCCACCGTGAGCGGCCCGGCGAAGAAGCCGTCGTCGACCCCGATCCCCCGCACCGCCCGCAATCCCTCGTCCGCGAGGGCGGCGACGATACGGTCCAGTTCCTCGGCGGTCAGCCAGGGGTCGCCGTAGCCCTTGATCCACAGCCGGTGCCGGGAATCGAGGAAGAAATCGGTGACGAAGCGGTGTTCCGGCCCCCAGGTGCGCAGGGCCATGAGGGCGGTCAGCAGCTTGAGGGTGGAGGCGGGGATCAGGGGGCGGTCGGGGTGATAGGCCCGCAGGGTGCGCCCCCGCCCGTCGACCACCAGCAGGGCGGCGTCGGACAGGGTGTAGAGGTGGAGCAGGGGCGGGCGGGCGAGGGCCGCCCCGGGCAGCAGCAGAACGAGCAGCAACAGCAGGGGACGCATGGGTCCCCAGTGTATCAGCTTTGGCGCCGTCGGGGGGCGGCTTCCGACTCGGCCAGGGGGAGGCCGCCCCGGTCCCGGCATTCCGCCGGGGTCGTATAGAGGTAACCACGGCCGCGGCAGTCGTTCTGCCCCTTGCAGGCGTTGAAGGCGGTGGCACATTCCGTGGTGCCCTTGCAACTGTTGATGCCCCAGCAGGCGATCTCCCCTTCCGCCGGTTCCTTGGTGTGGCGGGCCACCGACTTGGCCAGGCCGTAGAAGACGCCGGCCGCGGCGATGCTGACGGCGGCGCCGGTGAAGCGGCGCCGCTGCGGGTCGATGGTCTCCCCGGCCGTGCAGGCCAGCTGGTGGCCGCCTTCACGCCGGGACAAGATGAAATCCCAGACCTGGGCGGCGACGAAGATCGCCAGCCCGACGATCACCAGGGCGTTTTGCGGCGCCAGCCCGGTGACCGTGAACCACAGGGCCAGGGCCGCCAGCAAGGCGCCGGCCAGCGCCAGGCCGAAGGGGGCGCCGTGGCCGCGACGATACTGCAGCCACAGGGTCAGGGCCAGAAAGCCGACGAACAGGGGATAGAGATATACGTCGTTGAGGAGGAAGCCTAGGCCCACGGCGGTGGCGGCGCTGAGGGCCAGCGGCAGACCCAGGCAGCAGGCGGCGGCGAAGGCGGCGCCGAAGGTTCCGAGGAATCGGGCGATCGATGCTTTCATGGGTGACCTCCTAGCCTGCACAGCAGGACAGTTGTTTGACGTCCTTGGTGAAGGTCTGGGCGCACAGCTTCAGACCCTCCACCATAGTCAGATAGGGGAACAATTGCCCGGCAAGGTCCTGGACCGTCATGCGCTGACGGATCGCCAGGGCGGCGGCCTGGATCACCTCGCCGCCCTCGTGGGCGAGGATCCGGGCGCCCAGCAGACGGCCGGAGTTCTTTTCCGCCACCAATTTGACGAAGCCGGCGGTGTCGAAGTTGGCCAGGGCGCGGGGAACGTTGTCCAGGGTCAGGGTGCGGCTTTCCACCTCGATGCCCTGCGCTTCGGCCTGGTGTTCGTCGAGCCCGACGACCGCGACCTGGGGATCGGTGAAGATCACTTCCGGGAGCACGGACAGGTCCAGCCGGGCCTCGCCGCCGGTCATGTTGATGGCGGCGCGGGTGCCGGCGGCGGCGGCGACGTAGACGTACTGGGGCAGGTTGGTGCAGTCGCCGGCGGCGTAGACGTGGGGCAGGTTGGTGCGCAGGTGGTCGTCCACCACGATGGCGCCGTGGGCGTCGGTTTGGATGCCGGCCTTGTCCAGCGCCAGGTCGGCGGTGTCGGGCGGCCGGCCGGCGGCCACCAGCAGCCGGTCGCCTTCGAGGGTGCCGTGGTTGGTCTCGACGCAGAAACGCCCCCGGCCGAGCCAGCCCCGGCGGTGGCGCACCGAGCGGAATTCGGTGTCGGTGAGGATGCGCATCCCCTCCCGTTCCAGCACCGCCTGCAGGCCGGTGCCGAGATCGGGATCGTAGCGGCGCAACAGGCGGGAGCGGGCCAGCAGGGTGACGTCGGAACCGAGGCGACGAAAGGCCTGAGCCAGTTCCAGGGCCACCGCCGAGGCGCCGATGACGATCAGATGGCGGGGTAGTTCCTCGGCCACCAGGGCCTCGGTGGAAGTCCAGTAGGGGGTGTCCGCCAGCCCCGGAATGGGGGGAATGGCCGGACGCGAGCCGGTGGCGATCAGGATCCGTTCCGGTTTCAGGGTGACCGTGCCGGTCTCGGTCGTCACCGCCAGGGTGTGGGGATCGGTGAAACGGGCGCTTCCCCGGATCAGTTCGATCTCCGGGTGGGCGGCGAGGATGTCCTCGTATTTGGCCCGGCGCAGTTCCGCCACCCGAGTCTGCTGCTGGCGGACGCCGGCACCCCGGTCGATGCGGGGATCGTGGCGTTCGATGCCGGCGAAGGGATGGGCGCGCTGCAGGTGGGCGACGTAGGCGGCGCGGATCATGATCTTCGACGGCACGCAGCCGACGTTGACGCAGGTGCCGCCGACGATGGGGTTTTTTTCGATGAGGTGGATCGTTTCCACCCCCCGTCCGCTGGCCTCGAGGGCGCAGGCGAAGGCCGCCGAACCGGCGCCGACGATGGCGATTTCCCGGGGAATCGCCTTGTCCGGGGCGGCGGCATCGCCCGGCGTACACCCAGGACAGTGCATGCCGCCGATCTTCAGGGTGATTCTGGTCATGGGGCGGGTTCCATTCGCTTCGATACCGTGTCAGTCTAAACCCCGTAGCTGGATACGGAGTCAAGCCGGTCGAAAACAGAGGAATCGGTTTCGGGCGTGGAGGAAGCGGGGGGCTGGATTCCAGCGTCCGGCGGGGGCAGAATATCGCTTTGTCCCCATTGGAACGATCGAGGCTTATGCTGGAAACCGTCCAGATCCCCGCGCTCAGCGACAACT
>JALSSF010000237.1 GCA_026984375.1 Methylothermaceae bacterium | reverse complement strand
TTGCAGATCTCGCCGATTGCCATCCTCGTCTTCCTCCATCGCCTACCGGTTGATGTCATGAAACCGATCCTACTGCTGGTTTTCCTGATCACGCTCCCCGCCGCCCTCGGATACTGGCTGTCCCATCCGCTCCCCTCCGCCACGAACCGGGACGACCCCCGGATCTGGTTCCAACCGGAGGATTTCCCCCCTCTGCCGCCGACGCCGGTGACACTGCCCCGGGATCATGACGGCCATCCCCGGGCACCCCTGGAAACCTGGCAACTGTACGGTGTATTGACGACCCGCTCCCGGCAGAAAATCGCGTTTCAATTACACGTGCTGGCGATCGGTCTGACGCCGGATCCGCCCCGCAGGAAGTCGCCCTGGGCCGCCCGCCGCTACTTCCTGAGTTATTTTACGCGAACCGAGATCGCGCCACCGAAATTCCAGATCTGGAAACGGGGAGAGCGCGCCGTCCTGAGCTTGGCCGGCGCCGTAAACGGCCGGCTCTGGATCGATGACTGGTGGCTGCGGTTGCGCCGAGATCACATCCGGCTCCGGGCCGGCGTTCCGGACCATTATCTGGAGCTGACGTTGCGGGGTAAAAGGCCGCCTTCCATCAGCAGGACGCCCGCCGCTCTCCGCCATTACCGCCTGCCCCTGCTGGAAGCTTCGGGAAGATGGGATACGGAAGCGGTCCATGGCTTCGCCTGGCTGGAACACGGTTGGGGACAGTTGCCCCTGCCTGGCGCAGCCGCGCAGTTGCAGCGCTTCGCGGTCCGGCTCCACGACGGCCGGGAACTGACCTGTGCCGATGTACGCATTTCTTCCGGGCGTCCCGGAAAGGCGCAATGCCGGCTCGATCACCGTCCTCTGAACCGGGTGCGGATAACCGTACACCAGCATTGGCGTGACGACAGCGGCACGCGCTATCCTGTCGCCTGGCACCTGCGAAGCGACACCCTGGATCTGAGGATACGGGCCGTGGTGCCGGATCAGAAGCTTCCCGGACCGTTGCCCCTGTGGAGCGGCTGGGTGATCGCCGAAGGAGAGGGCGGACCGGAAGGAGAGGGATTCGTCCAGATCTTCGGTTCCCTGGAGGACTGAGCCATGCGAAGCCTGTGTGTCTGTCTGATTCTGAGTTGCCTGCTCGTCGCCTGCCAGCGCCAGGAGAAGGTCGTCTACGCCCCCCCTGGGGCCTGTGCCTCCCGAACCCCAGCGTCCCGGCGACCCGCAAAAGGGCCGGGAGGCACTTCTCAACGAACCCTACATCACCTGTGGTCTGCCTCTGTCGGTCTACCGCCGCTTGGCGCCCCCGGTCCCGCCGCAACAGCGCCTGCCGGAGCGGCGCGGTCTGAACGCCCAGCTGCCTTACCACCGCACCCACTACCGCACGCCGGACGGAATCGATCTGGTGGTTCCCAACTGCCTTCAGTGTCACGCCAGCGTCATCAACGGCCGGCTCATCATCGGCCTGGGCAACGAGCGCCTCGACTTCACCCGCGATCCCCGGCCGATGCTGGAAAGTGCCGGCCTTTACCTTTCCGATCCCGGGGAAGTCGCCCATTGGCGCAAATGGGTCAAGATCCTGGATGCCGTCGCTCCCTATCTGATGACCGACACCGTGGGCGTCAATCCCGCCACCAACCTCACTCTGGCGCTGATGGCCCACCGGGATCCCGACACCCTGGCCTGGTCCGACCGGCCCCGGATGGAACCGCCCGGGCGACCGTTGCCGGTGAGCGTGCCACCGTGGTGGCGGCTGGCCAAAAAGAACGCCCTGTACTATAACGCGGAAGGACGGGGCGATCAGGCCAGGGCCATGATGGTGGGTGCGATCCTGTGCGCCGACGACGTGGCCACCCTGGAACGCATCGACCGTTATGCACCCGACATCCGGGCCTTTTTCGCCAGCCTGAAGCCGCCGAAGTTTCCCTGGCCCATCGATGCCGAACTGGCGGCCCAGGGCAGGGAGGTCTTCGAACGTCGTTGCAGCTCGTGCCACGGCACCTATGGCGACCGGCCCACCTATCCCAACTTGGTCGTCGGCCTGGCCCAGGTCGGCACCGATCCCCTGCTGGCCCGTACCGCCACCGATGGCAGCAACGATCGTTTCATCCGCTGGTTCAACCGCTCCTTCTTCGGCCGGTTGAGCCGGGCCCAGCCGGCACCGGGCTACATGCCGCCGCCGCTCGACGGCATCTGGGCCACCGCCCCCTTTCTCCACAACGGTTCCGTGCCGACGCTGGCGGCGCTGCTCGACAGCAGCAAACGGCCGCGCTACTGGCGCTACGTCGGTGAGCGCTACGATCCCGAGCGGATCGGCTGGTCCTTCGAATCCCTTCCCTACGGCAAGGCCGGTGCCCAGAATGCCGAGGAAAGACGGCACATCTACGACACCACTTTGCCGGGATACGGCAATCAGGGGCATACCTTCGGTGACGCTCTTTCCGAGACCCAACGCCGGGCGCTGCTCGAATATCTGAAAACGCTGTAGTCACTCGCAGCGCAGGGCCTCCGCCGGAGGTGTCCGGGCCATCTTCCAGGCCGGATACAGTCCGGCCGCCAGCGCGGCGGCCACGGCCAGGGCCGGTCCCTGAAGCAGATCACCGCTCCGGAAGCCGAATTCCAGGGTCCAGCCAAAGGCACGCCGGTCGATCACTTCCGACAACAGCCAGCCCAGCAACATGCCCACCGGCACGGCGACCAGTCCTGAAACGCCGCCGAGCAAAGTGGTCTCGGCGACGATCTGCCCCCACAACTGCCCTGGAGTCAGCCCCAGCGCCCGCAGCACCCCCAGTTCACGGCTGCGTTCCAGCTGCAGGGCGAGCAGGGCGCTGAACACCCCGACGAAGGCCACACCGGTGGCAAGCCAGCGCAACACGCCGGTCACGGCGAAGGCCTGGTCGAAAATGCGCATCGACAGCCGCAGCAACGCCCGGTTGTCCTGGATCTCCAGGGGAATGTCCGGGCTCAGGCCGGCCAGCCGGGTCTTGATTCGTTCCGCGTCGCTGCCGGGCCGCAAATAGATCCAAAACGTGGACACCCGGTCGTCCCGCCAAAAACGTTCGTAAACCCGACGCTCCATGGCCACGATACCCCGGCCGGTGTTGTAGTCCACGAACACCGCGAAGATGGAAAAGGTCCGCGGTCCCCGGGGAGTGGGAATCGTGATCCTGTCGCCCGCATGCAAGCCGCGCAGACGGGCGAACGCCTCCGACACCATCACCCCGCCCTGTTGGAACGCCTGCCAGGGATCCCGGTCGGTCCGCTCCACCCACTCGAAGGTGGCAAAAGCGGCGGGGGAAAGCCGGTAGGCGTTGATGCGCAAAAATCCCGCCTCCGTGGTCAGCCGGCGGTAGCGAACGCTGCCCACCCCCGTAACCTGGGGCAGGGCGGCGATCCGTTCCCCCAACGCGAAGGGGAGCGGCCGGCGTTCACCGCTCCCTGCCGCATAGACGTACAGATCGGCATCCAGACGCCGGGTCAGCCAGCGCTGGACCGAATCGCGGAAACTATGAATCATCGACGCCATGCCGATGGTGGTGGCCACCGCCACCATCAGAGCCGCGGCGGCGATACCGGTCCGGCTCAGGGAAGCGGTGACGGAACGGGCCGGCATGGCCCCCAGGGGACCGAACAGGCGGAATCCCAGCCACCGGCAGACGGCCATGACGGGGGGAACGATGGCCGGGGTCAGCATGGCGCAGCCCAGAATCGCCAGGGTCAGGGCCACGAACCCGGACACGAGATCTTCCCCCGCGGCGAGCACGAGGGCGCCACCGAGCAAAAAGATCGTTCCGGCAAGGGCGGAACGACGGGCGCGGCGGCGGCTGTGCCGTTCCTGCAGGGACCGGGCGGTGACGGTGACCGGACGGGTTCTCGAGGCTTCCACCGCGGGAACCAGTGACGCGACCACGGTCGCCCCCAATCCCAGCAGTCCGCCTTTGAGCAACAACCACGCCGGGATGTCCAGTTCCGCCGCCGGAACGGGGAAATAGACGTCGTTGAGGGTACGAGCCAGCAAAGCGAGCAGGATCCGGCCCAGCAGGATACCGGCGACGACACCCAGCAGACTGCCGACCGATCCCAGCAGAACGGCTTCTCCCAACACCCCCGCGAGAATTTCGCCCCGGGTCAGGCCCAGCAGGCGCAGGATCGCAAACAGACGGCGGCGCTGCACCACCATGAAACCGATGGTGTTGTAGATGAGAAAAGCGCCCACCAGGAGGGAGAGCAGACTCAGGGCAGTCAGATTGACGTAGAAAGCCCGGGTCATCCGCCGGACCGAGGCCGTCGCCGCCATCCGGGCGGTCAGCTCCATGTCGTCGGGCAGCGACCGGCGCAACCTTTCCAGGCGCGCCCGGTCTTCCACGATCAGGTCGATGGCCTGCAGGCGGCCATAACTTCCCAGGATTTCCTGGGCCGTGGCGATATCGGCGATCAACACCGGATCCAGAGCAGCCTTGGCGCTTTTCGGTTCATAGAAGCCAATCAACGTGAGGGTCCTGGTGCGGCCGCCGGCCCGGATCGGAACACGATCACCGATCTGCCAACCGGCTTCGGCGGCGGTGCGACGGCTGGCGAGCACGGTGCCCGGCTCCAGAAGAAACCGGCGCCAAACCGATTTTCCCATCTCACGGGAGGCGTTCAGCCAGGCGGGGGCGAAGGCGATTTCCGCCAAAGGTTCGATACCGACAAGCTTCAACAGCTTGCCGGAAGCGGTTCGCACCGTGCCCTCCACGAGCGGGCGGCTTCGGACGAAGCCCTGGCGCCGCAGACGCCGATACCAGTCTTCGGCGATCCCCCCCGGGGCGCTGATCCGATGGGTGGCCCGGCCGAACAGGGCCACCTGGGCTCTTTCGAAGGAAACCAAGGCACTGTGTTTGGCCAGATCCATGGCGGTCACCACCGCCACCCCCAGCACGATACCGAACAAAGCCAGAATCAACTGCCAGGGATGGTGCAGCAAGGCGCGCAGACCGGCCCGGAAGACCAGCGGCTTCATCCGGGCCGGTCCTCCAGCCGACCCTGACGGATGGTCAGAATCCGGTCCGCCAGACCGATGACCTCCCGGCTGTGGGTGGCCATGATCAGGGTCTGGCCGTGTTCCCGCACCAGGGAATCGAGCAGCGCCAACACTTCCCGGCCGGTCTCCAGATCCAGATTGCCGGTGGGCTCGTCGGCCAGAATCAGCGCCGGCTCATGGATCAGCGCCCTGGCGATCGCCACCCGTTGTTGCTCGCCACCGGAAAGCCGATCCGGAAAGGTGTGTTCCCGACCCGCCAGACCCAAGCGGGCCAGCAAGTCCAACGCCCGGCGGCGCGTCGCCCCATTCAGCAGACCGTTGAGTTCCAGGGGCAGCAAAACGTTCTCCAGGACGGTCAGGGTGGAAATCAGATTGAACTGCTGAAACACGAGGCCGATATGACGCCGGCGGAATCGGGTGCGTCCGGACTCGTCCAGGCGGCCGATCTCCGTTCCGGCCACTTCGACAGAGCCCCGGTCGGGGAGATCGACACCGCTGATGAGGTTCAGCAGGGTAGACTTTCCCGAGCCGCTGCGCCCCAGCAGGACGACGAACTCCCCTCTTTCGACGCACCAGTCCAGATCCCGCAGAATCCAGTGGTGCCGGCCGCCTTCCACATAGGACTTCTGCAGTTTCCGGATACGGACGATCTGGTCGCCTGCCATCGTCACCGAACTTGCTATGCTTTAAGAAAACAGAATTCCTGAACGAGAGGAGAGGTCATCTTGCAATCACTAGACATCGGAGATCTCGCCGTACTACTGATCGAACCTTCGTGCACCCAGGCGAAAATCATCCAGGATCAGCTGAAAGGGCAGGGGGTGGAAAAAATCGATACCGCAGCCACCGGCCGAGACGGTTTGTCCCGCTTGGCCCATTATATGCCGGATCTGGTCATCAGCAGCATGTATCTGCCCGACATGACGGCCGTGGATCTGGTGACCCGGCTGCGCACCGAATCCCGTTACCAGCATCTGCCTTTCGTACTGGTTTCCAGCGAAACCCGCCTCGATGAACTGGACCCCATCCGTCAGGCAGGTGTCGTC
>JALSSF010000236.1 GCA_026984375.1 Methylothermaceae bacterium | reverse complement strand
ATCACTTTCCCCGGGTCACCCTGGTGGTGGTACTGGACGCCGACGCCGGCTTTTACAGCGTCGATTTCCGCGCGCCGGAGCGCATGGCCCAACTGATCGTCCAGGTGGCCGGAAGGGCCGGCCGGGCCGACAAACCGGGCCAGGTGATCATCCAGACCCGCCACCCGGAGCATCCCCTGCTGGCCGCCCTGCTCGGCCGCGGTTATCCGGATTTCGCCGTCCGGGCCCTGGCGGAACGCCGCCAGGCCCAGCTGCCCCCATTCAGCCACCAGGCCCTGATCCGGGCCGAGGCGCACCGTCTCCAGTCACCCCTGGACTTCCTCGAACAGGTGGCATCCCTGGCGAAACGTCTAGAGCCGCGGTTGCAGATTCTCGGCCCCGTGCCCGCCCCGATGCCGAAACGGGCCGGCCGCCACCGCGCCCAGCTGCTCATCCAGGGCGACCGCCGGGAACCTCTGCACCGTCTGCTCGATCGGCTCTTGCCCCGCATCGGGGAACTGCCGGGATCCCGGGTGCGCTGGTCGTTGGACGTCGATCCCCTCGATCTTTATTGAGCCAGGCCCTGGAGAAACTGTTCCACCTCAGGGCGGCGGGGGATGCCGGGCCTGGCGCCCAGGCGGGTGCAGCACAGGGCGGCGGCGGCGCTGGCGAAGCGCAGCGTGTCTTCCCACTCCCGGCCCTCGGCGACCGCGACGGCGAAGGCCCCGTGAAAGGTGTCACCGGCACCGGTGGTATCCAATACCGGCACCGAAAACGCCGGCATTTCCCCCCGCTCCCCCCCACGGGCCCAGATCAGCCCCTGCTCCCCAAGGGTGATCACGACCGCAGGAGAACGCCGGGCCAGCCGCTCGAGCGCCTGACTCGGCTCGTCACGGCCGAGCCACTGGGCGGCGAATTTACGCGAGGCCACCAGGTAGTCGACCTGGAACATGAGCGCCTCGGTGCCCGGATGCAGGGAACCGGCATCCAGGACGGTCTTCACCCCGCGCTCCCGAAAATCGGGCAGCCAGTGGCTCGACAGCTTAGGCTCGTGGCCGTCGAACAGTGCCACCCGGGTGGAAACGGCGGTCAGATCCAAGCTTTCGGCCGCCAGCGGGGGGGCGGCCCGGTAATTCACCAGCGCCCTTTTCCCGTCCGGCTTGACCAGAACCACCGACAGGGGCGTGGGTTCCCCGCCCCGCCGCACCAGCCCGACCTCGACCCCGTCCCGGCGCAGTTCCTGCCAATGGGCCTCCCCGTAGAGATCGTCGCCCAGATAACCCACGAAGGCGGCCCGCCGCTGCAGGCGCGCCACGGTCACCGCCGCGTTGGCGGCAGGGCCGCCGCCGCAGTGGAGGAAACCGGTGGCCACGCACTTTTCGTCCTCCCCGGGATGATGGGGAACGGTGAACACCAGATCATAGGAAGCGTGACCGAGACACAACACATCGACGTTCATTTTTCTCAATCCCAGCGAAACAACCAGAACAGCCATCCCAGGGCAGTGTGCGGGGGACGGCGCAGGGGGGGCGGGGGCCGGTCGCCGAAGTTGATCCGATAGACCCGGGCCGCCCCGTCGGCCAGGTCGTCCAATTCCAAAAGGCGGTAGGATTTTTCCATCAGCTTCAGGGCATGGGGAATCGCGGTGGTACGGGGATATTCCTCGACGATGCGGCGCGCCCGGTCGGCGGCGGCCAGGTAGGCCCCGCGCCGGAAGTAGAAATCGGCCACCTGAAATTCGTGGGTGGCCAGTAGATTGAACAGGCCGGTCTTGCGTCGCCTGGCTTCTTCCGCATATTCGCTGTCGGGAAACTGCTCCAGCAACGTCACGAAGTCCTGGTAGGCCGCCTGCAGCGGCGTGACGTCCCGCTTGGTCAGATCGATGGGAAAATAGCGTTCCACGAACCCCATGCCCTGGGCGGTATGGATCAGTCCACGTAGATACCAGGCGTAATCCAGACGCTCATGGGTGGGATAGACCTTGAAGAAGCGTTCCAGGGTGGCCAGGGCCGCTTCGCTGTCGCCTTGCTTGTAGTGGGCATAGGCCAGGTCCAGCAGGACCTGGGCGCCGTAGCGGCCGAAGGGATAACGGCTTTCCAGGGCCTGGTACAGCTCGATGGCGCGGGTGTAGTTGCCGCTGTCCAGCTTCGCCTTGGCCTTCTGGTACAGCGTCTCTTCCGGCTGGACTTCCACGGGCGCCGGACCGCTCTCGAACCATTTGCCCACCGTCTCGCAACCGCCCAGCCCCAAAACGACCAGCATCAACCAAACCAACCGCATCGACCCGTCCCTCAATGTCCAAGGGGGTAAAGTATAGGGCAAATCGGCCCGGAAACGGATGTCGACAGGTTTTGGATCATCTTGCCACCGAAAAGGTATCGCCAGAAAATATTTCGAGTAAACCGAAATCATTCGCTCAAAAATAGGAATTCTTCGAGACCCAGCTCAGGTACAATCTTCGGATCCGGATCCATCGCTGCCACGGAGACCGCCTGTCCGATGCTGCAAAAGATTCTGATCGCCAACCGCGGGGAAATCGCGGTGCGGATCATCCGCACCTGTGCGGAAATGGGCATCCTGGCGGTGGCGGTCTACGCCGACGCCGACCGCCATGCCCTTCACGTCAAGAAGGCCGACGAGGCCCACAGCCTGGGGGAGGATCCCCTGGCCGGCTATCTCAATCCCCACAAGCTGGTCAACCTGGCCCTGGAGACCGGCTGCGACGCCATCCATCCCGGCTACGGCTTCCTGTCGGAGAATGCCGAATTCGCCGAGATCTGCCGCGACCGCGGCATCCGCTTCATCGGACCTGCGCCCGAAACCATCCGCGCCATGGGCGACAAGACCCGGGCCCGGGCGGCGATGCAGGCCGCCGGCGTGCCGGTGGTGCCGGGCAGCGAGGGCAACCTGGTCAGCGTCGAGGAGGCCCTGGCCCTGGCGGAACGCATCGGCTATCCGGTGATGCTCAAGGCCACCTCCGGGGGCGGCGGCCGCGGCATCCGGCGCTGCGAGAACGCCGACGAACTGCGCCGCAACTTCAAACGGGTGGTCTCGGAAGCCACCAAGGCGTTCGGCAGCGCCGACGTGTTCCTGGAAAAGTGCATCGTCGACCCGCGCCACATCGAGGTCCAGATCCTCGCCGACCGGCACGGCAACGTCATCCACCTGTTCGAGCGCGACTGCTCAATCCAACGCCGTAACCAGAAGCTCATCGAAATCGCCCCTTCCCCCCAACTGAGCGAAGAACAGCGCCGCACCGTGTGCGAGCTGGCGGTCAAGGCCGCCCGGGCGGTGGGTTACGAAAACGCCGGCACGGTGGAATTCCTCTTCGACCGGGACGGCAATTTCTACTTCATGGAGATGAACACCCGGATCCAGGTGGAACACACCATCACCGAGGCCATCACCGGCATCGACATCGTCGAGGAACAGATCCGCATCGCTTCCGGCCTGCCGCTGCGTTACCGTCAGGACGAAGTCGCCAAGCGCGGCTACGCCATCCAGTTCCGCATCAACGCCGAGGATCCCCGCAACGACTTTCTCCCCAGCTTCGGCCGCATCACCCGCTACTACGCCCCGGGCGGGCCGGGCGTGCGCACCGACACCGCCATCTACACCGGCTACGACATTCCCCCCCACTACGATTCCATGATCGCCAAGCTGATCGTCTGGGCCCTCGACTGGGAAAGCACCCTGGCCCGCGGCCGCCGCGCCCTGGACGACATGGAGATCAGCGGCATCAAGACCACCCGGACCTACTATCGACAGATTCTGCAGGCGGAAGCGTTCCGCGACGCCCGTTTCGATACCGGTTTCGTGGAGCGTCACCCGGAACTGCTGCAGTATTCGGAAAAACGTCACAAGGCCCACATCGCCACCGCACTGGCAGCCGCCATCGCCGCCCACGCCGGTTTGTGAAGGAGAACGTCATGACCCGAGTACAGATCACCGAACTAGCCCTGCGCGACGCCCACCAATGCCTGCTCGCCACCCGGGTGCGCACCGAGGACATGCTGCCCGTCTGCCCCAAACTCGACCAAGTGGGTTTCTGGTCCCTGGAATGCTGGGGCGGGGCCACCTTCGACGCTTGTCTACGCTATCTCAAGGAAGATCCCTGGCAGCGGCTGCAGCAGCTGCGCCAGGCGTTGCCCAACACCCGCCTGCAGATGCTGCTGCGGGGCCAGAACCTGCTCGGCTACCGCCACTACGCCGACGACGTGGTGGAAGCCTTCGTGGCCCGCGCCGCCGCCAACGGCGTGGACGTGTTCCGCATCTTCGACGCCCTCAACGACCTGCGCAACCTGGAAACCGCCGTCGCCGCCGCCAAGCGCGCCGGCAAGCACGCCCAGGGCACCCTGTGTTACACCGTCAGTCCGGTGCATTCGGTGGAGACCTTCGTGGAGCAGGCCCGGGAACTGGCGCGGATGGACTGCGACAGCATCGCCATCAAGGACATGGCCGGCCTGCTGACGCCACAGGTCACCGCCGAGCTGGTGCGGGCGATCAAGGCGGCGGTGAAACTGCCGCTCCATCTCCACTCCCACGCTACCTCGGGGCTGGCGGAGATGTGCCACCTCAAGGCGGTGGAAAACGGCTGCGACTACATCGACACCGCCATCTCCTCTCTGGCCGGCGGGCCTAGTCATCCGCCCACGGAGAGCCTGGTGGTGGCACTGCGGGACCTGGGGCTCGATCCCGGTTACGACCTGCGCCTGCTGGAGGAGATCGCCGCCTACTTCTGGGAGGTGCGCCGGAAATACCGCCGCTTCGAGCCAGAATACGTCGGTCCCGATCCCCGGGTCCACATCCACCAGGTGCCCGGCGGCATGATCTCCAACCTCTACCAGCAACTCAAGGAACAGGGCGCCCTCGACCGGCTCGAGCAAGTGCTCGAAGAAATCCCCCGGGTGCGCGAGGACCTGGGCTATCCGCCCTTAGTGACGCCAACGTCCCAGATCGTCGGCACCCAGGCAGTCATCAACGTGATCGCCGGCCAGCGCTACAAGACCATCACCAACGAGGTCAAACGTTACCTCCAGGGCGGCTACGGCAGACCGCCGGCGCCGGTCAATCCGGTGCTGCAACGCCAAGCCATCGGCACCGAGGAAATCATCGAATGCCGGCCCGCCGACCGAATTCCCCCGGAACTGGAAAACCTGCGTCACGAAATCGGCGAACTGGCCGAATCGGAGGAGGACGTCCTGACCTACGCCCTGTTCCCGGACGTCGGCCGCCAGTTCCTGGAACAGCGGGCGGCCGGCACTCTGAAGCCGGAACCGGTCGAACCGCCGGAAACCGAAACCGGCGCCCGGACCGCACCGACCGAGTTCAACATCCACCTCCACGGCGAGACCTACCACGTCCGCGTCACCGGCACCGGTCCCAGACACCAGGCCGAGCGCCACTTCTACCTGGTGGTGGACGGAGTCCCGGAAGAAGCCGTGATCGAAACCCTGGACGAGGTCGTCCTCGGCGGCGGCACCGAAGGGGCGGTGCCGCGCCGCCTCAGCAGCAAACGCCCCCCGGCCGCCGGCGAGGGGGACGTGACCCTGTCGATGCCGGGCAACATCGTCGAGGTCCTGGTCGAGGAAGGCGACACCGTCAAGGCCGGCGACCCGGTCCTGGTGGTCGAAACCATGAAGATGGAAACCGAGGTCCAGGCGCCCATCAGCGGCAAGGTCACCGCCGTTTACGTCAACAAAGGGGACGCGGTGACCCCCAAGGAAGCCCTGATCCATATCGAATGAACCGCCGGGATGCCCATGCCCTACGCCACGCTGGCCCCCGCCATCGACGCCTTCGCCCGCCAGGGGGACAAACCCGCCGTCGTCGCCTTCGCCGAGGACGGCCACCGCACCCTGACCCATGCCGCCCTGTACCGGGAAATCCAGCGACTGGCGACGGGAATTTCCCAGCACTTCGCCCCCGGTGACCGGATCGCCTTGCTGGCACCCGACCGGCCGGAGTGGCTGATCGCCGCCCTGGCGGCGATCCGCGCCGGCATGGTGGTGGTACCGCTGGACCTCCAGGCTTCCCGGGACAACCTGCGCCACATGCTCGAAGACAGCGGCGCCAGACTGGTGTTCACCACGGAAGACCAGACGGAGCGTCTGGCGGGCCTGGCACCGGCGACGGCACTGCTGGACGTTCCCGAGCGGGATCCGCGCAGCTTCCGCCGCCTCGCCGCCCCCGGCCCGCTGCCGACGCTGCGGCCGGAAGACCCGGCCGCCCTGTTCTATACCTCCGGCACCACCGGCCGCCCCAAGGGGGTTCCCCTGACCCACGCCAACCTGATCCACCAGATCAACGTCATCGCTGCCATCGACCTGTTGGAGCCGAACGAACGGGTGCTTCTTCCCCTGCCCCTGCACCACGTCTATCCCTTCGTCATCGGCATGGTGCTGCCCCTGACGCTGGGGCTGACGCTGATCCTCCCCCAGGCGCTGACCGGTCCCCAAATCCTGCGCGCCCTTCAAGAAGGCAGGGCCACCGTCATGATCGGGGTCCCGCGCCTGTACGAGGCCCTGTACGCGGCCATCGAGGCCCGGATCCGAAACCGGGGAAAGACGGCCCAGGCGCTGTTCGCCGCCCTGATCGCCGCCTCCGTCGGGGTACGCCGGCGCCTGGGGTACTATTGGGGACGCCGCCTGTTCGCCCCCATCCACCGCCAACTGGCTCCCCACCTGAGACTGCTGGCTTGCGGCGGTGCCGCCATCGCCCCCGACCTGGCCTGGCGCCTGGAAGGCCTGGGCTGGCGGATGGCCATCGGCTACGGCCTCACCGAGACCTCGCCGCTGCTGACCATGAACCTGCCCCCTTCCCCCCGCCTGGATTCCGTCGGCAAACCGTTGCCCGGCGTCGAGATCAAGATCGATTCCCGGGACGGCGCGGGGGAGATTCTCGCCAAAGGTCCGAACGTGTTCCGGGGCTATCACAACCTTCCCGACGAAACCCGCAGGGCCTTCACTGCGGACGGCTGGTTCCGCACCGGCGACCTGGGGCGGATCGACCGGGGCTGGCTGCTCGTCACCGGCCGAGTGAAGGAACTGATCGTCACCCCCGGCGGGGAAAACGTCCAGCCGGAAGAAGTGGAACGGGTCTTCTGCGCCCATCCCTTCATCCAGGAATTCGCCCTGCTGGAGCGGGAAGGGCGCCTGGTCGGCCTGGTCCTGCCGGATCCGGCGGAAATCCGCCGTGCCGGCCTGGAAGACATCGACGGCGCGGTGCGCCGGGCCGTGGCGGAAATCAACGCCGAACTGCCCAGCTATCAGCGCATCGTGGATTTCGCCGTCACCCGGGATCCCCTGCCCCGCACCCGGCTGGGTAAACTGCGGCGCCACGAACTGCCCCGCCATTACCGCGACGCCGAGAGCGGCGGGGCGCTGACCGGCGGCCCGCTGCCGATCGAAAAGATGGCGGAGGCCGACCGAGCCTTGCTGCAGCATCCGCGCCCGCGCCGGGTCTGGGACTGGCTGGCCCGGCGGTTTCCGGACCAACATCTGACCCCCGACACCTCCCTGCGCCTCGATCTGGGCATCGACTCCCTGGGCTGGCTCGAATTGACCACGGACGTCCAGCGCCTCGCCGGGGTGGAACTGTCGGAGACGGCGGTCGCTTCCGTCGAAACGGTCCGCGATCTACTCAAGGCGGTGCAAGCGGCGCCGGTAGGCCGCCAGGCGCCTTCCTGGGAACGGCCGGAAGCGATTCTGTCCCCCGAGGACCAGGCCAGGCTCAGGCCCCACCGTGGGCTGTGGCGCGTCGCCTACCGCCTGACCGCCCGCCTGGACCGCCTGCTGATGCACGGCTGCTACCGCCTGACGGCGGCCGGATTGGAACACCTGCCCCAGGGCCCGTGCGTCCTCGCCCCCAATCACACCAGCTTCCTCGACCCCTTCGCCCTCGCCGCGGTGTTGCCCCTCGATTTTCTCGAGAACACCTGCTGGACCGGCTGGACCGGCGTCGCCTTCACCAATCCGTTCACCCGCCTTTTCAGCCGCCTCGCCCGGGTGCTGCCCATCGATCCGGAAAAAGAGGTGATGAAATCCCTGGCCTTCGCCCTGTCGGCGCTGCAATACGGCAACAATCTGGTCCTGTTCCCGGAAGGCCAGCGCTCCCCCGAAGGAACCCTCCTGCCCCTGCGCCCCGGTCTGGGGCTGGTGACCGCCAGACATCCCGTCCCCATCGTGCCGGTTCACATCGAAGGCACCTTCGCGGCGTGGCCGGTCGGAAAAAAACGGCCGAAGTTGTTCCTGCCCATCAACGTCACCTTCGGCGCACCCATCGATCCCCGGCCGATCGTCGAAAACGCAGGGGACGACGCGGCGCGGCGGATCACCGAGGCCCTGGCCCGGCGCCTCGCCGCCATGGCTTCCGACACCGTCCGGAACGGACCGGATCAGGGGGCCTCGGCAAACAGCGACTCCCGGGCCGTCCGGTGAATCGCGGTGACGGCCGGGTGCTTCAGACGCCGCTCCAGGGAAACGACGTAGAAATGCTCTCGGACGTCAACGGTCCGCCCCACCACTTCCACCTCATACTGACGCGCCACCTCGGCTTCGATGATGGTCGGCACGCAGAAGACGCCAGCCCCCGCCTGGCCGAACACCTTCATCAGGGCGCTGTCGTCGAACTCGGCCACCACCCGCGGCAGCACCCCCAACTGCTCGAACCATCCCCACAACCGTCCCCGCATCACCGCCTCTCCGCTGGCCATCAACAAGGGAGCGCCGTCGAGGGAATCGGGAAACCGGTCGCGGCAACGCCGCGCCAGATCGGCACGGGCGAGAAAACTCACACCGCATTCACCGAGAAAATGGCTGTAGGCCTTCACGGGGGAATCGGCCGCCAACGGGCGGTCGCTGAGGATGAGATCGATCCGGTGGGCGGCCAGTCCCGCCGCCAGGTTCTCCATCCGGTCTTCCTGACACTGGAGCCGGAAGGCGTCCGGCAGCGCCAACACCGGCTGCAGCAACCGGTGGGCCACCAATTTGGGAAGATACTCGGTGACGCCTACCGTGAACCGCTGCGGCTGGACGGCGGCCTGGCGCCGGATCAGTTCGGCCATCTCCTCGCCCAGGGAAAAGATCTCGTCGGCGTAGCGGAACACGGTACGGCCGGTCTCGGTCAACGCCAGCCCCCGCCCTTCCCGGCGCAGCAGTTCGGCCCCCAGGTAGTCCTCCAAAGCCTGAAGCTGGGCGCAGATGGTCTGCGGGGTCAAATGAAGCCGCGCCGCCGCTCGGGTCAGAGCCCCCTCCTGAGCGGTGACCCAAAAGTAATACAGATGCTTGTAATTCAGTCGACGCATTTCCATTTTTTCGAAAAACCGCACAATAAATTCTAATTCTACCCGGTCTTGGAAACTGCTACTCTAACGATACGACAATCGAGAGGTGTTCATGCAGACTCCACGCCCACACGGTTCGACGGACGACGAATTCAGCGTCTGGAAAAATCTGCGTTACGACATACCCGCCGGAATCGTCGTCTTCCTGGTGGCCGTTCCCCTGTGCCTGGGTATCGCCCTGGCCTCCGGGGCACCGCTGTCGTCCGGCATCATCGCCGGTTTCCTGGGCGGACTGGTGGTCCCGCTCATCAGCCGCTCCCCCCTGGGGGTCTCCGGCCCGGCGGCGGGGCTGGCGGTCATCGTGTACGAGGCGATCCAGGATCTCGGCTTTCAGCCCTTCCTGCTGGCGGTGGTGTTCGCCGGCGTCATCCAGGTGATCCTCGGACTGGCCCGGGCCGGCATCATCGGTTACTACTTTCCCTCCTCGGTCATCACCGGCATGCTGGCGGGAATCGGCATCATCATCGTCCTCAAACAGATTCCCCATGCGGTGGGCTACGACGCAGACTGGCTGGGGGACATCGCCTACCGCGAGCCGGGTGACGAAACCACCCTGTCGGCCCTGGTGGACATGCTCGGCGCCCTGCATCCGGGGGCCATCGTCATCGCCCTGGTCTCCCTGGCGATCCTGATCCTGTGGGAACGGCCGTTCATGAAACGCCGGCGCTTGTTCCAACTGATCCAGGGTCCGCTGGTGGCCGTGATCGTCGGATCCGCCCTCAACGTGGGGTTCCGGCGCTTGCATCCGGAACTGGCCCTGAGCGCGGAACACCTGGTGCAGTTGCCGGTGGCGGAAGGCATGGAGGGCATCAAACAGTTTTTCGCCTTCCCCGATTTCTCCGCCTTAACCAATACGGCCATCTATACCACCGCCCTGGTCGTCGCCCTCGTCGCCAGTATCGAAACCCTGCTGTGCGTCGAGGCTACCGACAAGCTCGACCCCTACAAACGGATCACCCCCACCAACCGGGAACTGATCGCCCAGGGCGTGGCCAACTCGCTCTCCGGCCTGATCGGCGGACTGCCCATCACCCAGGTGATCGTACGCAGCTCCACCAACATCCTCGCCGGGGCGCGCACCAAGGCGGCCGCCTTCGTTCACGGCCTGCTGCTGTTGACCGCAGCGTTGCTGTTCCCGCACCTGCTCAACCTGATTCCCTTGGCCACCCTGGCCGCCATCCTCTTCGTCGTGGGTTACAAGTTGGCGAAACCGGAGCTGTTCCTGCGCATGTACCGCCAGGGCTGGTATCAGTTCATCCCCTTCATGGTGACCGTGCTGGGGCTGATCTTCACCGACCTGCTCACCGGGGTGGGCGTCGGCATGGCCACGGCGCTGTTCTTCATCCTGCTGGAACACTACAAGTGCGGGGTCTACGTGCACGAATACCACGAGGACAACCGCATCATCCTGCGGCTCTCGGAACAGGTCACTTTCCTCAACAAGGCTAACCTGCTCAAAACCCTCGACCGGCTGCCCCCCGGGTCCGACGTGATCATCGACGCCTCCGCCACCCGTTACATCGACCACGACGCCCTGGAAATCATCGAAAACTTCAAGACCGAAGCCAAGGCCAAACATATCAGGCTGACCCTCGTCGGCCTGCCCGACGCCGAATCCCGGGAAAACGAGGAGAAATCCCATGAAACTGCTGAAACACCTGTTTGACAACAACCGCCGCTGGGTAGAGCGCATCGAACAGGAAAACCCCGGCTTCTTCGAACGCCTGTCCCGGGGACAGTCCCCGCAATACCTGTGGATCGGCTGTTCCGACAGTCGCATTCCCGCCAACGAGGTCGTGGGTCTGCTGCCGGGGGAACTGTTCGTCCACCGCAACGTCGCCAATCTCGTCATCCATACCGACATGAATCTGTTGTCGGTGCTGCAGTACGCCGTGGACGTGCTCCAGGTCAAGCACATCATCGTCTGCGGTCACTATGGGTGCGGCGGGGTCATCGGCGCCATGAAGAACGAATCCCTGGGCCTGATCGACAACTGGCTGCGCTTCATCAAGGACATCTACCAGCACAACGCCGAGTTGCTGGAAGCGCTGCCGGAAGACCGGCGCGCCGACCGCCTCTGCGAACTGAACGTGATCCAGCAGGTGGCCAACATCTGCCATACCACCGTGGTCCAGGACGCCTGGCGCCGCGACCAGGAATTGGCCGTCCACGGCTGGATCTACGACATCCGGGACGGCCTGCTGCGCGACCTCGACGTCTGCATCAGCGATCGGGATCAACTGCCCCACATCTACCAACTGGGGGTCAGAATCGACTGAACCCCATCGCCGTTCGGGGAAAGGGAAAAAGGATCTGCCGGACCGAAACCCGCCCGTCAATTCAACCCCGGCCCCCGCCAAACAGAAGTGATCGGTGGTAAGACGCCCATGCTGGTGTGTCCTCGGTGTCGAAGGCTACACTTCTTTTTTTACCAGGACAACCACCGGAAGTCCGGGCAATGGCGGCACCGTGGCTTTTCCCGCTCGTCTTCCTCCTGCTGGCGCTGCCGCCCGTGGCGGCGCCGGAGGAAAACGATGAATTCAATCTGCTGTTCGCCGACATTCCCGCGGTGTTCGCCGCGGCCCGTTACTGGCAGCCGGTCAGCCGGGCCCCGGCTTCCATCGACATCATCACGGCGGAGCAGATCCGCCGCTTCGGTTATCGCACCCTGGCCGAGGCCGTCAGCAGCCTGCCGGGTTTCCAAGTCACCTACGACCGAGCCTATCACCATCTGCAAACCCGGGGATTCCATCTGCCCGGCGACTACAACAGCCGCATCCTGCTGTTGATCGACGGCCACCGGGTCAACGAAAACCTGCAGGATTACGCCGGCATCGGCACCGACTTCCTCCTCGATCTGGACGACGTCGAACGCATCGAGGTGATCCGCGGACCGGGGTCGGCGCTTTACGGCAGCAGCGCCTTCTTCGCTGTCGTCAACGTCATCACCAAGAGCGGCGCCGACCTCGACGGGGTGCGCCTCGGCGCCGAGACGGGCAGTTTCGCCGCCTACGAAGGGCAGCTCGCTTTCGGCAAACGCTTCCAGTCCGGGCTGGCGGTGTATTTCTCCACCGGCCGCCACGGCAGCGACGGCCGCCGGGTACTGGACTTTCCCGGACTGGAAAAGGTGCGGGAACTGGATGGCCAGGACGGCCGACGCCTGTTCGGCAAAATCGCCTGGCACGGCTGGACCCTGTCCGGCGCCTTCATGGACCGCGACAAGGACACCCCGGATTTCACCGGCACCCCCATACCGCTGCGCGCCAACTATGCCGACAGCCGCGCCTACGCCGATCTCAACGGCCGCCACCGCCTGGGACCCTGGCGCACCACCCTGCGCCTGTTCTGGGACCGCTATCAGTTCCGCGGTCGCTATCCCTTCCCTTCCGCCACCAACATCGACGTCTGGCACGGCGAATGGGCCGGCGCCGAGGCGATCCTGGAAAGAACGGTGTTCCAGGAGCACCATCTGCTGCTGGGCGGCGAATTCCGCGGCAACTATCTGCAACGGATGGACAACTTCGACCGCGATCCCAAGTTATTCTGGGCCGCCAACCGTTTCCACAGCACCTTCTTCGGCTTCTATTTCCAGGACGAATGGCGCATCGGCGAGCGCTTGACGCTGCACGCGGGACTGCGTATCGACCACTATTCCCACACCGACGACACGCCGGTCACCCCCCGGCTGGGCCTGATCTATACCCCCTTTCCCGAAACCACCCTCAAACTCCTGTACGGGGAAGCCTACCGCGCCCCCACTGCGTTCGAGTCCCGCTACCGCTGCTGTGACGGAGCCTGGATCGCCAATTCCGCCCTGGATCCGGAAAGGGTCCGCACCCTGGAAGGCGTCTGGGAACAGCGCCTGGGACGACACCTGGACTGGCGCCTGTCCGCCTACGCCTACCGCGCCGACGATCTGATCGCCAGCCGTGAAACCGCCGGGATCACCCGGTTCGACAACCGCGGCAAGGCCACGTCGGTGGGGGTAGAGGCGTTGCTCCGCTACCGGTACCGGGATCTCGAGGCTCAGCTGAGCTACAGTTTCCAGCAGGTGGAAGACCAAGACGGGAAGCGCTGGCCCGACTCCTCCCGCCACCTGGTCAAGAGCCGCTTGGCCGTACCGGTGTGGCGGGATATGATCTTTGGGGCGCTGGAACTGAACTATACCGGCCCCCGGGAGACCACCCTCGGGGGGCGCAGCGGCGACTTCGTGCAGATGAACCTGACCTTGTCCACCCTCGATCCGATCCCGGGACTCCGCCTCAGCGCCTCCCTTTACAACGTGCTGGACGATCACTACCGGGATCCGCCCAATCCGCCCATCGTTCCGGCGGAAATCCCTCAGGACGGACGCACCTTCCGCATCAAGGCGAGTTACCGGTTTTGAAACGACTGCTCTGGCTGCTTCTGTGGATCGTGACAGGCTTTGGCGTCATGGCCTGTCCCACGTCCGAAGTGGCGGTCGTGATCGCCCATCCGGCAGCCCCCTACCGGAAGACCGCCCGGGCGCTGGTCCACGTCCTGGAACGGCATCGGATTCCGGCCCGGATCCAAACGGCGGACCACCTGGTCCCCCCGCTCTGTCCCAGGCTGTGGGTCGCTGTCGGCTCCCGGGCTGTGGCCGCGATCCGGAAAGTGGATGGGAACGCCCCGCTGGTGGCGACCCTCGTACTCGACGAATCCGTGATCCAAAAAGCGCAGCCGGCCACCGGCGTCACCCTGATGCCGCCGCCGGAATACCAATGGCACTGGTTCCGCCGCCTGTTGCCCCGGGTGAAGACCCTCGGCGTGCTCTACCACCCCGATTATCACGAGGCGTTGCAGGCCCTGACCGCGCTGGGGTGGCGGGACGGGATCACGATCGTGCCGATCGCCGTCGAGACGCCGGAGCAGTTGGCCGAAGCCCTCGCCGAGCTGCCGGACTCCATCGAAGCGCTGTGGCTTTTGGGAAACGGACGGCTGTTCTCCGCCACCACCGCCCGCTCGATCCTGATGGCGGCCTTCCGCAAACGGATACCGCTCATCGGCCTGTCGCGCCAATGGGTGGAGGCCGGCGCCCTGTACGCCTTCGACTGGGACTACGAAGCCCTGGGACGACAGGCCGCCGAACAGGTCGTCCGTCTTTGGCGTCATCCCCAAGACCTGCCACCACCGGCCTATCCGAACCAAGTGCATCTGGCCGTCAATCGCCAAGTCTTTCGACATCTGGGGCTGACTTTGCCCTATCCTTTACCGGAAGGAACCATTCTGTTGCCATGAAAGTCCCGTTCACCCTCTCCCTCCCGACCCGTTTCAATCTGTTTCTGACCGCCATCGTGCTGTTGAGCGGCCTGGGGACCGCCGCGCTGCTCACCTATCAGCACATGGAACAGCGCTTCCGGGATCTGCACCGCCAGGGGGAGATCCTGGCCCGACTGATGGCGCGCAACGTCGAATTCCCCCTCTACGTGAGCGACCGGCGCACCGCCCGCCAGGTGCTGGAAACCTTCCGGGACTTTCCCGACCTGCTCTTCGTCCGCATCTACGACGACCAGTGCCACGAGTGGCTGACGGTCGTTTACCGCCTTCACTCGCCCGTACGAAGCGCCTGTCCTCCGGGACACGAAGCCCTCAGACTGATTCAATGGCTCTGGAACGGCGACCCTCCGCCGCTGCTTCTCGGCGCCCCGGTCACCAGCGCGGCCGACTCCGGCGAGGCCAGCCTGTTCTTCGACGAGGAACGCCGGGCGCTCGGCCACGTGGTGGTGGGCTTCGATCCGACGGAATTCCGCCACGCCGCCCATCGCTCCATCCAGCGGGTACTGGCGTTCACCGCCATGATGATCGTGCCGATCCTCGTGTTCAGCTGGTGGCGCAGCCGGCGCCTCACCCGACCGTTGCAGCGCCTCCACGGCGCCCTGGAACGGCTGACCCAGGGGGGATCGGAACCGGTGACCGTCTCGGCGCCGATCCCGGAAATCCGGCTGCTGGAGGAAAAGTTCAACACCCTCATCGGTTGGCTGGAAAACTACCAGAGGGATCTGGAATGGCTGGCCTATCAGGACACCCTCACTGGACTGCACAACCGCGCCTGGCTGCAGCACAACCTGGATCGCATCATCCGGGAGACCACCGAAGGCCATCATTCCCTCGGCCTGTTGTTCCTCGACCTGGACCGGTTCAAGATCGTCAACGACACCCTGGGTCACGAAACCGGCGATCTGCTCCTCCAGACCGTGGCGGATCTCCTCAAGCGCGTCGTCCGCGACGAAGACGCCATCGTGCGCCTGGGCGGAGACGAGTTCCTGATCCTGCTCGCCAACCTGAGCCTGATCCACAACCGGGCCGCCGAGCAGGCCGGCCGGGTGGCGCAGAAGATCGTGGAACAACTGAACCGCCCCTTGACGATCGCTGGTCACGAGCTGATGTCCACCTTCAGCATCGGCATCGCCCTGGCGCCCCACGACGCCCAGGACGGGGAGACCCTGCTGCGCTACGCCGACACCGCTATGTACGCCGCCAAGGAGGCGGGACGCAATACCTATCGCCTGTTCCAGCCCCACCAGTCGGCCGCCAGCAAACGGCGTCTCAGTCTGGAAGCCGCCCTGCGCCACGCCGTCGAGCGGTGCCAGTTGCAATTCCATCTCCAGCCCCAGATCCGCTACCCCGACCGCACCGTCGTCGGCGCCGAGGCCCTGCTGCGCTGGCGCTGGCAAGGCGCCTGGATATCCCCGGCGGAGTTCATTCCCCTCCTGGAGGAAACCGGCCTGATCGTCGAGGTAGGGGAATGGTTGATCGCCGAGGTCATCGAATTGAAACGCCGCTGGCACCGGCAGGGCCTGTGCGACGCCGGCTTCTGTCATATCGGCGTCAACGTGTCGCCGGTCCAGTTGTGGCGCAGCAACTTCGCCGAACGCATCCTGAGGCTGCTCCTAGGACAGGGCGACAATGAAGTGCCGATTTCTCTGGAGCTGGAGCTGACCGAAAGCGCCCTGGTGCAACCGACCCCGGCCACCCTGGCGACCTTCGCCCGGCTGCGGGAGGCCGGGCTGCGTTTCGCCATCGACGATTTCGGTACCGGTTATTCCAACCTCGCCTATCTGAAACGCTTCCCCCTCGACACCATCAAGATCGACCAGTCCTTCGTGCGCGACTGTATCGACGACCCGGCCGATGCCTCCCTGGTCACGGCCATCTGCGCCATGGCCCGCGGCCTGGGGCTGGCGGTGGTCGGCGAAGGGGTCGAAACCCCGCAGCAAGCCGAGTTTCTCCAGCGTCAGGGCTGTCACGTCATGCAGGGTTATCTGTTCGCCAGACCGATGCCGACCGAAGCGTTCGAGCGTTTTCTCCGCGAGCGGCTTCAGGTGGTCTCGTAGGCCGGTTTGCCGTCGCTCAACCGCACCCACCCCACCGCGATGCGGTACACGATCCACAACATCGCGGCGATCAGGATGAAATAGCCCACCATCCACATCAGGGCCAGGCCACCGAGGATCCCCCACAACAGGCTGTACCAGAAGGTCGTGATCTGCCACTGGAAATGGGACTCCACCCAGGTGCCGCGGGCGTCGGGCAGCTTCAGGTAGGCCACGATCACCGCGGCGATATAGCTGATGCCGACGAGAAACCCCAGGGCCTGCAGGGCATAGACGATAGTGGCCCATTTTTTGGCCTCCTTGATACGCTGGGCTTCGCTTTTCTCAACCGGTTGGTTCATCGCTCTCTCCTCCTCGTTGTCGTTTCCGCCAGGCCGACAGCCGCTGTGGGGTTCCGATATCTATCCAGATTCCCCGGTACAATTCCCCGGTCACATCCCCCCGTTCAGCGGCCCGGTACAGCAGGGGGGCCAACGGAAAGCGCCCCGCGGTGCAGCCGGCGAACAGGGCGTGCCGGTACACACCGATGCCGCTGAAGGTATAACGACCGCCCTTTCCGGGCAAGACCCGGCCTCCCGCCAGGTCGAAATCTCCCCTGGGATGATGGGGCGGATTGGGGACCAGGACCAGGTGGGCCAGCGACTCGGGAACCGTCCGCAACGTGGCGAAGGGGAAATCGGTGGCCACGTCGGCGTTGACCACCAGAAACGGATCGCTCAGCAGCGGCAGGGCCTGAAAGATCCCGCCGCCGGTCTCCAGGGCGTCCTCCGGTTCCCGGGAATAGTCGATCCGCACCCCCCAGGCGCGGCCGTCTCCCAAGGCGACTCGGATCTGGTCGCCGCGATAGCCCAGATTGACCACCAGCCCGGTGAAGCCGGCCCGGGCCAGACGTTCGACGACATGAACGATCAGAGGCTTCCCCGCCACTTCCAGCAGGGGTTTGGGAACGGAATCGGTGAGGGGGCGCATCCTTTCGCCGCGCCCGGCCGCCAGGATCATGGCTTTCACAATCGCGCCTCCACCTGGGGCAGGATCCGCCGGGACAGATAATCGGCGAAATCACGCAGCCGGGGGCGGGCGGCGCAGACCGCGACCACGTAGCGCAAGGTGCGGGGAACGTCCCCCAGATAGCCGGAACGCCCGTCCCGGAGCCACAGGCGGGCGAAAATGCCAGCCGCCTTCAGATGGCGCTGCGCCCCCATGAGATCGAACCAGTCGCACCACTGCTCCGGAGCGACCGCCAGGCCGCGCCGCGCCAGGGCCTGCCGATGGGCCTCACGCCAATGGTCCACCCGCTCCTCGGGCCAGGAGACGTAACAGTCGCGCAGCAGGGATACCGAATCGTAGGTGAGCGGGCCGACGACCGCGTCCTGAAAATCGAGCACCCCGGGACCGCCGGGCAGGTGCATCAGATTGCGGGAATGATAGTCGCGGTGCACGCAGACCCGAGGCTGCTCCAGGGCGCCGGCCAGCAACGTCTCGACCACCCGGTTCCACAGATCCCCGGCCACGGTCTCACCGAGCCAGCGCTCCAACAGCCATTCGCGGAAAAGCGCCAGTTCCCGGCGCAACAGGTCCTCGGAATACGGCGGCAGGCGGCAGGCGGCCGGATCGATCCGGGTCTGCAACGTCACCAGGGTTTCGAGCGCGGCCCGGTACAGGGAATCGGCGTTGGCGGGCGTCAGCGCCGCCAGGTAGGTTCGGTCGCCGAAATCCTCCAGCAACAGGAAGCCCCGCTCGAAGTCGGCGGCGTGGATCTCCGGCACCCGGACCCCCGCCGCCGCCAGCAATTCGGCCACCTGGACGAATCGACGCGGCTGCTCCGGCGGCGGTGCGTCCATGGCGATCAGGGATCGCTCCGGGGTCCGGATGCGAAAGTAACGCCGCCGGCTGGCGTCACCGGTCACCGGCCGCCAGTCGACGACCTCGACCGGGAGCCAGGACAAAAGCGCTTTCAGCCGGGCATCTTCGCGGTCACCCGGATTCCCCCGTGATAAAATGCGAGCCATTTTAATTCCTTCCGGCACGGTCGTTCCCGCAAACGATAACAAGATGTCGCTTCAGCGCAAGGGAAAATACGGAATCGCCTGGCTTTCCCTGGCTCTAGGCTGTGGGTGGCACATCGCCGGTGCCACACCGGCACCCGGCTGGAACTGCCGCGCCGTGGGGTCCGAATGGCTCTGCAACGCGCCCGATCCCCCCGCATCGGAGCCTCCCACCACCTCGCAGGCGGAAGTCTCGGATGCGGACACGGCGGAACACGACCCCGAACCCGCGCCGCAATCCCGCCCGGAAATTCGGGTCGGCCGGGTCCCCGGGATGCTGCCGGCACCACCCGCGGCTCCGCCCGAACACGTTCCCGAAGGCTGGACCTGCCAGCCGGACGGAGAAGGCAGCGGCTGGCGCTGCAAGCTGGTCGGCCCCGATCCCGGCGGCAAACCGCATCTGGCTACGGCCAGGGCGGGGAAACCCTTTTTAGAGCCGGCCTTCAGCGCTGCCGACGAAAGCGTCTTCAGCACCCTGCTGCGACTGCTGCCCGAGGACCCCTGGAACGAATACTGCCGCCGGCGGCGGGCCACGTTGGGGGAACGACGGCCGCCGACTTCCCGGACGAATCTGCCCATCAACCTGGAAGCAGATTTCAGCCAGTCCCTCGACGAAAACCTGCTGTTCTTTTCCGGCAACGTCAAGGTGCAGCGCGGCGACCAGCGCCTGTGGGCCGACGCCCTGGCCTACGACAGCGAGGCCTCCGTCATCAACGCCTGGGGCAACGTCATCTACGAGGAAGACGGTTACATTTTCGCCAGCCGGAACGCCTGGCTCGATCTGGAGCGCGACCGCGGCGCCCTGACCCGGACCCATTTCATCCTCGGACCGGTCCCGGCCCGGGGTACCACGCAGCGCAGCCGGTTCGAAAACGAATATCTGTCGCGCCATCACGAGGTGGCCTATACCACCTGTCCCGCCGGCCACGACGACTGGGTGATCCACGCCCGGGACCTGCGCATCAACCGGAAGAGCGGCCATGCCGTGGGCCATCACGTATGGCTGGAATTCATGAACGTGCCGTTCCTGTATTCCCCCTATTTTTCCTACCCCCTCGACGACCGCCGCATTTCCGGTTTCCTCACCCCCTCGTTCAGCGTTTCCCGGGCCCGGGGGTTCGATTTCGCCCTGCCCTACTACTGGAACCTGGCGCCCAACTACGACTTGACCCTAACCCCCAGAATTCTGTCCAAGCGCGGTTTTCTCGGCGGCATCGAATTCCGCTACCTGTTTCCCCACAGCTCCGGCCGTCTCGCCGCCGAACTGCTGCCTTACGACTCGATGCGGAACCAGGCCCGGGGCCAGCTCGCCTTCCGCAACCGCTCGCGCCTCGGTCCCCACTGGAGCGCCTTCGCCGACATCCGTTACGTCTCCGACGACCATTACATCAACGAAATCGGCGACTCCCTCTCCATCGCCTCCAACCGTCACCTGCGCAGCGAGGCCAAGGTCGAATACCGCCACGGGGGCTGGTACTTCCTGACCCGGGTGGAAAACTGGCAAACCGTGGACCCCAACATCAGCTCCCGCAGCCAGCCCTACCGGCGCCTGCCCCAGATGATCCTCAACTACCGTCACACCCTGACCCCGTGGCTGCAGACCGACTGGGACAGCGAGTTCGTCTTCTTCCAGCACCGCCGGCGCGACGACGGCCAACGTCTTCACCTCCGCCCCACCGTCCGTCTTCCCTGGCGAACCGCGGCGGCTTTCCTCGTCCCTTCGGTCAGCCTGGACTACACCCAGTACTGGCTTTCCGAACAGGGGAAGTCCGTCTCCCGGATCCTGCCGCTGGCTTCCCTCGACGGCGGCCTGTTCCTGGAAAAGGCCTGGGGCGACACCCTGCTGCAAACCCTGGAACCGCGGCTGTTCTACCTGTATATTCCCTACGACAACCAGGACGACATTCCCATCTTCGACACCGGTCTGAACGATTTCAACTTCAGCCAGCTTTTCCGCATCAACCGCTTCAACGGCAAAGACCGTCTCAACGACGCCAACCAGGTCTCCGTCGCCCTGACCTCCCGCCTGCTGGAGAACGAGACCGGCGATGAACGATTGCGCGCCACCCTGGGTCAAATCTATTACTTTCGGGACCGGCGGGTGACCCTGCCCGGCCAGACGGTGGAAACCCGCGACAGTTCCAACATCGTGGCGGAACTGGATTTCTTTCCGCTCCGCACCGTTTCCTGGCGTTCGGGACTGCAGTGGGATCCCCACCGAAACCGGCTCGACCGCGGCGAGGCCCTGTTGCAGTACAAGGACACCGACGATTACATCGCCAATCTCAGTTACCGGTTCCGCCGCGACAGCCTCGAGATCCTCGACGGATCGTTCCGCTGGCTCCTGACGCCCGGCTTCCACACCGTGGGCCGCTTCCAGTATTCGCTGCGCGACGAGATCATCCTGGAAAGCTTTCTGGGCGTGGAAGCGGAATCGTGCTGCTGGCGCCTGCGCCTGATCGGACGCCGCTACGTCCGGGACGTCAACCGCCAGGCCGACACCACGGTGTTCGCCCAGTTGGAACTGAAAGGCCTGATCAGCCTGGGACGCCGGGTCGACCGCTTCCTGGAACGCAACATTCGTGGTTATGGAATCGATGACTAGCCGAAAACATCTGCTCCCCCCGGCCCCGACCGGGTTGTTTCTCATTTTGCTGTGGCCCGTCTGGCTTTTCGCCGCCCAGCCCCTGGACCGCATCGTCGCCGTCGCCGAGGACGACGTCATCCTGGCCAGCGAACTGGAGCGGCAGGTCGACGCCATCGCTTCCCAGTTCCAAGCCAACGGCGCCCCGCTGCCGCCCCGCCCCATCCTGCGCCGCCAGGTGCTCGAGCGCATGATTCTTCAGCGCCTGCAGCTGCAACTGGCCGAACGCAACGGCATCGAGGTGGACGACGAAACCCTGCGTCAGGCGCTCCTGGAGCTGGCCCGGCGCAATCACATGGATCTGGAAGGTTTCCGCCGGGCCATCGAAGAGCAGGGCATGGATTACGCGCGCTTCGTGGAAAACCTGCGCCAGGAACTCATGCTCAACCGCCTGCGGAACAGCCAGGTCGATGCCAAGATCCAGGTCAGCGAGCGGGAAGTGACCCACTTCCTGGAAACCGAGGCCCAGTCCGATCCGGAGCAGGCGCGGGAATACCGTCTGGGCCACATCCTGATCGCCACCCCGGAGGCCGCCTCGCCGCAGACGGTGCAGAAGGCCCAGCGCAAGGCGGAACGGATCGCGGCGGAGCTGCGCCAGGGACTGGACTTCCGTCAGACCGCCATCGCCGTGTCCGACGGCGCCCAGGCCCTCGAGGGCGGGGATCTGGGGTGGCGCAAGCTCGACCGGATTCCCACCCTGTTCGTCGACATCGTGCCGAAGATGAAAAAGGGCGAGGTCCGCGGCCCCATCCACAGCCCCAGCGGCTTTCACATCATCAAACTGCTGGACGTGCGCGGCGGCGACAAGCACATCGTCCTGGAGACCCACGTCCGCCACATCCTGATCAAGACCAACGAAGTCATCGACGATGCCGAGGCCAAACGGCGGCTTAACATTCTCAAACGCCGCATCGAATCCGGCGAGGACTTCGCCGCCCTAGCCCAGGCCTTCTCCGACGATCCCGCCTCGGCGGTGAAAGGCGGCGACCTGGGCTGGATCACCGCCGACGCGGTGGTGCCGGCTTTCGCCCAGGCCATGAACCACCTCGAGCCGGGGGAGATCTCCGACCCGGTCCAGACTCCGTTCGGCTGGCACATCATCCAGGTGCTGGAGCGCAAAAGCCGGGACGACACCCCGGAATACCGGCGGAAACGGGCCCGGGAAATCCTGACCCGCCGCAAGATCGAGGAGGAGACCGAGCTGTGGCTGCGCCGCCTCCGCAACGAAGCCTATGTGGAAATCCTCCTCGACTGACGCACCCCGCATCGCCCTGACCTCGGGGGAACCGGCCGGCATCGGCCCGGACCTGTGCGTCCTGCTGGGCCGCCGGGATCTGCCCGCCCGTCTGACCGTGCTGGCCGATCCCGACCTGCTGCGGCAGCGGGCCGCCCGACTCGGAGTGAATCTGACCCTGCATCCGGGAAAGGCCCCGGAACCCCAGCGCGCCGGCCACCTGTGGGTCCAGCCGCACCCGGTCGCGGCCCCGGTGGTCCCCGGCCGCCTGGACCCGGCCAACGCCGGCTACGTCCTCGATCTGATCGAAACCGCGGTCGCCGGCTGTCTGCGGGGGGAATTCGACGCCGTGGTCACGGCTCCGGTCCACAAAGGGGTGATCAACGACGCCGGCATCCCCTTCAGCGGCCATACCGAGTTCATCGCCCGGCTGACCGGCGGGTGCCCGGTGATGCTGCTCGCCACCCGGATGCGGGAACCCGCCCTTCCCCTCCGGGTGGCCCTGGTCACCACCCACCTGCCGCTGAGCCGGGTGGCGGAAGCGGTCACGGCGGAACGCCTCGAGGAAACCATCCGCATCCTGGACCGGGACCTGCGCCGGCGTTTCGCCATTGCCGCACCGGCGATCACCGTCCTCGGCCTCAACCCCCACGCCGGTGAAAGCGGCCACCTGGGACGCGAGGAGATCGAGGTCATCGCCCCGGTGCTGGAGCGACTGCGGCAACAAGGACTGAACCTGACCGGCCCCCTCCCCGCCGACACCGCCTTTCTGCCCCGCCACCTGGCGCGCAGCGACGCCTTCCTGGCCATGTATCACGACCAGGGTCTGCCGGTGCTCAAATTCGCCGGCTTCGGCCGGGCCGTCAACGTCACCCTGGGGCTTCCCATCGTCCGCACCTCGGTGGACCACGGAACCGCCCTGGAACTGGCCGGCAGCGGCGCCGTCGATACCGGGAGCCTGATCGAGGCGATCGCGACCGCCATCCAATTGACCCGCCATGCCCGCCCCCCACAAAGCCCGTAAACGGTTCGGCCAGAACTTCCTCCACGACACCCGGGCGCTCCACCGCATCGTGGCCGCCCTGGACCTGTCACCGGAGGACCACGTGGTGGAAATCGGCCCCGGCAAGGGCGCCCTGACCCGCTTCCTGCTGCCGGCGTGCCGCCGTCTCGACGTCGTCGAGATCGACCGCGATCTGGTAGCCCGCCTGCAGGACCGGTTCGCCGGCCACGATCATCTTCACATCCACGCGGCCGACGCCCTGCAATTCGACTTCGCCGCCCTGGGGAGCGGACTGAAGATCGTGGGCAACCTGCCCTACAACATCTCGACCCCCCTGCTGTTCCATCTGTTCCGCTTCAAGGACGTCACCGAAACCATGGTGTTCATGCTGCAAAAGGAGGTGGTGGAGCGCCTGGCGGCGGCGCCCGGCGACAAACGCTACGGCCGCCTCAGCGTCATGGCCCAGTACCATTGCCAGGTGGAAAAACGGTTCACGGTCAAGCCCGAGGCCTTCCGTCCCCGGCCGAAGGTGATGTCGGCGGTGGTCCGGCTGCACCCGCACCGCACGCCGCCGGTGGACGTGGGGGATTACCGGACGTTCGAAGCCCTGGTCGCCCGGGCCTTCGGTCAGCGCCGCAAGACCCTGCGCAACGCCCTGCGGGGTGTGGTGGCCCAAGAAACCATCCGCGCCTGCGCCATCGACCCCGGCGCCCGGGCCGAAACCCTGCCCCTGGACGCCTTCGCCTGCCTGAGCCGCGCCCTGGGCGACTCTGTACAGCCGGCCACGGCTTGAGGGATAATTGGAGCTTTCAAAAATATCCAGGCACGGTTCCATGAAAAAAATTTCGATCTTCATCCTCGCCGCCCTGCTGCTGTCCGCCTGCGCCAGTAAGGAGCGCGATCAATTCCAGGAAAAGCTGGCGGCGCGCCTGGCCACGGATCCCGACCTCAAGGACTACAACCTGGATCCCGAGGAGGTGGCCGAATGCGTCACCAGCCAGATCGCCAAGACCCTGCCGGGTTTCCGCGGCACCCCGGCGCGCAAACCGTACTGGGAAGCCTATCTGGCCTTCGAGAGCGCCCGCAACAGCGACGAGGCGCTGGCGGCCGTTCGCCAGTACAAGGACGTGTTCGGCTCGGAACAGAAGGCCAGCGCGGCGGCGATGAACATCACCCAGTACATCATGGCCTGCATGGGAAAACTGATCGAAAGCGCCCACCCGGTTACCAAACCAGAAAGCTGAGGAGGTCGTCATGCGCATTCTCCACACCATGCTTCGGGTCGGTGACCTGGAAAAATCCCTCCATTTCTACACCGACGTGCTGGGCATGAAACTGCTGCGCCGGCGGGATTATCCCGAAGGGCGCTTCACCCTGGCCTTCGTCGGCTACGGTGACGAGGCCCGCGACACGGTGCTGGAACTGACCTACAACTGGGACACCCACCACTACGATCTGGGCGACGGCTTCGGCCATATCGCCATCGAGGTCGACGACGTCTACGAGGCGGTGGAACGGATCCGCGCCAAGGGAGGCAAGGTCGTCCGCGAACCCGGCCCCATGAAACACGGCAGCACCATTCTGGCCTTCGTGGAAGACCCCGACGGTTACAAGATCGAACTGCTCGATCCCCGGCGCCAGGATTGACCCGCAGCCGCCCTTGAAAAAAACACCACCGCCTCCATATAGAAGGGCGAGTTCGACAGACATGCATTCAGGAGGCGGACGACATGGCAGATTTGGTACGTTACGAACCGTTTTCCCTTTTGAACCAGTTGCAACGGGAACTGGAGCGGTCCTTCGAATCCCTGCGTTCCGAACTGTTCCGGGGCGAGGGTGAAGCGCCGGCCACGGTGGAATGGGCCCCGGCGGTGGACATCAAGGAAGAGGCCGACCGCTACGTGGTGCAGGCCGACCTGCCCGGGGTCAAGCCGGAAGACATCGAGGTCACCCTGGAAAAGGGCGTGCTGACCATCAAGGGGCAGCGGGAAACCGAAGCCAAGGAGGAAAAGGACAACTACAAGCGCGTCGAGCGCTTCTACGGCAGCTTCTTCCGCCGCTTCACCCTGCCGGAAACGGTGGACGAAGAAAAGATCGAAGCCAAGTACGAAAACGGCGTCCTGACCGTGGTCATTCCCAAGAAAGCGGAAGTACAGCCGAAGAAAATCCCGGTCAAGACCGCGGCCTGACCCGCTTCATCCCCCCGAAAACCGGCATCCCACGATGCCGGTTTTTTCATGCCGCTCATCCCCTCAACGTTCCCAGGGATTGACGATTTTGAGCGCCGCATAGGAAAAATCCTTGACGTTCCGCGTCACCAACACCAGGTCATGAACCAGCGCAGTGGCCGCCAGCAAGCTGTCGATGGTCGGCAAGGACCGTCCTGCTTTGGCCACGAGACGACCCCAGCGATCAGCCACTTCGAAATCGATGGGAACAATACGGCCAACGAAGAACCTCGGCAGCTCCGTTTCCAGCCAGTCCAGCAAGCTGAATTTCCGCTCTCCATCCGCAAGGCGCTCGATGCCTTTGCGGATCTCGCCCAGGGTCAACACGCTGATGTATAGCGAGGTGGCCGGACGGGATTCGATCCAGGCGATCACACCCGGATGCGGCCGCCTTTTCCGCAATTCGGATAATACGCAGGTATCGATCAAATAGCTCACAGTTCCACTTCCCGGGTAAGGGTCTGCTCACGTTCGAAATCGACATCCTCTTGCCCAAACAGCGGTGAGCGGCGCATGAAGGCGACCAGGGATTCCCCAGTGCCAGTCAGGCGCTCGTACTGTTCTCTGGAAAGGACGACCGCCACCGGTTTGCCGTGCGAGGTGATTTCCTGAGGCCCCTCCTGCTGCGCTTTTTTGATGACTTCTGAAAACCGGGCCTTGGCTTCTTGGATCTGCCAGTTCCGCATGACACCCCCACAATCTGACCATGCTGGTCATAGTATCAGCCATTCTCAGAAAATTGCAACCGGCTTACTACAGCCAAAATGACCCCAAGCCATGACGGCAAGCCTGCCGTTCCGGACGGCCCCGCCCGCACCGCCTAAGATGCGTACCCGTGTCGATCTCACGAGGTGCGTGCATGACCCGATTCACCCCGATGGTCTGTCTGGCCAAATCCTACAAACACGGCGGTGCCTGCGTCGCCGGCAAACGGTGGGACGGTGATCGCGCCGGCTCCTGGATCCGCCCGGTCGCCAACACCGACGGCGGCGCCGTTCGCCCTCCCTCCCGCTTGCGGGTACTCGACCTGGTGGAAGTGCCGCTCGCCGGGCCGGTTCCCCAAGATCACCAGGTGGAAAACCACCGCCTCGCCCTCGGACACCCCTGGCGCTTCCGCGGACGGCTGGGATGGAACGACCTCGACGCCCTGCTGGACCGGC
>JALSSF010000235.1 GCA_026984375.1 Methylothermaceae bacterium | reverse complement strand
TGATCGCCGAGGGCTGGCTGGTCCGGGAGGGCGGTGCCGTCCGCTGCAGCGAACGGGGATGGAACTTCCTCGATTCCATCCTGGGCCGTTTCGCCTGAAACTGGCCGATTTTTGACCAGGAACAAAACCCCCTTCCCGATCATCGGGTTAGGACGGTTTCACGCAAGCTGCTCACAAGCTTGTCCACAGAAGCTGTGGATCTTGTGCACCGATCGTTCCTGTGGGAAACGGGTGACAGGCGGTCCGGTGTGTGAATATTCTTCCCCCGGGTTACCATGATGCTTTCAATCACCGCAAACGGACGATTCGACCATGTTTCCCTATCAGAGACGCTTCATCGAGTTCGCCATCCATTCCGACGCCCTGCGTTTCGGCAGCTTCCGACTCAAATCGGGGCGCACGAGCCCCTACTTTTTCAACATCGGCCGCTTCGACAGCGGCGAACGCCTCCGGCGACTGGGGGGCTTCTACGCCGAGACCCTGGAAAATCTCCCCTTCACCTGGGACATGCTCTACGGCCCCGCCTACAAGGGCATTCCGCTGGTCTGCGCTACCGCCATCGCCCTGGCCGCCGATCACGGCAAAGACTACCCTTATGCCTTCAACCGCAAGGAAGCCAAGACCCACGGCGAAGGGGGCGTGATCGTCGGCGCGCCGCTCCAGGGGCGGGTGCTGATCATCGACGATGTGATCACCGCCGGCACCTCGGTCCGGGAATCGGTGGACCTCATCCGCCAGGCCGGCGCCACCCCGTGCGGGGTCGTGATCGCCCTGGACCGGGAGGAGAAGCTCGACGGCGGCATTCCCGCCACGGCAGCGGTCGAACGGGAATACGGCATTCCGGTCAGGGCCATCGTGACCATGACCGACGTCATCGCCTTTCTGGAGGAAAGCGGCCGCTTCCAAAGCGAGCTGGCGACCATCCGGGCCTACCGCCGCACCTTCGGCGCTTGATCCCCGCCGGGAAGCGACTACGCTTAAACATATGCGATCCGTCCGATCCGCCCTTCTGCTCGTCACGGCTTTCCTCGCCGCATCCCCGGCGGGAGGAAATCCTGCGCCGCGGTTGTACCGCTGGGTGGACCAACAGGGCAAGGTCCATTATTCCGACACCGTCCCCGCCGAGGCGATCCGCCATCGGCGCGTCGTCTACGACAAAAAGCAGCTGCGCAAGCTGAAGGTCGTGGAAAAACCCAAGACCCGCGAGGAACTGGCCCGGGAAACCCGCCTGGCTCAATTGCGCCGGGAGGAAAAACGCCTGTTGGAGGAACAGCTGGCCAAAGACCGCGCCTTGTTGCGCACTTATCGGAGCGAAGAGGACCTGCAGCTGGCCCTGCAGGGCCAGCTCAACACCATCGACGCCCGCATCCGGGTTCTCGAGGCCAACATCCAGCGGCTTCAGTCACTGCTGAAGCAAAGGATCGCCAAGGCGGCGGAAATCGAGCGCAACGGCCGCAAAGTTCCCAAAAATCTGGCCCAGGACATCGCTTCCCTGCGCAGTCAAATCCGGCTGTCGAAAACCAAGATCGCCCACGAGACCCAGGCCAAAGAGGCCCTGCAACGGAAGTTCGCCCGGGATCTGGAACGGTTCCGCCGCCTGCAGGCGCACTTTCAACAGGCGGAGGCGGTCGCCACCACCCGCCCCGACACCCGGGCCTCCGCCAAGCAGCGGATCATCCTGAGCGTGGCCCATTGCCGGCCGGCCGTCGATTGCGACCGGGCCTGGCAACTGGCACGGATCTACGTCCAGACCCATGCGACCACACCCCTGTTCATCAACAGCGACACCATTCTCCATACCCAGGACCCGCGCCGGGACCAGGACATCGCCCTGACCGTGGCCCGGATTCGCGGCAAGGGAGAGGACACCCTGTTCCTGGACGTGCGCTGCAAACTGTCCACGGTGGGACAGGAATTGTGCCACAGCGAGCCGGTCCGGGAAATGCGCGCCGGCTTCCCCGCCTTCATCGAATCGGGACTGAAGGCTTCATCCGCCCAGTAAGGTCCCGATTCCCCTGTCGGTGAACAGTTCCAGCAGTACCGCGTGTTCGATCCGGCCGTCGATGATGTGGACGTTGCGCACCCCGCCGGCGATGGCGTCCATGGCGCAACGGATCTTGGGGATCATGCCGCCGGAAATGGTGCCGTCGTCGATCAGGCGCTCCACTTCCGCCGCCGTCAGCCCGGTCAACAGTCCGCCGTCCCTGTCCAGCACCCCCCGGGTGTTGGTCAGCAGGATCAGCTTCTCGGCGCCCAGCACCTGGGCCATCTTGCCCGCCACCAGGTCGGCGTTGATGTTGTAGGAAACCCCGTCCTCCCCCACCCCGATCGGGGCGATCACCGGGATGAAATCGCCATGCACCAGCATGTTCACGACGCCCGGGTCGATGCTCTCCACCTCCCCCACATGGCCGAGATCGATGATCTCCGGGGCATCCGCCTCCGGCGAGCGGGGCTGGAGATGAATTTTTCGGGCCCGGATCAGGGCACCGTCCTTGCCGGTGAGCCCGACGGCGTGGCCGCCGTGCTGATTGATCAGATTGACGATTTCCTTGTTGACCAGCCCGCCCAGGACCATCTCCACCACATCCATGGTTTCCCGGTCGGTCACCCGCATTCCCTCGACGAAACGGCTGGTCTTCCCCAGGCGCTCCAGCAACCGACCGATCTGCGGCCCGCCGCCATGCACCAGGACCGGATTGATTCCAACCAGTTTCAACAGCACCACATCGCGGGCGAACCCGTGCTTCAGCCCTTCGTCCACCATGGCGTTGCCGCCGTACTTGATCACGATGGTCTTGCCACGGAAACGGCGAATGTAGGGCAGGGCCTCGATAAGAACGTGGGCGATGCGGTCCGCGTATTCCTCCGACAGCTTGGTCCGCTTATCCATCGGACACCTCCACTCCGTCGGGCAGGGTGACCGCCAGCTCGACAGTGTCGAACCATTCCTGAAAGCGGGCCTGAATCCGTTCCAGCGCCTTCCGGTCATCGGCCTCGAAACGCAGGCGCAAAGCGTCGTATCCGTCCGCCGGGCGCACGATCCCCCAGCCGTCGGCGAAATCGGTCCGAACTCCCGAAGTCATATCCACCTTGGCATCGTCGAAAAATTTGTCTGCGGTAGCCTGCAGGATTTTCATGGCATTTTCAATTCGTCCGGACTCGAGGGTCACTTCCAGATAAGGGGTGGAGACGTTTTGGGGTAGCTGCGCGAACACTTCGTCGGAAGTCTCCGGCTCGGCGGAAAGAATCTCCAGCAGCCGCGCCGCGCCATAGATGGCGTCATCGATGCCGAACCAGCGCTCCCGGAAAATCAGGTGGCCACTGAATCCCCCCGCCAGAGGGGCGGCGCTGGCCTCGGCCTTGGCGTGCAGATGGCAGTATCCCACCGGCGCCACCACCGGGCGCCCTCCGTGCTGGACGATGTGACGGGCCAGATGGCGCCCGCATTCCAGATCGAACACCACGTCCCCCCCCGGTTCCCGGGACAACACGTCCGCGACCAGAAGCATCAGCACCCGATCGGCCGGCACCCACCTTCCCCGGGCGTCCACCACCGCCAGCCGGTCGCCGTCCCCGTCGAAGGCCAGTCCCAGCTCGGCCTCCGGGTCGTTCCGGACCTGGGCGCACAACCGTTCCAGGGCGTTTCCGACACCGGGATCCAGCATCGTTTCGCTGCGGCACTCCGCCACCTCGCAGCCCAGGGTCCGCAGCAGGGCGGGGACCACTTCCCCCGCCACCCCGGCACCGGCATCGACGACGACCTTCATGGGCCTGCCGATCTGGACATCGTCGATGACGGCGCCGATATAATCGGCGAGCAGATCGCGGCTCTCCACCGAACCCATGCCGCTCTTCAGGTCCTGGTCCTGCAGACGCCGGTGCAGTTGCCGCAACCGGTCGCCGTGCCAAAGCTCGCCGGCGATGACGACCTTGAGGCCGGTATGTTCTGCGGGCGCGGAGCCGCCGGTCACCATCACGCCCGATCGGCTGGTCAAATAATGGCAGGCGAAAGACACCAGCGGCGTCGGCACCGCCCCCAGATCGAGCACGTCACAACCGCTGGCCCGGAGCCCCTCGATCAGGGCGGCGGCCCGCGCCTCGCTGCCCTCACGCCGGTCACGGCCGACGCTGACCGTCTGCTCGCCCTGAGCCTGGACTTCGCTGCCGATCGCCCGGCCCAGGGCGTGAAACACTTCCGGTGTCAGCGTCTCCACGTCACCACGGAGGTGGCAGGCGGTGAAAACGCTCTCCGGCACGGTCAGCGTCGATGGCGGCGATGGTGCAACCGGAGGCCCGGCCGATAGCGGCTCCGGAGCCGGGGCGGTTTCCTTGGCCGTTTCGGGTTCCGCAACCGGATATCTCGCTTCGGGCCGCACGTGACGAGACTGAGAAACGATGAGCAACCGATCGATCAGTGGCTGCAATTCCTGGACTACGGTAACGTAGCTGCTGGCGACGGTACCGTTCATCAGGTCGTTGACCAGGTTCAGCAGGGTGGCGCCGTCTTTCGCCACGGCCTGCTTCCACCAGCGCCGGCAGGCGTACACCAGGGCGGAAACCGGCAGCAGCGCCAAAAGCACCGCCAAAACCACCCACCAGATTCCCTCCGGCTCTGCGGGTGGAAGCCAGTAGCGCAACTGCCACCGGGTTCCCGGGATCGGGATCGTGGCACCGGGCTCCGCCGCCGGCAATGCATCGTCCCCGCGCCGCGCCAGGGTCAAATCGCCCTGGGTGATGGCGAGGGCACCGCGTTTCGGTGTCGGCAGCCCCTGTCGCACCCAGGCGGGATCCAGGGCCACCAGCAGCACGGCCAGAACCCGGTCGCCGTCCCGGATGGCTCTGGCGACGGCCAAATGGCGCTCGGCGGCGGCACCCTGTACCGCCGGGGGCGGATCTTCGCCCGCGGCCTGCCGGATCAGATCGAGATCGGCGAAACTCAACCGCCCGGTAGGTTCTTCCAAATCGGGGGGCAACAGACGCACCCAGAGGAACTCGGGAATCATCCCGGCCAGGCGCCGCTCTTCCACTTCCCAGTCGGAGGAATCGAGAATTTCCGGCCAGCGGGGATCCCGAGCCAGGGCCCCCACCAGCGCCTGGAGATCGCGGCTGCGTGCTTCGGTCTGTCGCACCACGGCCTGGGCGTAGTCGGCCCATTGTTCCCGTTGCCGCTGGTCGAGGTTGCGCCAGGAAAGGAAATAGACGGCGGCGACCGCCAGCAGCAGGGACAGCCCCGTGACGGCCAGCAGGAGGATCAGCCAGCGTGTCAGACTCATGGCGTCGACCTAACGGCGTCCGGTGTGACCGAAGCCCCCTGCGCCACGCTCGCTGGGGCTGAACTCGTCCACCTGGACGAAGTCCACCTGAACCACGGGAACGAACACCATCTGGGCGATCCGTTCCCCCACCCCGATGGTGAACGGTGCCCGACCGCGATTCCAGCAGGATACCATCACTTCCCCCTGATAGTCCGAATCGATCAATCCCACCAAATTCCCCAGGACGATGCCATGCCGGTGTCCCAGGCCGGATCGGGGCAGCAGCACGGCGGCCAGGCCGGGATCGGCGATGTGGATCGCCAGGCCGGTGGGAATCAGCGCCGTCTCCCCAGGATCGAGGGTCAGGGGGCGGTCCAGGCAGGCACGCAGATCCAGTCCCGCCGACCCCGGCGTGGCATAACGGGGCAGCGGAATCGCCTTTCCCAGACGCTCATCCAGAATTTTCAGCTCGACTTTCCTGACCATAACGCTCGCTTATCAGTTCGATCAGACGCCGGGCCAGTTCCCGTTTGGACGCCCGGCCGAGATCCCTTTCGCCCCCCGGCCACAACACCCAGAGCGCGTTGTCCTCGGTTTCGAAACCGCGCCCAGGCCCGACCCGATTGGCGGCGATCATGTCCAGCCGCTTGCGATCCAGCTTGGCGCGGGCGTACTCGTGCAGCCGTTCGGTTTCGGCCGCGAATCCCACCGTGAAGGGACGGGGGCTGGCCGCGGCGACTGCCGCGAGAATGTCGGGGGTCCGGACCAGTTCCAGCGTGATCCGCGCCTGGTCTTTTTTCAATTTGGCGACCGCCGGACGGATCGGGGTGTAATCCGCCACGGCCGCGGCACCGATGAAGATGTCGCACCTACCAACCCGCGCCATGACCTGCCGATACATTTGCTGAGCGCTTTCGACCCTGATCACCTCGACGCCCGAAGGCGGTTCCAGGGATACCGGACCGCTGACCAAGGTCACTTCGGCCCCGGCCTCGCGGGCGGCCTGAGCCAGAGCGTAGCCCATCCGGCCGGAACTGCGGTTGCTGAGAAAACGGACCGGATCGACGGCCTCCCGGGTGGGGCCGGCGGTGATCATCACCTTCACCCCGCCGAGAAGGGGTGCTTTCCCCAACGCCTGCAGGCGACCGACGATCTCCGCCGGTTCCAGCATCCTTCCCGGCCCCTCCTCACCGCAGGCCTGGGCGCCGCTGGCCGGTCCCCAGATCTCGACTCCGCGCCCTTCCAGCACCGCGACGTTGTCCCGGGTGGCAGGATGCCGCCACATGGCCCGGTTCATCGCCGGCACCAGAATCACGGGCGCCTCGCTGGCCAGACAGAGGGTGGCAAGCAGATCGTCAGCCCGCCCTATCCTCAGTCTAGCCAAAAAATCCGCGCTCGCCGGGGCGATCAGAATCCAGTCGGCCCAGCGGGCCAGCTCGATGTGGCCCATGGCCGCTTCGGCGGCGACATCGAACAGGTCACGGCGTACCGGACGCCCCGACAATGCCTGCAGGGTCAAAGGGGTGACGAAGCGGGCCGCCGCCGGCGTCATCACCACCTGGACCTCGGCGCCCGCCTGGCGCAGCCGCCGGATCAATTCGGCGCTCTTGTAGGCGGCGATGCTGCCGGTGACGCCCAGGAGGATCCGTCGCCGTTGCAATCGGGAGATTTCCATCTAAGCTAATTCACCATGACGACCATTCGTGACTGGCCCGAGGGGGAACGCCCCCGGGAGAAACTGTTGGCCAAGGGTCCCCAGGCCCTTTCCGATGCGGAACTCCTGGCCATCTTCCTGCGCACCGGCGTCCGGGGAAAGACGGCGGTGGACCTGGCGCGGGAACTGCTGAGCCGTTTCGGTTCCCTGCGCGCCCTGCTCGACGCCGATCTTCGCCGTTTCACCGAATGCAAGGGCCTGGGTACCGCCAAATACGTCCAGTTGCAGGCGGTGCTGGAAATGGCCCGGCGCCATCTGCAGGAAAGCCTGAACCGCGGCGACGCCCTCACCTCGCCGGAAAAGACCCGCCTCTTTCTGCTGCGTCAGTTGCGCGACTGCCCCTACGAGGTCTTCGCCGCCCTGTTTCTCGACACCCGTCACCGGCTCATCGCCTACGAACCGCTGTTCCGTGGCACGGTCGACGGTGCCAGCGTCTATCCCCGGGAGGTCGTCCGCCGGGCGCTGGCCTTGAACGCCGCCGCGATTATCTTCGCCCACAACCACCCCTCCGGGGTGGCGACCCCGAGCGCCGTGGACCGCGCCATCACCGAGCGGCTGGTCGATGCCCTGAGCTTGTTCGACATCCGGGTTCTCGATCACCTGGTGATCGGCGACAACGAGGTCTTTTCCTTCGCGGAACACGGCTGGCTCTAATCCGTCCCGCCGATCAGGCGCCGGGCCGCCTCTCGGTATTTCTCCGCCGTCCTGGCGATGATTTCCGCCGGCAAACGGGGAGCGGGCGGTTTCTTGTTCCAGCCGATGGATTCCAGCCAGTCCCGGACGAACTGTTTGTCGAAACTGGGGGGACTGACGCCCACCCGGTACTGATCCGCCGGCCAGAAGCGTGACGAATCCGGCGTCAGCAGCTCGTCGATCAGATACAACCCGCCCGCTTCGTCCACACCGAACTCGAATTTGGTGTCGGCGATGATGATGCCGCGGGTTCGGGCGTATTCCGCCGCCTCGGTGTAGATCGCCAGACTGACATCCCGCACCCGGGCGGCGATCTCGGAACCGAGCAGCGCCTCCGTCCGTTCGTAGTCGATGTTCTCGTCGTGGGTACCCAGCTCCGCCTTGGTGGAGGGGGTGTAGATGGGTCGGGGAAGCTGCTGCGCCAGACGCAGGCCCGGCGGCAGTTCGATCCCGCACACTCTGCCGGTGCGCTGATAGTCCTTCCAGCCGGAGCCGATCAGGTAACCGCGGACGATGGCTTCCACCGGCAACGGCTTGAGACGCCTCACCACCACGGCGCGGGTTTCCACCTGATCCCGCTCCTGTGGATCGGGCAGGACCGATGCCAGCGGCACATCGAGCAGGTGATTGGGGATTAGATGTCCCGTACGCCGGAACCAGAAGCTGGAGAGCCGGGTCAGCACCTGCCCCTTTCCCGGTATCGGGTCCGGCAGCACCACGTCGAACGCCGAAAGCCGGTCGCAGGTGACGATCAACAGGCGGCGGTCGTCGATCTCGTAGATGTCCCGGACCTTGCCGCGGCCGAGCAGTTTCAGGGAGTTCAGGCGGGATTGATACAGAACCTTGGGTGGCATCGACCGTTTTTTCCTCCATCCGCAAACGTGTCATAATGCGTATTTTATCGAGGAATGGCAAGCACTTATGAGTTGGTTAGGCAAAGTGTTCGGCGGCGCCTTCGGCTTCATGCTCGGCGGCCCCATCGGGGCGCTGCTCGGCGCCGCTATCGGCCATCAGTTCGACCGGGGACTGGGGGAATTTCCCGCCTTTCCTCACATGGAACCGGAGCGGCAGCAGCGCATCCAGATGGCCTTCTTCACCGCCACCTTCTCCGTCATGGGGCATCTGGCCAAGGCCGACGGCCGGGTGACCGAGGAAGAAATCGCCGTCGCCCGCCAGATCATGGACCGCATGGACCTGCCGCGGGACATGCGCGAGGTGGCCATCCGCCTGTTCCGCGAGGGCAAGTCCCCCGATTTCCCCCTCGACGCCACCCTGGACCAATTCCGCCAGGAGGTCGGCCGGCGCTCCTCCCTGGTGCGCATCTTCATCGAGATCCTGCTGCAGGCGGCCTATGCCGACGGCAGCCTGCACCCTGCCGAAGAACGCCTGCTGCTCCACATCTGCGAGCGCCTGGGTTTCTCCCGCTTCGAGTTTCAGGCGTTGCGCGCCTTCATCGAAGCCCAGCTGCGTTTCTCCCAGGCCTACGGCCAGTACCAGTATCAACAGCGCCACGGCCGCCGGCCGCCCCCGCGCCAGCGCCAACCCAGCCTCGCCAGCGCCTACGCCCTGCTCGGCGTTTCCCCCGACGCTTCCGACGAGGAAATCAAACGGGCCTATCGCAAACTGATGAGCCAGCACCACCCCGACAAGCTGGTGGCCAAGGGCCTGCCCGAGGAAATGGTACGCATCGCCACGGAAAAAACCCAGAAGATCCGGGAAGCCTATGAAATCATCCGCGCCCACCGGAAACGCTGAGAACTTTGTGCTAGATTAGCAGGAACCCGGTTCTCTTCCCCCGGTCACAGCGACAAACCCACGTGTCGGAGGTTGTCATGAACGAACTCGACCCTATCGAAGGCAATTGGTATCTGGATCTGGAGTCGAACCAGAAATTCGAGGTCGTCGCCGTGGACGAAGATTCCGGCGCCATCGAGATCCAGTACTTCGATGGCAATATCGACGAAATCGACTTCGACACCTGGCGGGAACTCAACCTGGAACCCATCGAGGAACCGGAAGACTGGACCGCCCCCCTCGACGACGTGGAACCGGAAGACATCCCCTATTCGGAAATGGGCCTGGAGGAAGGCACCGAAGAGTGGGAAGAAGGCGACTTCCCCACCACCGGGGACGACGATTCGTTTCACGAGGAGAGGGACTGATCATGCCGTCGTTCGACATCGTCTCGGAGGTCGACATGCACGAGGCGACCAACGCGGTGGACCAGGCGAACCGCGAGGTGGCCAACCGTTTCGACTTCAAGGGATCCGGCGCCCACTTCCAACAGGAAGGCGAACAGATCACCCTGCACGCCCAGAACGAATTCCAGCTCAAGCAGATGCTGGACATCCTGCGACTGAAGCTGGCCAAGCGGGGTGTGGACATCGGCTGCCTGGAAGTGGGCGAGCCGCAGATCAGCGGCCATGCCGCGCACCAGATCGTCACCCTGCGCCAAGGCATCGACAAGGAACTGGCGAAGAAAATCGTCAAACGCATCAAGGATGCCAAGCTGAAGGTCCAGGCCAGCGTTCAGGGGGAGAAAATCCGGGTGAGCGGCAAGAAACGCGACGACCTGCAGCAGGTGATCCGCACGCTGCGGGAAGCCTCCCTGGATCTTCCCCTGCAGTTCGTCAACTTCCGTGACTGACGTGGCAGCTCATTTCCCCCCCGCCCTGCGGGAACGGATCCAGCGGCGCTTGGGCTTTCTTTACGGAGAAACCCAGGCCGCTCCACTCACCGAGCATCTGCTGGACAAACTGGCCGGCTTCGCCCCGGACGTCCACCCACCCTCGGAGACGCTCTGGAACGCCGGCGACATCCTGCTGATCACTTACGGAGACAGTATCCGCCAACCGACGGAAGCGCCCCTGCACACCCTGCACCGTTTCCTTACGGAACGGCTGCCGGGTTGTTTCAGCAGCGTCCACGTTCTCCCCTATTTTCCTTACAGCTCCGACGATGGTTTCGCCGTCATCGATTACCTCAAGGTCAATCCGGCACTGGGCGACTGGCCCGACATCGAACGGATCGCCCTGGATTTCAAACTGATGACCGACCTGGTGATCAACCACGTCTCCAGCCGCCACGCCTGGTTTCAGAATTACCTCAAGGACCTGGATCCGGGACGCGACTATTTCATCGAGGTGGACCCCGACACCGATCTTTCCATGGTGGTCCGTCCCAGAACCACCCCGCTTCTGACCCGTTTCGAGACGGTCAGGGGCCCCCGCTGGGTCTGGACCACCTTCAGTCCGGACCAGATCGACGTCGATTTCCGCAATCCCAAGGTTCTGTTCGAATACCTGGACATCCTGTTGTTCTACCTGGCCAAAGGATCCCGCCTGATCCGGCTGGACGCCATCGCCTATCTGTGGAAGAAAATCGGCACCCCCTGCATCCACCTCCCCGAAACCCATCAGGTGGTCAAGCTGCTCCGCGACGTGGTGGACCAGGTGGCTCCCGGTACCGTACTCATCACGGAAACCAACGTCCCCCACGCGGAGAACGTCAGTTATTTCGGCCAGGGCGACGAGGCCCACATGGTCTACCAGTTCCCCCTGCCGCCATTGGTGCTCCACGCGCTGTACCACGGCAACGCCGAGCACCTGACCCGCTGGGCCGCCCACCTGGAACCGCCCCCCGAAGGCGGCACCTTCCTCAACTTCCTCGCTTGTCACGACGGCATCGGCCTGCGCCCTCTGGAAGGGCTGATCCCGCCCCGGGAAATCGAACGACTGGTGGCGGGAATGGAGCGGCTCGGCGGCCTGGTTTCGTGGCGCGCCACGCCCGACGGCGGCAAAGCCCCCTACGAGATCAACATCGCCTGGTTCAGTGCCATGCAGGGCACCTGCCGAGGGCGTGACACCTTCGCCCTCGAACGCCACCGCTGCGCTCACGCCATCATGCTGGCCCTGCAGGGCATCCCGGCCTTCTATATCCTCAGCCTGCTGGGCACGGAGAACGATCTGGATGCGGTTCACCGCACCGGCGCCCCCCGGGCGATCAACCGCCACAAATGGGACCTGCGCCACCTGACATCCCGGCTGGCCGACCCCGGCAGCCCCCAGGCGAAGGTGCTGAACCAGCTCACCACCCTGATCACCCTACGCCGGAAACAGCCGGCCTTCCATCCCGACGCCCCCCAGCGTATTCCGGATTTCGGTCCTGCCGTCTTCGCGGTGGAAAGAAGCTGTCCCGAGCAGCGGCTGCTGGCGTTGCACAACGTGACCGCGGAATCCCGGCGGCTACCACTCCCCCCCGGCACCTGGCACGAGCGGATTTCCGGTTCGGCGGTCGCCGATACCTGCGAGCTGCCCCCCTACGGCGTCGCCTGGCTGAGCCAGACCTAGCCGTTGTCCTCCTCCACCGCCTGGTAAAGGCGCTCGAGAAAATCGGGAATGGCGCTGACCACCCGGTTCCAGCTGGGAATGAAGGGGGTCTCCATGGGATTCTCCAGAAACTGCTCTCCCGCCAGCCAGATGTGCTGGGCGAACAGTTCGACCATCTGTTCCTCGGCGTGACGGTCGAAACGGAGACCGTTGATGCGCGCCTCGCTGTAGTAGCGGTCGACGAAGTCGAGGGCGATGCGGTAATAGGTGGCCTTCAGGGCGCGGAAGGTCTCCTGGTGCAGGACGCAGCCCATGGTGGCCAGCTTGCGGTACAGGGCCTTGCTGATGTCCATGCTCATCTTGGCCAGCCCCCGCTCCGGATTGTCCTGGGATACCGGCTGATGCTTGTGATCGTAGGCGTCGGCGATCTCCACCTGGCAGAAATGGCTATGGGCCTGATTACGGTGGACTTCCGACAGCACTCCGATTTCCAGACCCCAGTCGCTGGGAATGCGGATTTCCCGCACCACGTCCACCCGCATGGAGAACTCCCCCGCCAGGGGATAGCGGAAGCTGTCGAGAAACTCCAGATAGTCCAGCGGCCCGATGACCAGCTTCAGGGCTCGCACCAGGGGGGTCAGCATCAGGCGAGTGACCCGCCCGTGGATCCGGCCGTCGGCGACGCGATAGTAGTATCCCTTGCAGAAGCGGTAATTGAGGGCGGGGTTGGCCACCGGATAGAACAGCCGGGCGGGCATTTCCCGGCTGTAGGTCAGAATGTCGCAGTCGTGCAGGGCGATGACGTCGGCCTTGCCCGAAGCGATCACGTAGCCGTAGCAATACCAGACGTTGCGCCCCTTGCCCGGTTCCTGGGGGGCCAGTCCCTGGGAGGCCAGCAGTTGGTCCAGCGCCCGCAACCGCGGACCGTCGTGCCAGAGGATGCGGTGGTGTTGGGGCAGGCGGTCGAAAAACGCCCGGGCGTGGCGGAACTGGTCCTCGTCGGCACGATCGAGGCCGATGACGATCTCGCTGAGATAAGGCACCTTGGCCAGTTCGTCCAGGATCCTGGGCAACGCCTGCCCTTCCAGTTCCGAATACAGAGAAGGCAGGACCAGCGACATGGGACGGGTTGCCGAGAACCGCGTCAGTTCGGCCTCCAGGTCCTCGATGGGTCGCTGCGACAGGCGGTGCAGACAGGTCACCACCCCGTTCTGAAAAAAATCACCCATGGCTTACATTCCTTCAAAACACGTCTTCATAAAGCTCCGCCATGTCGATCGTCAGCTCCAGACAATGCAGCGGAACCGTCCCGTCCCCTTCCCCGTAACCGTGCAGGAGCCAGTCGTCGTCGAGACGGCGATAGACGTCCACGGCGACACGATTGGGATCGATGAACCAGTACTCCTGCAGCGCCCGGGCCTGCTGGTAGATACGGAACTTGTATCCGCGGTCGAAATATTCGGTGGAGGGCGACACCACCTCGGCGACGAACAGAGCGTGGCGTTTGTAGAGGCGTTCGTCGAGATCGCGGCGGTCGCAGGTGACGAAGACGTCGGGATAGAAGAAGGCATCGGCCTCGTCGATGCGCAGCTTCATGTCGGCCATGAAGGTGCGGCAGGGAGTACCGCGCATATGGCGTTTCAAGGTGCTGGCCAGATTCAGGGCCACGAGATTGTGGCGGTCGCTCCCCCCCACCATGGCCCAGATCTCACCGGCCAGGTATTCGTGGCGGATCTCGAAACTTTTGTTCTCGAAGTCGAGGTATTCCTCAACCGTGAGCCTGGATTTTCGCTCCGCTGCCGTCATGAGACGCCTCCGCCGTTTCCCGCCATTCTAACAGTTTCGGGCGGAGAAAGCGGCCGGTGTGGGAGGCGGGATTTTCCGCCACCTGCCACGGGGTGCCCTGGGCGACGATCCGGCCGCCGCCGGCCCCACCCTCCGGTCCCAGATCGACGATCCAGTCACAGGTCTTGATCACGTCCAGGTTGTGCTCGATCACGATCACGGTGTTGCCGTGATCCCGCAACCGGTGCAACACCGCCAGCAGCTGTTTGATGTCGTGGAAATGAAGACCGGTGGTGGGTTCGTCGAGAATGTACAGGGTCCTGCCGGTATCGCGCTTGGAAAGCTCCCGGGCCAGCTTGACTCGCTGGGCCTCCCCGCCGGACAGGGTCACCGCGTTCTGCCCCAGGGTGATGTAGCCCAGTCCCACGTCCATCAGGGTCTGGAGCTTGCGGGCGATCACCGGCACGGCGCCGAAGAAGTCCAGGGCCTCTTCCACCGTCATCTCCAGCACCTCGTGGATGGTCTTGCCCTTGTAGCGGATTTCCAGGGTTTCGCGGTTGTAGCGCTTACCCTTGCAAACGTCACAGTGGACGTAAATGTCAGGCAGAAAGTGCATCTCCACCTTGATCACCCCGTCCCCCTTGCAGGCCTCGCAGCGCCCACCCCGGACGTTGAAGCTGAAGCGCCCCGGGGTGTAACCCCGGGCCCGGGCCTCCGGGGTGGCGGCGAACAGCTCCCGGATCGGGGTGAACACCCCGGTGTAGGTGGCCGGATTGGAACGGGGAGTGCGACCGATGGGACTCTGGTCGATGTCCACCACCTTGTCGTAATGTTCCAGTCCCTCGATTCCCTTGCAGGGCGCCGCGCTGAGACCGGCGCCGTTGAGCACCCGGGCGGCGAGGGGATAGAGGGTGTCGTTCACCAGGGTGGATTTCCCGGAGCCGGACACGCCGGTGACGCAGGTGAACAATCCCACCGGGAAGGCCACGTCGATGTCCTTGAGATTGTTGCCGCTGGCCCCACGGACCACCAGCTGGCGTTCCGGATCGGCCGGGGTCGGGTGCTGCGGCACGGCGATGGCTTCCCGACCGGTCAAATAACGCCCGGTGAGGGATTCGGGAACGGCACAGATCTCCGCCACGGTTCCCTGCGCCACCACCCGTCCGCCGTGAACTCCGGCGCCGGGGCCGATGTCGACGATGTGGTCGGCGGCGCGGATGGCGTCCTCGTCGTGTTCCACCACGATCACGGTGTTGCCCAGATCGCGCAGATGCAACAAGGTGTCGAGCAGACGCTGGTTGTCCCGCTGATGCAGACCGATGGAAGGCTCGTCGAGCACGTACATGACCCCCACCAGGCCGGCGCCGATCTGGCTCGCCAGCCGGATGCGCTGGGCCTCCCCGCCGGACAGGGTGTCGGCGCTGCGGTCCAGGCTGAGATAATCCAGTCCGACGTTGACCAGGAAGGCCAGGCGGGTGCGGATCTCCTGGACGATGCGCCGGGCCACTTCCCCACGCCGGCCTGGGAGATGAAAATCCTGGAAAAACGCCAGACAATCGCGGATGGACATCCGGGTCAGCTGCGGCAGGGTCCTTTCGGCGACGAACACGTGGCGGGCGGCCCGGTTCAGACGGGCACCGTCACACTCGGGGCAGGGACGCACCGACAGATACTTGGCCAGCTCCTCCCGCACCACGTTGGAGTCGGTCTCCCGGTAGCGCCGCTCCATGATGGGGATCACCCCCTCGAAGGGATGGCGCTTGACCACTCCCCGGCCGCGGCCGCCGAAATAACGGAAGGCGATCGTCTCCTTCCCACTGCCGTAGAGAACGATACGGCGGATCTTCTCCGGCAGCCGGGCGAACGGCGTCTCGGGATCGAAGCCGTAATGGGCCGCCAGCGCCTGGATCAGGGCGTAGTAATAGGCGTTGCGCCGGTCCCAACCGCGGATCGCCCCGCCGGCCAGACTCAGATTGGGGTTGTGGACGATCCTGTCGGGATCGAAATAGGATTTCACGCCGAGACCGTCACAGGCAGGGCACGCCCCCTTGGGATTGTTGAAGGAGAAGAGGCGCGGCTCCAGCTCCTCCAGGGCGTAGCCGCATTCGGGGCAGGCGTACTGGTCGGAAAACACCAGGGTCCGGGAGGGATCGTCCAAGGCGACCACCGTCACCATCCCCCCGGAAAGCTTGAGGGCGGTTTCCAAGGACTCGGCCAGCCGGGCGCCGAGATCCGCCCGGATCCGGAACCGGTCCACCACCACTTCGATGGTGTGCTTGCGGCGCGGGTCCAGCGAGGGGGGATCGTCCAGATCCACCACCTCGCCGTCGATGCGGGCCCGGACGAATCCCTGGCCGCGCAACTGATCCAGCAACTGGACGTGCTCCCCCTTGCGCCCGCGCACCACCGGGGCCAGCAACATCCAACGGCTTCCGGCCTCCTGGGCCAGAACGGCGTCCACCATCTGGCTGACGGTCTGGGCCTCCAGGGCGACGCCGTGCTCCGGGCAACGGGGGATCCCGGCCCGGGCGAACAAGAGGCGCAGATAGTCGTAGATTTCCGTGACCGTGCCCACGGTGGAACGGGGATTGTGGGAGGTGGATTTCTGCTCGATGGAAATCGCCGGCGACAGCCCTTCGATGGAATCCACGTCGGGCTTTTCCATCATCGACAGAAACTGGCGGGCGTAGGCGGACAGGGATTCCACGTAGCGCCGCTGCCCCTCGGCATACAGGGTGTCGAAGGCGAGCGACGACTTCCCCGATCCCGACAAACCGGTGATGACGATCAGCTTGTTCCGGGGCAGATCGAGATCGATGTTTTTGAGATTGTGGGTACGGGCACCGCGAATTCGAATGCGCTCCATGGGGATGTCGGGTCTTGAAAGAACTTGATACTATAGAATGCTTTTCATGGACAAGGCAAAGGAGGAAGCGTTGCAGCCGAGCCCGATGACGTCCACCGAAAAACGCGCCGCCGCGGGTCTGGCCCTCATCTTCGCCCTGCGGATGCTGGGGCTGTTCATGATCCTGCCGGTGTTCGCCCTGCTGGCCGGAGACCTGGAGGGCGCCACCCCGCAACTGGTGGGACTGGCGATCGGGGCCTACGGCTTCACTCAGGCGCTGCTGCAGATCCCTTTCGGCCTGTTGTCGGACCGGATCGGCCGCAAGACCGTCATCGCCGCCGGCCTGCTCCTGTTCGCCGCCGGCAGCGTGGTCGCCGCCGAGGCCGACACCATCTGGCAGGTGATCGCCGGCCGGGCGCTGCAGGGAAGCGGCGCGGTGGCCGCCGCCATCATGGCCCTGGCGGCGGATCTGACCCGGGAGGAACACCGCACCAAGGCCATGGCGATGATCGGCATGAGCATCGGCATGGCCTTCGCCGCCTCCATGGTGCTGGGCCCGGTGGTGGGCCACTGGCTCGGCCTGGCCGGTCTGTTCTGGGTGACCGCCGCCCTGGCGCTGCTGGGCCTGGTGGTTCTGTTCACCGTGGTTCCCAATCCCGCCGTGATCCGGTTTCACCGAGACGCCGAGGTCCAGCCGTCCCGTTTCTCCAGCGTCCTCGGCAATCCGGACCTGCTGCGGCTGGATTTCGGCATCCTCAGTCTGCACGCCATCCTCACCGCCACCTTCGTCGCCCTGCCCTTGGCGTTGAGTCGTTACGCCGCCATTCCCACCTTCAAGCACAGCTACGTCTACCTGCCGGTGATGGCCGCCTCGGTGCTTCTCATGGTGCCCCTGGTCATCGTGGCGGAGAGGAAACGACGCCTGAAGCCGGTGTTTCTACTCGCCATCGTGCTGATCGCCGGGGCCGAGGCCGGCCTGCTCCGCTATCATGGTCAGTTGACCGGCATCGTCGTGGGCCTGTTGGTGTTCTTCACCGGGTTCAACGTCCTGGAAGCCCTGCTCCCCTCCCTGGTGTCGAAAACCGCCCCGGTCGATCTCAAGGGAACCGCCATGGGGGTCTACTCCAGCTGCCAGTTCCTGGGCGCCTTCCTCGGCGGCGCCGCCGGCGGTTGGCTGCACGCCCGTTACGGCCTGGCCGGCGTCTTCGCCTTCGGCGCCGCCCTGGCGGGCCTTTGGGGACTGATCGCCCTGGGCATGAAACCGCCGCGCCCGGCGAGCAGTCTATTGATACACCTGGATCTGGCCGACCCCGGCCAGGCGGCACGGCTGACCCGCCGCTTGCGCCGGCTGCCCGGCGTCGTCGAGGCGGTCGTGGTCCCCGACGAAGGGGTCGCCTACCTGAAAGTGGACCGGCGACGGTTCGACCGAAAACAACTGAACACCCTGGTGTCCCGTTTCACCCGATCTTCCCAACCCCAACCCGTGGAGAGTTGATATGGCATCGAGAGGCGTCAACAAAGTCATCCTGATCGGCAACCTGGGCGCCGATCCGGAAACCCGTTACATGCCCAGCGGCGATGCGGTCACCACCCTGCGCGTCGCCACCAGCGAATCCTGGAAGGACAAGCAGACCGGCCAGACTCAGGAGCGCACCGAATGGCACCGGGTGGTGATGTTCGGCCGGCTGGCGGAAATCGCCGGCGAGTACCTGAAGAAGGGCCACCGGGTCTACATCGAAGGTCAATTGCGCACCCGCAAGTGGCAGGGACAGGACGGCCAGGACCGCTACACCACCGAGATCGTCGCCCGGGAAATGCAGATGCTCGGTGGCCGTGGCGAGGCCGCCGGTTACGAAACCGCCCCCGAAGCCCCCGTGGCGTCCCCGGCGGAAAAGCCGGCCCCCGCCCAGCCCGCCCCGCAGAACCTGGACAACTTCGACGACGACATCCCCTTCTGATTCCCAGCGATCACCTTGCATCGGCGGGAAGGAGGCGGACGGTGGGCGGCCGCAACCGCAGCACCGCGATCATCTCGTCCCCTTCCCGTCGAATGTGGAGCCGGGCCGAGCCGTCCCCAGGCAGCAGGGAGGCGACCAGCTGCAGTCCGGTTCCCAGGGTTTGGGGACGCTCCAGATCCGGTACCGGCGCCACCGCCCGGCAGCGGTTGCGGACCGTGACCACGGCATGATCCGCCGCCCGGCGGAGGGACAAGGTCACCTTCGCTTCCCGGTCCGGACCGTGTTTGATGGCGTTGAACAGGAGCTCGTTGAGGATCAGGGCGACAGCGACCGCCTCCCGGTCGTCGACCTCGATACTACAGTAATGGGGAACGTCCATCACTACCGGCACCGGGGCGATCTCCCGGCAGGCGCGGGCGGCGACCCGGGCCAGATCGCACAGAAAGATCCCGTCCTTTTCGCCGCGGCTGCGCAGGTCGTAGAGCAGCGCCATGGAGCTGATCTGGCGGATCGGCGTCTTCAGATGGTCGGCCAGTTCCGGGTGGGCGAGCGCCTGGTTCTGCAGCAGTCCCACGATCCCCTGCAGATTGTTCTTGATGCGGTGGTGCACCTCGCGGATCAACAGGTTGCGCCGCTGCCGCTCCACCGCCAGGAGCCGTTCCTCCCGGGCCTTGTACTCGCTGAGGTCGAGCACCAGGAATATACAATGGGGCACCGCCCCCTCGACCCAGCGCCCCACGATCAGAACCGCTCTGGAACCGCCGTCCCGCCGCCGCAACCGGATCTCCAGGGGGGAGGGACGCTCCCGGCGGCGCAGTCCCTGCCACCATGCCCGGGCAGCGTCCCGATCCGCGGGACAGCAGAGGTCCTCCCAGGCGCGCCCGGTCAGGTCGGCTGCGGAAAACCCGAGCAACGGCTCGAAGTAATCGTTGGCTGCTACAATGGTACCGTCACTGGTCAGGCAGAGCACCCCCACCAGGCGGGGGTCGTAACAGCGGCACAGGGAAGGGATCGACTCGAAAGACGGCGTGTCTTGCTGCATAATAATTATTTCGTAATTACTTCAAGAACGGTCAAACGGGGGGCCGATGAAAGAACGCGACTTACCGGTCAAGATTCTGGTGGTGGACGATGACCGCCTCATCCTCACGACCCTGACCCAGGGACTGCGCACCCTGGGATACCGGGTCTGGGGAGCCGCCAGCGGCGGGGAGGCCCTGAAACTGGCCGAGGAGGTTCATCCCGACCTGGTTCTGCTCGACATCCGCCTTCCCGATATCAGCGGCCCCGAGATCGCCAGAACCTTGGACGAGGAACTGGGCATTCCGGTTCTGTTCCTGTCGGCCTACGACGACCGGGATGCAGTGACCGCGGCGGCGCAAGCGGGCGGGGTGGGCTATCTCACCAAACCCTGCAGCATCCAGCATCTGGCCCCCGCCCTGGAAGTCGGCCTGGAGCGGGCCCGGGAACGCAAGGCCCTGAAAGAACGGAACGCGCGCCTCCAGGCGGCCCTGAACCGCACTCGGGAAATCAACGTGGCCGTCGGCATCCTGATGGAGCGCTTCCGACTGCCGCGCCGGGAAGCCTACGAATGCCTGCGGCGGCAGGCCCGACGCCAGCGGCGCAAGGTCCTGGAACTGGCCGGTCAGGTGGTGGCGATGAGCGAGTTCGTCAACGACCTGGTACGCGAGCATCTGCTGAATCGGCTCAACCCACCGGCCTGACCGGCCCGTCGAGCAGCGCGGCGGCGGCATCGGCCTCGAGGGGCGGAAAGAACAGGTATCCCTGCACCAGATCGCAGCCCAGCCGGGTGACGACCTGGAGTTGGCTCTCTTCTTCCACCCCCTCCGCCACCACCGTCAGATCCAGGCTGTGACCGATGCCCACGATATGTCCCGCCAGGGCCAGATCGCGGGTGTCGTCCAGATTCCGGATGAAGCTGCGGTCGATCTTGAGGGTGTCGAAAGGGAAATTGCGCAGATAACTGAGGGAAGAATAACCGGTGCCGAAATCGTCGATGGCGAAACGAACCCCTTTTCGCCGCAGCGTAGCGATGTTGCGGCGGGTCACCTCGCTTCCTTCCATCAGAATCGACTCGGTGATCTCCAGCTCCAGCGACGGGGCCGGAAAGCGCATCTCCTCCAGCAGCCGGATCACCTCCTGAGCGAATCCCGCCTTGCCGATCTGGCGGCTGGAGACGTTGACCGCGATACCGAGCGCCCGACCGAATTCCCGTTTCCAGGCCAGCACCTGCCCCAGGGCGGTACGCAGCACCCAGTACCCCACCGCGTCGATCAGTCCCAATTCCTCCAGCGCCGGAATGAAATGGTTCGGCGCCACCGGGCCGAACACCCGGTTGTTCCAGCGCAGCAGCGCCTCGAAACCTTCGATGCGCCGGTCGGCGACGGCGACCTTCGGCTGATAGAACAAACGGAACTCGCCCCGCTCCAGGGCCCGGTACAATTCGCTTTCCAACCCCATCCGCCGGCTGACGTCGGCCTCGATGTCGGCATCGTAGCAGCAGATCTGGTTCCGCCCTTGGGACTTGGCCCGGTACATGGCGCTGTCCGCCCGGCGTAACAGGGTGTCCGGATCACCGCCGTGGCACGGGAACAGGCTGGCCCCGATGCTGGCCTTGACGAAGATCTCCCGTCCGTCCAGATGGAAAGGCCGCTCGAAGGCGGACAGAATCTTGGCGGCAACCTCACGCCAGGCCTCCGGCGTGGTCAGACCGGTCACGAGGAAGGTGAACTCGTCGCCGCCGAAGCGGGCCACGGTATCGGTCTGACGCAGGAGATCCGCCAGCCGCCGGGCCACATCCTGCAGCAGGCGGTCACCGGCCAGGTGCCCCAGGCTGTCGTTGATCTTCTTGAAATCGTCCAGATCCAGGAACAGCACCGCCAGCCGACGGCGATGACGCCGGGCCCGCACCAATTCGACCTGGAGCCGCTCCAGATAGAGCGAGCGGTTGGGCAGATGGGTCAGGGGATCGAACCGGGCCATACGGTCGAGATCGGCCTCGGCCTGCTTGCGGGCACTGACATCGTGCAGGATGGCCAAATAGCGCGGCGGCTCGCCGTAGCCGATGCGCTCGACGGCCACCTCGAGATCCAGCGAAGCCCCGTCCTTTCTCACCCCCTGGAGCTCCAGGCGTGCGTACGACCGGGACCAGAGGTGCCGCGTCAGAGATTCCGCCGCCAGGGCCCGCGTTCCCTGACGCAGTATCCGCCCCACCGTCAGGCCGCTCAGTTCCTCGCCCCGGTAACCCAGAAGCTCCTCCGTCGCCGGATTCCAGGACTCGATGGCACCGTCGGCGCCGAAGACCACGATGCCGTCGGGCACGCTGGCCAGAACGGCCTCCAGATGCGCTCTCCGTTGCTCGCTGAGATCCCGCAGAGACTCCTGTTCGGTGATGTCCTCGAGACTGACGATCAACCCCAGGCGTTCCTCACTCTCGATCAGATCCCCCAGTTCGACGGGGGCGATCGTGCCCCGGCAAACCCGGCGTCCGCCGCCCCGCTTCCACGCCAACCGGAAGGCGCGTTCTTCTCCGTGCTTCAGCACGTCGGCCGCCAGATCGCGCAATCTAGGGACGGGAAGCACCGCCTCCAGGCTTCCCGCCCGGTTTTCGCCAAGCTCCGCCAGTTCGGCGAACCGGGGATTGACGTCGAGGAGGCGCAGGCGGGCGTCGGTGACGGCGAGACCGCACGGAGCGGCGGTGATGATGCGTTCGGCATAGGTTTTCAGGGCCTCGATCCGTCCTTGATCGGCCTCCACGTAGGTGTCGATGACCAGGCCCATGTCGAAGAAGACCTTGCGGATCAGGGCCCGGGTCAGGGCGGTGCGGGTTTCGCCGTCCAGTTCCGGATCCTGCCACAACCGGGGCAGCAGATGGGCCAGATAGAGGGCGTAGGCTCCGGTGTACCACTTGAGCGCCAGACCGATGCGTTCGTGGACGACGCCGATCCGGCGCCGCTCCTCGACGTAGCGGCCGTCGCAGCGCCTTCCCACCAGGGCGCGGAAATAGCGCCGCTGGCTATGGCGCAGGCGCTCGAGCCGTTCCGGATCCGCCAGCAACCGCTTCAACGGCGGGAAACGCTCCAGGTGCCGGTAGAAGCGGCGCACGAATCCCGCCGCATGGCACAGCAGACGGTGACGCTGGCGCCACAGGAGGGCCTGGTCCCGGTCGGTCAACTCCAGAAAGGTCTTGCGCAGCCGGATGTCCTGTGAATCGAAGGCGCCCATGACCCGATGCATGCGTAACTTCACGTCGATTCCTCTTCTTCGGAGCCCCGGAGAACGGGGCGGTTCGATCGCCGTTGGCTTGCGCGGGGTCGGGGCGCGGAGAACGTCGGCGGAAAGCGAGGGCGGGGCTTTCCCGGAAACAGGTGGTTCAATTCACTGTAAACCGGCCGATGGAATCGCGCAACCGGGACGACAGGCGGGCCAGGGACTCACTGGAGTCGGCGTTCCGCTCGGTGGCCCCGGAAACGTCCTGGATGCTGCCGTGGATGGTGGCCACGTTCCGGTTGATGTCTTCGACGGCCGTGGTCTGTTCCCGGGCCGCGGCGGCGATCTGGACGCAACGCTTGGAGATCCGCCCCATGGCGGCGAGGATCTGCTGCAGGCTGGCGCCGGCCTGACGGGCCCGCTCGCTGCTGACAGCGACCTCCGCTTGGCCCGATTCGATGGCCCGCACCGCCTCGGCGGAGGCCTGCTGCAGCCGTTCGATCATGGCCTGGATCTCCCGGGTGGACTCCTGGGTGCGGCTCGCCAGGGTACGCACCTCGTCGGCCACCACCGCGAACCCCCGCCCCTGCTCCCCGGCGCGGGCCGCCTCGATGGCGGCGTTGAGAGCGAGGAGATTGGTCTGCTCGGCGATTTCCTGGATCACCTCCAGCACCCCGCCGATGGCGGTGCTGTCCGTCTTCAAGCGGTCGATCACCTCGGCGACGGCCCCGGTCTTGCGGGTCAGTTCCTCGATGCTGGCGAGGGTGGCCTCGAACTCCGCGAAACCCTGCTTGGCGCGGGCGTCGGTCTCCTCGGCCTCGGCGGCGGTGGTGGCGATCTCTTCCACCACCGACTGGATGTGCCGCGACATCGCCGCCATGGATTCGGTGAGACGGGCGATCTCGTCCCGCTGCTCCTGGACGTCGCCCCGGGTTTCGGTGGTGAGCCCGGCCAGCTCGGCGGCGGCGCCGTTGAGTTCGTCGGCGTGGGACCGCATTTCCTCGAGCGTGTCACGCATCTTGGCGCGAGCCCGGTCGAATTCGTGCGCCATCCAGGAAAACTCGTCCCGGCCCGGGATCTGCGGCACCCGTCGCAGATCCCCCCGGGCCATGGCCTGCAACGCCGACACCATGGCGTCGGCCCGCCGGGCAGCGCGGCGTCCCAGATAGGCGGCCAGGCCGAACAGCACCAGACAAGCCGCCAGAGCGACCCCCACCGGCTCCAACCGATGACCGGCCCCGGCGAAGCGCACGCATTCGAAGGCCACGGCCCCGATACCGGCGGCACCCACGGCCGCGACCACCATCATCTGCCCCCCCAGGGACAATCTGCCAACCCAATTTTCCATCGCTACCTCCCGACAAGATTACGGTCATGATCCCAAAGCGATCCGGATTCACCGGCTGCGGGGTCGGGGCAGCGACGGCGACTTGGCCCTCGTGGGTCCGGGCCCGGGCGTTTACGTACTGTCGTAATGTAATGTAGTCGAGGCTGGCCAGAGGTCAAGGCGCCCGACACCGACCGCTTCCACGGTATAATTTCCGCACCTTTCATGCATAAATTGACGACCCCCTCATGATCGAGCGTTTGACCCACCTGTTGCAGCGCAGTCTGGAACGTCAGGTCCCGGCCACGGGGCTGGCGCTGTTCCGTATCGGCTACGGTCTGGTGGCCCTGCAGGAAATCCTGTTCCTGATCCATTTCCGTCCGTTGATCTTCGACGAAATCCCCTACCTGGATCAGGGACCGCCGATGATCGCCTTCCTGTTGCCGGTATGGGCGCTGGCGGCGCTGGGATTGACCGTGGGCTGGCACACCCGGCTGTGCGCCGGGATCGATTATCTGTTCTGGGTGCTGTTCACCGCCTTCACTCCCATGTGGCGGGATTTCGACGGGGGATTCGATCAGATGATGATCTCCTCGGGACTGTTGCTGATCTTCCTGCCCTGCGAACGCGCCCTGTCCCTGGACCGCCTGCGCGTGGCGCTCGAACGCTCGTCACCTGGCCGTCGCTACGAACCGCCGCGCACGGTGTCGGTGTGGTCCTACTACGCCCCATTGCTGATCACCCTGGCGCCGCTGTATTTCGATTCCGCCATTCACAAACTGTTCTCGGAACACTGGCGCAACGGCCTGGGCCCCTGGTTGCCCTCCTCCCATCCCTACTACATTTCCCCACTGGATCTGAGCTGGCTCCTGGACCGGGAAGGACTGCAGCGGGCCATCGGTTATACGGTCATCGGCTTCCAGTTTCTGTTTCCGTTCCTGTTCTGGCATCCCCGTTTCCGGGTGCCGCTGCTGGTGCTGGGGCTCCTGTTCCACGGCGGCATCACCCTTTCCTTCAACATCTACCCCTTCGGCCTGGGGATGCTGATTCATTACGCCCTGATGGTGCCCTTTTCCTGGTGGCGCCGCCTGGGGGAATGGATCCGCCTGCCCGAACCGCGCCTGAAGGTTTACTACGACGGCCTCTGTCCCTTGTGCCTGCGCACCGTGATCGCGGTGGAGCATTTCGACGTCCGCCGTGCCGTGCGCTTTCTCGACCTGCAAAGCCACGCCTCCGGGGAACCGGCCCTCGCCGGTCTCGACGAAGCCGATCTACTGCAGGATCTTTACGCCGTGGACCGGCAGGGACGCCGCTACCGGGGGGTGGACACCTATCTGCAGATTCTCAAGGCCATGGGCTGGCCGAAACCCCTGGCCTGGCTGTTGCAATGCCCGGGTATCTACCACCTGGCCCGGCGCATCTACCGCCGCGTCGCCGACACCCGGCAGCGTTGCGACCAGCGCTGTCCGGTCCCGCCGCCGGTTTCCGAGCCGGCGGCGCCCCGCTGGGAAGCGTTCCTCGGTCCGCCCCGGCGCCGGGCGCTCCGTCTCGCCAAGGCGCTGGTGGTACTGGGACTGCTGCAGCTCAACAGCACCCTGCACTACGGCCTGCTGCACCGGCTGGGGGTCGACGATGACGCCCTGGGCCCCGTGGCGGCGCTCAGCAACCTGCTGCTGTCCTTCAGCCACGCCTTCTTCGGTATCACGCCCCACGCCCTCTACCTGGCCGATCATTTCAAGGGCTACGAGACCATCTTTGCCATCACCTGGATCGACGACCAGGGCCGGGAGCGCTGGTTGCCGTTCGTCAACCGGGAAGGACGCCTGGTGGCCCCCAACTGGGGCCGGGTGCATTCCATGTGGGCCAACGTGGCGGTCACACCCCGACTGAACGAGTACCGGCTGGCCAAGTTCGCCGCCAAAGTGACCGCCTTCTACGGCCGGCGGATGGGCATCGATCTGAACGACGCCCGCTTCCGCCTCAAGGCCAAGACCATCCGCATGCCGGCGGACTGGGAACCGGGACTGCGCCGTTGGAACCTCGAGCAGCCCTGGCGGGACGCGGGGGAACTGGTGTGGCACAATCAGACGATGCGGCTGAAACTGTGGGAGCCCCTCAGGGTGAGGAACCGCTACTCCGATCCCCGCGGTTAGCGGTGCGCTCGGCCTTCTCGAGGGCTTTCTTGCGCCGCTGCGATTCGCGCAACACCCCGGCGCCCCAGATGCCCCAGGAGGCGCTCTTGATCATCAGCAGGGGCAGAGCGATGGCCTTGAGTCCCCAGATCAGAGCCGCCAGCGCCCCGGCCCCGGACAGGCCCCAGGCGAACAGTCCCGCCGGCCCGCCGACGATCACCCGCAGGGACAGGCGCCTGCGGACGGCGCGGGCGATTCTTTTCAGCTTCTCTTTTATCGTTGTCACGGTCCTCATCCGCCTGTCGGGGGATGATGAAACAACCGTCATCGCGTTGCAATAAGAAAGCATATTTCTAAGACGACGACGGACGAAGGAAATTCCGCTTGAAACCTGCACCGCCAGACCGCATCCTAGGCACCTTACCACCGATCACTTCTTTCGGAGGGGACCGGAAGCCCCAAATCGATCGGTGTCGAGCCTAGGCACGAATCGACTGGATGGAGCGGTGATGACCCATTTCACAACGTGGCTGCAGCGCCAGAACCCCATCCTGGTGACGGTGCTGATCAGCACCCTGTTCGTAGCCGCGGTGGTGGCGCTCCTGATGGCGTTCGACTGGCACGACGAGGTCATCCGCTGGCTGCAGTGGATCGACCGCCAGGGCGTCCTGGCGCCGGTGCTGTTCATTCTTCTCATGGCCGCCGTGGTGGTGCTGCTGTTGCCCGGAGTGTTCTTCACCACCGGGGCCGGCTTCGTCTTCGGCGTCGT
>JALSSF010000234.1 GCA_026984375.1 Methylothermaceae bacterium | reverse complement strand
CCCCGGCCTCGAGGTGAGGGCGGCGCGGTGAACGCCGTGGTCCGCGACTTCAGCCAGGATCTGGCCTCCGGCCTCGAGGCGTTTTTGGACGGCTGGCGCCGCGGCTGGACGGTGCCCGAACCCCTGTCCCTGGCTGAATGGGCCGACCGCCATCGTCTGCTGACGGCGGAAAGCTCGGCCGAACCGGGCCGCTGGCGCACCGACCGCACCCCCTACCTGCGCGAGATCATGGAGGTCCTCTCCAACGACAGCGACGTGGAGCGGATCGTGTTCATGAAGGGTACCCAGGTGGGCGGCACCGAGATCGGTAACTGCTGGGTCGGCTACATCATTCACCACGCCCCCGCTCCCCTGATGGTGGTCCAGCCCACCGTAGACGTGGCCAAGCGCTGGAGCCGCCAGCGCCTCACCCCCATGATCGAGGCCATGCCGGAACTCCGGTCGCGGATCGCCCCGCCTAAATCCCGGGACTCGGCCAACACCACCCTGCTCAAGGAATTCCCCGGCGGCTTCCTGGTGGTGGCCGGGGCCAATTCCGCCGCCGGGCTCCGCTCCATGCCGGTCAAGTACCTGTTTCTCGACGAAGTGGACGCCTATCCCGAAGACGTCGACGGCGAGGGTTCCCCCATCGACCTGGCAGAACGCCGCACCTCCACCTTCGCCCGGCGCAAGATCTTCCTCGTCTCCACCCCGACGATCAAAGACTGCTCGGTGATCGAGGCCGAATACGAACGCTCCGACCAGCGCCGCTACCACGTTCCCTGTCCCCACTGCGAGGGGCTCCAGGTCCTGCGCGACGAACAGCTGACCGCCAACGGCACCTACCTGTGCGAACACTGCGGCCGCGAGATCGAACACCGCCACAAGACCTGGATGCTGGCCCACGGCCGCTGGATCCCCAAACATCCCGAGCGCCGGATCCGCGGCTATCATCTCAGCTCCCTCTATGCCCCCCTGGGGCTGGGCTACACCTGGGCAGAAATCGTCCAGAAGCGCGAGGAGGCCGGCCAGGACCCGGCCAAGCTCAAGGCTTACGTCAACACCATCCTGGGGCTGCCGTTCGCCGACGAGCAGCACCGCCTCGACTGGCAGGAACTGATGGACCGGGCCGAATCCTGGAAGCGGCGCGAGATCCCCCCCGGCTGCCTGCTCCTGACCTGCGGCGTCGACGTCCAGGACGACCGCCTGGCCGTCCTCCTGGTGGGCTGGGGCCGGGGCGAGCGCAGCTTCATCATCGACTGGCTGGAGATCCCCGGCAACCCCGCCGAGGACGCCCTGTGGGCCCAGCTCGACCGCTATCTGGCCACCCCGATCCACAATACCTTCGACATCGCCATGACCCCCGTGGCCACCGCCGTCGACACCGGTGGCCACCACACCCACACGGTCTACAACTACTGCCGCCTGCGCCGCGACCGCCTAGTGCTGGCCGTGCGCGGCGCCACCGTTCCGGGACGCCCCATCATCGCCGGCCGCCCCCGGCCCCAGGACGTCAACACCAAAGGCGGCGTCCTCAAGAACGGCGTCGATCTGTGGACCGTCGGCACCGACACCGCCAAGGGCCTGATCTACGCCCGCCTGGCCACCGACGCCGGCCGCCCGCCCGAGGAGCGCAAGATCCACTTCCCCGCCGATCTGGGCGAAGACTTCTACCGCCAGCTCACCGCCGACGTCTACGACCCGGAAAAGCGCCGCTGGCGCCGCCTGCCCGGCCGGCGCGAAGAGGTCCTCGACTGCTTCTGCTACGCCTATGCCGCCGCCTGCCATCCGCTGGTGCGGGTTCACCTGCTGCGGGACCAGGACTGGGACCGCATCGAAGACCAGGTCCAGCCCAAGGTCAAGGACCTGTTCGCCGGGGAAGCGGCGCCACCGGAACCGGAGGCCATCTCCGTCGCCGAAGGCCCGCCGGAGGCGCCCTCCCGGCCCGCCAGACGTTCGAGACGACAGAAACGCAACTTCGTGGGAGGATGGAAATGAGACTGCCCGGCACGATCCATCAGGGCGACAGCCTGCGCTTCACCGCCGAACTGCCAGACTATCCGGCCCCGGCCTGGACCCTGCGCTACGCCCTGTTCAACGCCGATCACGTCTACCACATCGACACCAGCGCCGCCGGCCAGAACCACCAGGTCGATCTGGCCAGCGTCCCGTGGGCCCCGGGGCGCTACGACTGGACCGCCTACGTCCAGGGCCCGGGACAGCGCCACGTGATCGCCGACGGCAAGATCCGCGTCCTGCCCGATCCCGCCCTCACCACGCCCCAAGACCGGCGCAGCCACGCCCGCAAGGTGCTGGACGCCATCGAGGCGGTGCTGGAGGCCCGGGCTTCGGCCGACCAGCTCGACCTGGTGCGTAGCGTCATGGGCACCGGTCTGTCCCGCTACGAGGCCGAGCGGGCCACCGGTGAACTGCTGGCCCTCCGGGACAAATATCGGGCCGAAGTGGCCCGGGAGGAGCGGGCCGAAGCCCTGGCCCGGGGCGACCGTCTGCCCAACAAGATTCTGGTGCGCCTCTGATGCCCAGGCGGGGACAATTGCGCCTTTCCCGCGGCCAGGTCCTCATGTACCTGGACCTGGCCGATCTCCGGCGCGAGCGGGCCGCCCGCCTGGCCGGTGTCGCCAAGACCACCTTTCACCGCCACCTGCGCCGCTACCGGATCCAGGCCCCCCGGTCCCAATGCCGCCTGACCCGTCTCGACGTGGCCATCATCCGCGATCTTTACGCCTGCGGCCTCAGGCGGGCCGACATCGCCCGCCAGTTCCAGGTCCACCAGCGCACCGTGGACAAGATTCTCGACGGCTGGACCTGGTGGTCGGTGTGAGCGGGACTCATTCGCCGGGGCGTCCGCCGTGCTCGGCGATCCACTCCTTCAGGGCTTCGTCCATGCGCGTCTGCCAGCCGCGGCCGGTGGCGCGGAAGTATTCGACCACCTCCGGTGAGAAGCGGATGTGCAGCGGGATCTTTTTCGGTGCCTTCTGCGGGCCACGCTGGCCCCGCCGGCGCTTGAGCGTGCCGGTTTCGTGCGCGGCCACCACTTCGGGCAACACCTCGGTGGCCGGCCGCATCCGGCTCAGTTCCTCGTCGGTGAATTCGGGCACATCGACGCTATCCCAGTCTTCCTGGGAAATGTGCTCAGGTTTTCGTTTGGCGGTCATAGTAGCGTTGCTCCCGTTTGTTGGCCCGGCGCAGCCCGATCAGGCGAATGCGCGGCGAGCGAATCGTGAAAGTCACGGCATGAAGCCGATTGCCGATGAACCCCAGCGCCCGGTAGCGAGCTTCGCCGTAATCGAAGCGAGTATCCCTTTCGACCAGAGCCGTTCGCCAGTCAAAGCCGAAGCGCAGTTCCTACGACAGGCGATCCGCCAGGGCAAATCCGCCGTGCTCGATGCACTGGAAAGCAGGCTGAAGGAGGAAAGCGGGCAATTGCTCGACCAGGCCAAGCTGCCGGCGTTGCACTGAGGCGGGGCCGGCCCGAATCCGGGCGCAGGGAGGCGCCAGCGACCTCTGAACAAACCACAAAATATTGTGGTTCTTCTCATTTGAGTCACAAGATATAACTCGATTCACAAGTTTTTGTGGTTTTTTGGACTACACTTTGGCATACTGCTCCAGTAATTTAATGCACTTGGAATAGACAATTTCCATAAAAGAAACAATTTTCAAAGTATATCAATAAAAATTGCCTAATGATAAGCGATAAAATCCAGGAGACCAGGAACCCGAACATTCGTTTGAAAAAGAAGAAATCCAGGGGATTGCTTTATCATATCGATTCCGTTGGTGTGATATCGATCGATTCCAACGAGTTGGCAAAGACCGAAGGATTTCAAAGACAGTTGAAAGGTCTTGCAAAATTGTTCGGTCCACGCATCATCGTGGTCAATGACGGTAATGAATAGAGGCGGTGCTGAAGCAGCTATCCTTTCTTTTCCTTCCTCTCATAGGCGGGTATGCCTTTTCCGTTCTGTGGATTGGCTCAGCTTATCATGCCGCCCGTGAATCCGGACATAGGCTCTATTTCAGAGCCTTTTTTTATGCCATTTGGTTGTGGATCACAGCGTCACTGATCCATATCATCATTATCGCTGACGACAATTCAATTTCTGATTTTCTTAGACCGTTCTATCTGGATGGTATGCAATTGCTCGATGACACATGGTTGCATACTGGCGCTGTGGCACCTTTGGACTTTTCCAATCGAACGACCAAGTATACCGTCGCCCTGATGGCCTTCGCTTTGGGGCCTTTGCTGGGACATCTCCTCAACATCCCTCGGTTTCCGGTTTTTTTGTACCACATTTCGGAAAAGATAGATTGGCTGATTCCGTCTGTTGTTGATAGATTATTCTTTCTGACGACCAGTTTTTTCCAGAAACTGGACTGTAAGTTTATCCGCTACGTTGTCCGCAACAATGATTTTGAAAGGCTCATACTGGAATCCTATGTCGATCAACTTCCAATCCTGTTTTCCCTGAAGAACAATAAAGTCTATGTTGGCTATGTGGTCAAACCGCCAAATCCTTTGAGCCAAAGGCGCAACATTAGGATCCTGCCTTTGCTCAGTGGTTATCGTGATGATAAAAATCAACAGGTCAGCTTTACGACCTATTATTTCGATCTGGTCTTGGAGTATATAAAACGGGGATATGACCTTTCCTGCCTGGAAATGGTCCTGGTCGCTGACGAAGTCGTTTCCATGCACATCTTCGACGTGGAGGTTTACGAAACCAACTTCGGCGGCAGGATCCCCAGACAGGAACTTGAACTGCCGAGGTAGCCTTCCCGACATTTTTCCCCACCCCATCACACCACCGTATCGCACACCCATGCCAGACTCGCCGGCATGGGTAGAAAACACCGCCCCCGCCGGCGCGGGGAGGAAGCGCAAGCCACCGTCATCCAGGGGCCCTGGCGCCGCCGCGGCCGCCGGCAGTGGGACGCCGCCGCCACCGACCGGTTGACCTTCTCCTTCCTCGGCGCCGGCGCCGACATCAACGCCGAGCTGCGGGCCGCCATCGCGCCGGTCCGGGCCCGGGCCCGTCATTTGGAGCAGAACGACGAATACGCCCGGCGGTTCCTGCAGTTGGTGGAGACCCACGTGGTGGGCGCCGCCGGCTTCCTGCTCCAGGTCCGGGCCAAAAATCGCCGCGGCGATCCCGACCGCCGGGGCTCCGAACAGGTGGAGGCCGAGTTTCGGGAATGGAGCCGGGTGGCCGACATCGCCGGACAGTTGACCTTCCCCGCCCTGTGCCGCCTGGTGGTGCGCACCTGCGCCCGTGACGGCGAGTGCCTGATCCGCCTCCACGACGTCCGACCCGACGCCGACAATCCCTTCGGCTTCGCCCTCGAGGTCCTGGACCCGGCCCGCCTCGACCACCAGTACCAGGACGACCTGCCAAACGGCCGCCGGGTGCGCCTGGGGGTGGAGCTGGCCGCCTCCGGGCGTCCGCTCGCCTATCACCTGCTGTCCCAGGATCTCCTGTCCGGCCGCACCGAACGGGTGCGGGTCGCGGCCGAGGACCTGATCCATCTCTATCTGCCAGAGGTGCCGGGGCAACTGCGCGGCATTTCCTGGTTGGCAGCCGCCATGCCGGGACTCAACGCCCTGGCCGCCTACGACGAGGCCGCGGTCACCGCCGCCCGGGTCGGGGCGGCGAAGATGGGGTTCTACAAAAGCCCCGACGGCGGCCTCCACGCCCTGAGCGAACAGCAGGAGGACGGCGAGTTGGTGGAGGACGCCGAACCCGGACACTTCGGACACCTGCCTCCCGGTTACGACTTTCTGACGTGGGATCCCAACTATCCCCACGACCAGTACGCCGATTTCACCCGCCAGTGCCTCCACCGCCTGGCCATGGGCCTGGGGGTGTCCTACGCCGGCCTGACCGGCGATCTCAAAGACGTCAACTATTCCTCCATCCGCGCCGGCGTTCTGGAGGAGCGCGAGCACTGGATGGTGCTGCAGCAGTGGTTCATCGACCGCTTCCTCCGGCCGGTCTACCGCCGCTGGCTGTCGGCTGCGGTGCTCAACGGCCGGGTGCGGTGTTTGTCAAGATAGTTGTCGCAATTTTCAAGCCGCGATTCTCTCGTTTTCCGGCCCTTCCACCATGGAAGGACGGCCGGGATTCAGCCACACTTCCCCGAGCGGTTCCCAGTTGCGCGTGGC
>JALSSF010000233.1 GCA_026984375.1 Methylothermaceae bacterium | reverse complement strand
GCCGCCTTGCCGATGTACAGGGGGCGTCCTTCGGCGTCCAGCATCTGGTACACGCCGGGACGGGTGGTCAGATTCGCCAGAAACGCCTCGAGATCGAAGGCCGCCGTCTCGCTCATGAATTCAAGCGTTTTTCATCATGCTCCGCAGCACGGTGTGGAGAATGCCGCCGTTGCGGTAATACTCCAGTTCCGCCGTGCTGTGCAGCCGCACGGTGGCCGGAAAGACGATCTTGCTGCCATCCTCCCTTTCCGCCGTCACTTCCAGTTCCGTACCGACGCCCAGATCGTCATCCACCGGAATCGTGTAACGTTCCCGGCCGGTCAGACCCAGGGAGGCGGCGTTCTGTCCCGCCTTGAACGTCAAAGGCAGAATACCCATGCCCACCAGGTTGCTGCGATGAATCCGCTCGAAGCTTTCCGCAATGACCGCCCGGACGCCCAAAAGTTTAGGCCCCTTGGCGGCCCAGTCCCGCGAACTGCCCATGCCGTAGTCCTTGCCGGCGATGACGATCAGGGGAACCCCCTCCTCCCGATAACGCATGGCGGCGTCGTAGATCCACATCTCCTCACCGTCGGGCAGGTGGATCGTCACCCCGCCTTCCTTGCCGGGCACCAACAGATTGCGCAACCGCACGTTGGCGAAGGTGCCGCGCATCATGACCTCGTGGTTGCCACGGCGGGCCCCGAAAGTGTTGAAATCCCGGGGATCGACGCCCTTGGCGCGGAGATAATCCGCCGCCGGACCTTCAGGGATCACCCCAGCCGGGGAAATGTGATCGGTGGTGACCGAATCGCCCAGCAGTACCAGCACCCGGGCCTTGTCGATGGGACGGATCGGCTCCGGATCCGGCGTCATCGCCTTGAAGAACGGCGGTTCCTGAATGTAGGTGGACTCGGGAGGCCAGTCGTACAGCACGCCGGCGGGAACCTGGATGGCGTTCCATTCGGGATTGAACTCGTCGAGATTCTGGTATACCCGACGGAACTTGTCCGGATCGAGGGCGCTGAGGAGCACCTGGCGCAGCTCCTCCCGGGTGGGCCAGATGTCGCGCAGAAAGACCGGTTTCCCTTCCCGGTCCCGTCCCAGGGGCTCGCGGGTCAGATCGATGTCGACGGTGCCGGCCAGGGCATAGGCCACGACCAGGGGCGGGGAAGCCAGATAGTTGGCTCGGGTCAGGGGATGGACCCGGCCTTCGAAATTGCGGTTGCCGGACAGCACGGCGGCCGCCACCAGTTTCCCTTCCCGAATCGCCCTGGCCACCGGCTCCGGCAGCGGACCGCTGTTGCCGATGCAGGTGGTGCAACCGTAACCGACGGTGTAGAAACCCAGGCGGTCCAGATAGGTCTGCAGACCGGTATCCTTCAGATACTCGCTGACCACCCGCGACCCGGGTGCCAGGCTGGTCTTGACGGTCGGAGGCGGTGCCAGCCCCCGCTCGGCCGCTTTCTTCGCCAGCAGCCCCGCCCCCAGCATGACCGAAGGATTGCTGGTATTGGTACAACTGGTGATGGCGGCGATCACCACGGCGCCGTGGGTCAGTTCCGTCTTCCGGCCCTCCAGTTCCACCGGCACCCGAACGCGGCGCGCTTCTTCGGCGACACCGAAACCACCCTCGGCCACCGGCCGGGTCAGCGTGGTTTCGAAGGTGTTTTTCAGCCCGGCCACCGTCACCCGGTCCTGGGGACGGCGTGGTCCGGCCAGACTCGGCTCGATGGTGCCCAGGTCGAGACGGAGGGTCTCGGTGAAACGGGGCGCGGGGGTGGCATCGGTGCGGAACAGACCCTGCGCCTTGCAATAGCGTTCGACCAGGGCCACCTGGCGGGGATCGCGGCCGGTGGCGCGCAGGAATTCGAGTACGGCCTCGTCCACCGGGAAGAACCCGACCGTGGCGCCGTATTCCGGCGCCATGTTGGCGACCGTGCTGCGGTCGGGAACGCTGATCGAAGAAAGCCCGGAACCGTAGAATTCGACGAACTTCCCCACCACGCCGTGCCGGCGCAGCATTTCCGTCACCCGCAGCACCAGGTCGGTCGCGGTGGCGCCTTCCGGCAGTTCCCCGGTGAGCTCGAAACCGATCACCTCGGGCGGCGTCATGTAAAGCGGCTGTCCCAACATGCCGGCTTCCGCTTCGATGCCGCCCACTCCCCAGCCCAGGATGCCCAGGCCGTTGATCATGGTGGTATGGGAATCGGTGCCCACCAGCGTGTCGGGATAGGTCACCCCATCCTTGACACAGACGCCGCGGGCCAGATACTCGAGATTGACCTGATGGACGATCCCGACGCCGGGGGGAATCACCTTGAAGGACTCGAAGGCCTGCTGTCCCCACTTGAGAAATTGATAACGCTCCCGGTTGCGCTGAAATTCCAGGCGCATGTTGCGCTCCAGGGCGTCGGGGGTGGCGTAGTGGTCGACCTGGATGGAATGGTCCACCACCAGTTCGGCGGGAATCAACGGTTCCACCCTGGCGGGATCCTTGCCGAAACGCGCCATGGCGCTGCGCATCGCCGCCAGATCCACCAGCGCCGGTACGCCGGTGAAATCCTGCAACAGCACCCTGGCTGGCATGAAGGGAACCTCCCCTTCCCCGCCGCCCTGCCAGCCGGCCAAAGCAGCCACGTCCTGTTCCCGGATCAGGCGGCCGTCGCAGTTGCGCAGCACCGATTCGAGCAGGATCTTGATAGTGAAAGGCAGCGTATCGACCCGGCCCAGACCGGCGCCTTCCAGGGCATCAAGGGAATAATGGACAAGATCGTCCTGAAGCGGACGACGACTACCGAAAGGATTGTAACCCGGCATGGCAACTCCCTGAATCGTATCGAGCCGGCAAGTATATCCCAGCGGCCGAAAGGCCGCCAAGTGGCGCGCCCGGCCTTCAGTAGATACTCACCAGGGCCCGGAGAACGTCGACCCGGCTGATCAAGCCGATCAATTCCCCGTCCTCCACCACGGGAAAATGGCGCAGCAGGCTCTTCTGAAAGCGCTCGGCCACCTCAATGATACTGTCGTCGGGGCTGACGGTGATGAGGTTCTTGTTCATGTACTCGCCCACCTTGCCGCCCATCTCCTCGTGATAAGCGGCGTCCAGCACCACGTGAATGCAGTCCATCTCCGAAAAGGAACCGATCAGCCGACCGTTTTCGTCCAGCACCGGGGCGCCGGTGATCTTGTGCTTGAGCAATTGACGAATGGCGTCGAACACGCCGGTGTCCGGGGTGAAGGTCACCAGATTGGTGGCCATGTGGTCGCGGACGGTGATATTTCGCAACATGAGGCGCCTCCCCTTTCGTTATCGCTGTTCGCCCACCGAAGGCGTTCCCGTGTCACAGCCTTTCTTGCCCTGGGCACACAGGCATTCACCGCCCCCGACGCCGCCACAACTGCCCTTGATGGCCGGACGACCGAACATCACCCCGATCGCCATGAGACCGACGACCACCAGAATCACCGCGAAAGTCACGAGGAACAAGGTCATGACGAACCTCCTTCGATAATTTGCCGAAACGCCGAGGTGGCCCGCTCCCTGAAGCCGTCCTCGTCTTTGACAAGGAACAGAACCGGGATGTTCTCGGCTTCCGCCCTAGCATACCCCTGTTCAGGCCCCATCACCATGAAAGCGGTGGCCAGACCGTCGGCACGCATACAAGTATGACGCAACACCGTTACCGAAGCCAGACGGTGGGAAACAGGATAACCGGTGCGGGGATCGATGGTGTGGGAGAAACGACGGCCGTCGACCTCGAAGTAATTGCGGTAATCGCCGGAGGTGGCGACCGCGGTATCGGTCAGGGTCAGGATCTTCCCCACCGCCCGCACGCCCGCGACCGGCTTTTCGATGGCGATCCGCCACGGCCCGCCCCGGGGACTTCTCCCCTTCAAACGCAGCTCCCCCCCGATCTCCACCAGATAATCGCCGATTCCCTGGCGTTCCAGATACTCCGCCAGCCGATCCACCGCCCAGCCCTTGGCGATGGCCGACAAATCCACATACAGCTCCGGGATACGTTTCCGCAATGCCGGCGGCCGCATCCGGACCTCCAGATTGCGATACCCCGTCCTGACCTTGGCGGCCCTGACGGCCTCCGCAGAAGGCTTCTTTCCGGTCCGCGGATCCGGCCCGAAACCCCACAGATTGACCAGGGGACCCACGGTGACGTCGAACGCCCCCCCGCTCCAGCGACTGATCTCCAGGGCTTCGGCGACCACGCGCGCCAGTTGCGGGGAGACCGGCTGCCATTGGGTGGTGCGGCTCCGGTTGAAGCGGGTCAATTCGGAATCGGGGCGATAGGTGGACATCCGCTCGTCCACCTCTTCCAGCAGACGGTCGAGCCGGTCGCGCAGTTCCTCCGGATCGACCCCCTCGGGCAGACGGGTGACCTTGACGGAAAAACTGGTCCCCAGCGCCAGGCCGAAATGCCGGAATTCGGCCCGGGGCGGCCTTTCGCTGCAGGCCAGCAGAAACAAAACGAGGAGCCCGAAGGCCCCCCGCAGCAGGACTTTGCCGGTCATGACCGCGCTAGCCGCCGAAGTCGTCCAGCAGGATGTTCTCCCGTTCGACGCCGAGGTCCTCCAGCATCTTGATCACCGCGGCATTCATCACCGGCGGCCCGCACAGGTAGTATTCGCAGTCTTCCGGCGCCGGATGATCCTTCAGGTAATTTTCGTACAGCACCTCGTGGATGAAGCCGGTGAAGCCGGTCCAGTTGTCCTCCGGTTTCGGCTCCGACAGGGCCAGATACCACTTGAAGTTGTCGTGTTCCTCCTGAAGCTTGTTGAAGTGGTCGATGTAGAAGGCTTCCCGCAGACTGCGGGCACCGTACCAGAAGGTCATCTTGCGCTTGGACTTGAGCCGGATCAGCTGATCGAAGATATGGGAACGCATCGGCGCCATCCCGGCTCCCCCGCCGATGAAGACCATTTCGTTGTCGGTGTCACGGGCGAAAAACTCGCCGAACGGTCCCGATATGGTGACCTTGTCACCGGGCTTGAGGCTGAAGATGTAGGACGACATCTTGCCGGGCGGCACGTCCAATCCCGGCGGCGGCGTGGCGATCCGGACGTTGAGCATGACGATGTCGTTCTCCAGGGGAAAGTTGGCCATGGAATACGCCCGGACCACCGGCTCGTCCACCTTGGATTCCAGCTTCCAGAGGTCGTACTTGTCCCAGTCGTCGCGGAATTCCTCGTCGATGTCGAAATCGGAGAATTTCACGTGATACGGAGGACATTCGATCTGAATGTAACCACCGGCACGGAAATTCAGCACCTCCCCCTCCGGCAGGTCGAGGATCAGCTCCTTGATGAAAGTGGCCACGTTGCGGTTGGAGCGCACGGTGCATTCCCATTTCTTGACCCCGAACACTTCCTCGGGGACCTCGATCTTCATGGGTTGCTTCACCGTCACCTGGCACGAGAGGCGCTCGCCCTCCCTGGCCTGGCGTTTGGTGATGTGGGTCGCCTCGGTGGGCAACAGGTCACCGCCGCCTTCCAGCACCTTGACCCGGCACTGAGCGCAGGTACCGCCGCCGCCGCAGGCGGAGGGCACAAACAACCCTGCATTGGCCAGGGCCATCAACAGCTTGGATCCCACGGGCGCCTTGATGGTCTTTTCGTCGTTGACGACGATGTCCACCTCGCCCTGGGGAACCAGGTGAGACTTGGCCTGGAGAATCACCATCACCAGGGCCAGGACGATAACGGTAAAGAAGAATACGCCTAGAATGATCTCCAACATGTCGGTTCCTTGAGTTTAAAGCTGAATTCCCGAGAAGGCCATGAAGCCCAGCGACATAAGGCCCGCGGTGATGAAGGTGATCCCCAGTCCCTGGAGTCCCGCGGGTACGTCGCTGTATTTGAGCTTCTCGCGGATACCGGCCATGGCGGTGATCGCCAGCGCCCAACCGAAACCGCTGCCGATGCCGTAGACCACGCTTTCGGCCAGGTTGTAGTCCCGTTCGATCATGAACAGGCTGCCGCCGAGAATGGCGCAATTGACCGTGATCAGGGGCAGGAAGATCCCCAGAGCGTTGTAGAGGGCCGGAAAGAAGCGGTCGAGCACCATCTCGAGGATCTGGACGATGGCGGCGATCACGCCGATGCTGGCCAGGTAGACCAGGAAACTCAGGTCCACGTCCGGCAGGCCGGCCCAGGACAGCGCCCCTTCCTTGAGCAGGTAGGCGTGGATCAGGTGATTGGCGGGC
>JALSSF010000232.1 GCA_026984375.1 Methylothermaceae bacterium | reverse complement strand
ATGATCCAATCAAGGGCCCACACGGATGATTCGATCCAATTTTTAAAGAACTACCCCGCCAAAGCGAGACCAACAATCCTATCAAACCCCATCCATGATGTCAATAACTTCCTTGAAAAATTCACCAATCCCTCGGCATCCTTCCCCTCTTCCAGCTCTCCGCCAGAAGAGGGAGGAAATGATACTCGCCTAAAAATGAGTCGTCAAGTGTTTCTTGCAAGGTTGACAGCTTAGCGGCGCTGGCGCTTAATGATGCAGTTCAGCTGTTTGATCCGTAAGCTTTTGTTTATGCATCCACCGGAAAATCTTCTCAGCGACTGGCGCCAGCGGGCACTGCAGCTGCAAACCGAGATTCGCAAGGCGGTCGTCGGTCTCGACGATCCTGTGCATAAAGTGATCGTGGCCATTTTCGCCCGCGGCCATGTCATGCTCGAGGGCGATGTCGGCGTCGGCAAGACCACCCTGCTGCGGACAGTCGCCCATACGCTCGGCGGTGCTTATGAACGGATCGAGGGCACCATTGATCTGTTGCCCAATGATCTCATCTACCATACTTATATCGATACCGATGGCAAACCCCGGGTCGATCCCGGCCCCCTGCTCAAACACGGTGATGCCCTGTCGATCTTTTTCTTCAACGAAGTCAACCGCGCCCGACCCCAGGTACACTCCCTGTTGTTGCGGGTGATGGCCGAACGCAGCGTCTCCGCCTTCAACCGTACCTATTCGTTCCCCCATCTTCAGGTGTTCGCCGACCGCAATCGGGTGGAAAAGGAAGAGACCTTCGAAATGCCATCGGCAGCCCGTGACCGCTTTCTCATGGAACTGCGGATCGAGCTACCGGACGATCCCGAGCTGCGCACTGCTCTGATGTTCGATCCCCGCTTCCACTACGTCGACGAACTGATCGCCCAATTGGAAGCGGGCGTGGTTCCCTATCGGGAAATCGACACCGCCGCCCGGCTGATCCAGGAGCAAGTGCGGGCCAGCGCCGCTCTGCAGCGCTATGCCCTCTCGCTGTGGCAAGCCACCTGGAAACCGGGGGATTTCGGGGTACGTCTCGATGATGTCGACATGGAAGAACTGATCGCGGCCGGAGCCAGCGCCCGGGGCATGAGCATGCTGCTGCGTGCCGCCAGGGTGCAGGCCTGGCTGGAAGGACGCAACTATCTGATTCCCGAAGATCTACAGAGTTTGTTCCACGAGGTCGTGGGCCATCGGATCTTCCTCAAGCCGGTGTACGAACTGCAGCGGGAGCAATTGATCCCCCGATTGACCCAGGCCATTCTGGACCGCGTCGCCGCTCCCTGATGGAAGAATTCCATTACCGTATCGCCTGGCGCGCCACCAGCGCCCATCCCGGGCATCACCGTAGCCAAACCGAAGGGGGTGGGTTCGAGTTCCATGGCCATGCATCCCTGATGACGGGTGCCGATCCGCGTCACATCGACATTCGTGCCAGCCTCAGCAACCCTTTCGGAGACTACCAAGTCCGGCAGTTCTATCAAACCAGCATCGTGCCGGTCCATGTGATCGCCGACCTGTCCGCCTCCATGGGCCTGGGACACAAACCAGAACTGCTGTCCCGTCTGACCACCGCCATTGCCTACTCGGCCTATCGAACTGGCGATCCTTTCGGCTTCGTCGGCATCGCCGACCGGCACACCCCTTCGATCCTTTGGCCCCTGCGCCGGCACAGGGGCGCCGCCCTGACGCTCGCCCGGCAACTGAACGGATATCCGTTCCAGGGACGGGGATTGGACCAACCCCTCTCCCTGACCGCTTGGCTCGGCAAACGCCGATCATTGGCCTTTCTGCTCAGCGACTTCCATTTCCCCCTGTCGCGATTGCAAGCGCTTTTGCAACAACTACGTCCCCACGATGTCGTACCACTGGTCCTGTGGCTCAGCCAGGAATGGCGGCCGCCGGCGCGATGGGGATGGCTTCCGCTGCACGATCCCGAAACCGGTACCCGGCGGACGATGTGGTTTCACCCCGGAACGGAGAAATCCCTTCGGCTCGCCTTCGACCGACGTCGGCGGCAGCTGACCGAACTGTGCCGCCGCTACGGCAGACGGCCTTTTTTCGTCGTCGATGGCTTCCGACCGGAAGCCTTGAGCCGTTATTTCCTGGAATCATGCGTCTGATCCCCGTTCTGCTGCTTTCCTTGGCATCACTGCCGGTTCCGGCCGATCCGGACCTGATGGTGGACCGTACCACGCCTCCTGCTTTCGGATACACGGTCGGCTCGCTCATCCGACACCGGATCGACGTGTTCGCCCCCCACCCCTGGCGTCTGGAAACCGCCCGGCTCCCCACCGCCGGACCCTTGTCCGACTGGCTGGAGATCCGGAAACTGACCTGGCGGCAAGAAGAGCAGGCCGACGGCCTGCATTACAGCATCAGGATCACCTATCAGATTTTCCCTTCGCTGCCGGAACCGGGACGACTGGCCATTCCCGAACTGACCCTGGCTTTCGTCCACCCGCAACGGCCACCGCTCCTCCGGCGGCTGCCGCCCTGGACCTTCGCCGCCGTGCCCCTGATCCCGGGCAGGCTCGCCGATCACCTGCCGCAGCCGCCGTGGCAACCGGGTCCAAGGAAGTTGCAACGGCACTGGCATCGGCTCGGCTGGCTCGGCGGCGGCATTTTGCTGACTTTGATCCTCCTGGCCTGGCGGCAGCGCTGGCTGCCCTGGCAACGGACCCCGTTCCGGCGCGCCCTGGCCGCCATCCGCACCGCGATGCACAACCGGGAACCCCGAAGCGCCGTCCTGGCCTTTCATCATGCCCTGAACCAGACCGCCGGTTACGCCCTGTTCCAGAACCGATTGGAGCGCTTCTTACGACAACATCCCCAGTTTCGACCGCTGGAGAGCGAACTGAAGCAGTTCTTCCAGGCTTCCCGGAAACTGTTCTTCCAGGGGCATGAACCGCCCGCCTTCCTGGAGCGGCTGGAAAGCTTGTGCCGGGCCTGCATCCGCGCCGAAAAGCCATGACGAATTTGGGACTGACCCACCCCCTGTGGTTGCTGGCCTGGCCCTTGACGCTGGTGTTCCTGCTCCATCCGGGCAGAAAGGGAGTGCCTTACCCGGCCATGGAGTGGCTGCCCATGGACGCCCTGGGCCGGAAGATCGACCGCCTGCGGCGCTGGCTGGCCTGGGCCTTTCTTTCCTGCCTCATCCTGGCCCTGGCGGGACCCTTTCTCAAGGAACAAAAAGTCGCCCGCCTCGGCACCGGTGCCCACATCGTTCTCACCATCGACCGCAGCAGCAGCATGAACGAAGACTTTTCCGGTTATCTGAGCGGCAACGCTAAGGACAGCAAGAGCGCCGCGGCCCGCAAACTGCTGCTCCGCTTCGTCGAACAGCGCCGGCAGGATTTGTTCGCCATGGTGGCGTTCAGCACCGCACCCGTCCACATCCTGCCGCTGACCCAGGACCGGGCGGCCGTCCGCGCCGCGGTGGAAGCCATCGACCGGCGGGGACGCGGCGTCACCAACATCGCACCAGGCCTGTTGATGGCACTGGAGGAATTCCGCGATCACCCGGTCACCGGCGCCCGGGTGATCCTGCTGGTTTCCGACGGCGGCACCCACATCGACCAGGACACCCAGGAGCGGATCCGCCAGCGTTTCCGGGACGTGGGCGCCAGGCTGTACTGGATCTATCTGCGCAATCCCCGCAGCATCAGCGTGTTGCATCCACCCAAACGCAACCTGTCGGAGACCACCACGCCGGAATACTTTCTCCATCGATATTTCCAGACGCTCGGCGTGCCGTACCGGGTGTTCGAAGCCGACGACCCGGAAAGCCTCGCTGCCGCCATCGCCACTGTGGACCGACTGGAGAACCGTCCGTTGCGCTACTTCGAAACCATCCCCCGCCGGGATCTGTCGGCTCATCTTTATGGTCTTGGTCTGATACTCGGCCTGCCTTTGCTCCTCTGGAACGCCTTGGAGATCCGCCAGTGGTTCGAGCCAAAGCGGTAACGACCGTCCTGATCCTGATTCTGAGTCTCCTGACGGGAACGGCCGTCGTCGAGGGATACGCCCTGTACCGGGATCATCGCTTCAACCGGATCCTGAGGGAAGGTGGCGTCAAGACCGGCGGCGACCCGCTCCTGAGCGCCGCTTATGCTAACCGCCTGGCCGACCGGGGCCACTGGCAACAGGCGGTGCGGATCTACAACCGGATTCTGCCCGAATCTCCGGACGAGTTGAAACCCCGGCTCCATTACAACCTCGGCACTCTGTATCTGCAGGAAGCGGCCCGACGCTGGCACAAACGGGGGGTGTGGGATTACTCCCGGGTGGTGACCCTGCTGGGTCTGGCCCGGGAGCATTTACGGGAGGCGGTTCGCCTCGATCCTACCGACCTCGAGGCCCGCTACAATCTGGAATACGCCCTCCGCATCCAGCCGCCCCCCCGGGAACGCCAGCCTTCCAAATGGCGCGGCCATAAACAGAGCGTCTTCGCCACATTGCCCGGCATGCCGAAGGGGGGGCCGTGAAGCGGTTCGGCTGGCGTTTCTGGTCGTGCCTGGTCGCCCTGGTCCTGCTGGCTGCCACCTTGTTTCATCCGCGGATCGTCCTGCCCCGGCCGGCCCACCGCTACCTGTTCGTGCTCGACATCACCCAGAGTATGAACGCCCGCGACTACCACGTACCGGGCTGGCCCAGCGACCGCCTGGGCTTGGCCAAGGCGGCCCTGGAACGGGCCGTGCTGTCCCTGCCCTGTGGCAGCGAGGCGGCATTGGCCGTCTTCGCCCACAAGAACGCCTATTTGCTGCTCGCCCCGCTGGAAGTCTGCGAACATGGCGCCGCCCTGCGCTCCGCACTCCGCGCCATCGACTGGCGCAGCGCCTGGGCGGGGGACAGCTACATCGCCTACGGATTGTTCGACGCCCTGAAACTGGCCGCAAGTCTCGATGCCGCCCTGGTGTTCTTGACCGACGGCCACCAGGTTCCCGCCACGATCAAAGATCCGGTGTTCCGGGGAAAACCGGGCAGGAGCCGCGGCTTCATCGTCGGAGTGGGCGGATCGGCACCGGTCCCCATCCCCCGCATGGACCTGGAAGGCAGAGCGATCGGCTTCTGGCGGAAGACCGACCTGCCGCGCCAGGTCCATTCCCCCCGCTTCCGCCGCCAGGCGGAACGCGATCGTTCCGGACTGCTGCTGAGCCACCGGGACGAAAACCGCCTGCGCCGCCTGGCCGATCTGACCGGTCTCCGTTATCACCCTTTGAACGATCCGGAATCGCTGGCCGATCGCCTCAGGCAGGCACCCACCGCGAAGAAACGCCCCGTGGCGGTGGACCTGCGGCCGTGGCTCGGCTTCGCCGCCCTGCTTCTCGCCTTCGCCGCGCTGGTTTGACGATTACAATGGTTACCACCATACTCAAACCAGGCCAACGAAACATCCATACCGCACCATGAACGCATTGACCCTGCTCGTCGTCTTCGGCATCGCCGCCTATCATTCCCCGGTGCAGGCCGGCCTGTGGGACCGGCTGTTCGGCCCCGACAACTTCTGGGAATGTCTTCTCGACACCATGCCCGGCACGCTCACCTATGGCGGGGCGATGGAAAAACGGCTCCAATGCGAGCGGCGCTTCCCCGACAAAACCGCTTACCGCCCCGGCCTGGGAATCACGGGGCCCAAAGACCTGGCGCAGTGCCAGCAAAAATTTTTACCCGGCACCAAAGACCCCCTGGCGCGTCACTCCATTCGCCAGGCTTGTTTCCGCCTGTTTCCGCCGGATTGATGCAAATCCAACTGATCGCCGTCGGTACCCGGATGCCGGCCTGGGTGGAGTCCGGCTTCGACGACTACGCGAAACGGCTGCCCAGGGAATGGCGCTTTCGACTGCGGGAGATCCCGTTGCGCCACCGCGGCAAGACCGGTGACAGCCGCCGCCTGGTGGAGGAGGAAGGCCGGCAGATGCTGGCCGCTCTGGGGAAGGCCCGGGGGATCGCCCTGGACAGCCGCGGTACCCAATGGGACACCGAAGAACTGGCGGACAAACTAGGCGGTTGGCTCCAGGAAGGACGCGATCTGGGCTTTCTGATCGGTGGGCCGGAAGGACTGGCGCCCGCCTGCCTGCAGCGGGCCGAGATCCACTGGAGTCTGTCCCGACTCACCTTCCCCCACCCCCTGGTCCGGATTCTCGTCGTCGAGCAGATCTACCGAGCCTGGACCCTGATGCAGGGCCATCCGTATCACCGCCGATGACGGCCACGATCATCCTCGCTTCCGCCTCGCCCCGGCGCCAAGAACTCCTGCGGCAGATCCGGGTCCGCTATAAGGTGGCGGTCGCTTCGATCGACGAGACCCCGCTGCCGGACGAAGATCCGGTCACCTACGCAGAGCGGCTGGCCCACGCCAAGGCCCTTGCGGTATGGGAACGGACACACCCATCTCTGCCGGTGCTGGGGGCAGACACGGTCGTGGCGATCGACGACCGCATTCTGGGCAAACCGAAAACCAAAGCGCAGGCGTTGGAAATGCTGCGCTGTCTGTCGGGGCGAAGTCACGACGTCTTCACCGCCGTGTGCCTGCTCCACGGGGGCAGACCGCTGCGGGCGCTGAGCCGGAGCCAAGTCCGGTTCCGCCCCCTGACCGACGAGGAAATTCTGGCATACTGGGAAACGGGCGAACCGAGGGACAAGGCCGGCGCTTATGCCATCCAAGGTTTGGGCGCCATTTTCGTCCAGCGTCTGGAGGGCAGCTTTTCCGGCGTGATGGGACTGCCGCTGTATGAAACGGCCGAATTGCTGCGTCAAACGGGCATCGAGGTGTTATGAGCGATGAGATACTGATCAACGTGACGCCCCCAGAAACCCGGGTGGCGGTGGTGGAAAACGGTATCCTGCAGGAAATTTTCATCGAACGCACCCGGCGCCGGGGGCTGGTCGGCAACATTTACAAGGGCGAGGTCTGCCGCGTGCTTCCCGGCATGCAGGCCGCCTTCGTCGACATCGGCCTGGAGCGGGCGGCCTTTCTTCATTTCTCCGATCTGACCGCAGACCAGCAGCAGGCCAGCGAAAACGGCACCATCGAAAGCCTGCTCCACGAAGGCAAGGAACTGATGGTGCAGGTCAGCAAAGACCCGATCGGCACCAAGGGGGCCCGGCTGACCACCGAAATCACCATTCCGTCCCGGTTTCAGGTCTACATGCCCTTTTCCAACTTTTCCGGGGTTTCGCAACGCATCGAGTGCGAGGCCGAGCGGGAGCGGTTGAAGGTCTGCATCGACGCCTTCCGGGAAGAATACGACAGCGGCGGCTACATCGCCCGCACCGCCGCCGAGGGGGTGGACGAGTTCGTCCTCCGTGCCGACATGCTGTTCCTGCTCAAGTTGTGGAAGGCCATTCAGGAACGCTACGCCCAGGCCCCCTTGCGCAGCCTGGTCCACGAGGATCTGCCCCTGGCAGTGCGAGCGCTGCGCGATCTCTACCGCGGCAAGGTGGAGAAGATCCGGGTCGACTCCCGGGAAGTCTATCACCGTCTGGTCCAGTTCGCCGACGAATTCATCCCGGAAGTAGCGCCGCTCATCGAGTTGTACCAGGGCGAGCGCCCCCTGTTCGACATCTACAGCGTCGAAGACGAAATCCAAAAGGCGCTGCAACGCAAAGTGCAGTTGAAATCGGGCGGCCACCTGGTGTTCGACCAGACCGAAGCCATGACCACCATCGACGTCAACACCGGCGGCTTCGTCGGCAGCCGCAACCTGGAGGAAACCATCTTCAAGACCAATCTGGAGGCGGCCCAGACCATCGCCCGCCAGCTGCGCCTGCGCAATCTCGGCGGCATCATCATCATCGACTTCATCGACATGCAGGACGAGGAGCACCGCCGTCAGGTGCTCCGGGCCCTGGAAAAGAGCCTGGAAAAGGACCACGCCAAGAGCACCATCAGCGCCGTCTCCTCCCTGGGACTGGTGGAAATGACCCGCAAGCGCACCCGGGAGAGCCTGGAACACATCCTGTGCGAACCCTGTCCGGCTTGCGGCGGACGCGGCATGCTCAAGACCGCCGAAACCACCTGTCTGGAAATCTTCCGGGAGATCATCCGTGAGGTGCGCCAGTACGACGCCCGCTCCCTGTTGGTCCTGGCCTCCAACGAGGTGGTCGAGCGCCTGCTGGACGAGGAGGCCGACATGCTGGCCGAGCTGGAGCGTTTTCTCAAAGTGAGAATCCGCTTCCGGGCCGAACCCCACTACAATCAGGAACAATACGACGTCGTCCTGCTCTGAGTGCGCCTCTTTCGCTCTTCTCTGCGCCTTGCCCGGATATTGGGGTTTCTCTTCCTCATGGCCACTGCCGTCGGCATCACCACCGCCCGGGTCTGGCTGCTGCCTCGGATCGACGATCTCAAGCATCAACTGGCCGCCGAACTGAGCTGGCGCATCGGCCAGCCGGTACGCATCGGTCGATTGCGGGCCGACCTCCACCACCTGACCCCCCGGCTGCGCCTGATGGACGTCCGGATCGGCCGTCATCAAGCCTTGCGATTGCAGGAAATCCAGGTGGTTCCGGACCTGATCGCCAGCCTGCGGCGGCGGCACCTGCAATTCGAATGGCTGCGCCTCGTCCGAGCCCGCATCGAAATCCGACGCGATCAAGATGGCCGGTGGCACCTGCTCGGACTGGGAAAAACGGGAAAGGACGGACCACAGGGCCTTCCTCCCTGGCTGCTGCAGGATGGCCGCTTCGAACTCCTCGACACCACTCTGATTCTGCGGCGTTCGGATCGACCACCGCTGGTGTGGCAGGGTGTCGATGCCTCCCTGAGCAACCGGGGGCGGTATCATCGCTTGCAAATCCAATATCGCTCCGCCGGCGGGCCGGCCCAACGCATTCGGGTGAACATCCACTTCCAGAGCGGTCCATGGCAGGGGCGTTTCCTCGTGCTGATGGAGCAGGTCGCCGCACGCCCCCTGGCCGAGCTCCTGCTGGCAAAACCGGTGGAAGGAAAAGGCAACGCCCAATTCTGGGGTCACTTCCAGGACGGCCGGCTCGAACTGACGGGCAACGTTGACCTACGCACCCTGCACTGGCCCCACCGGCCAGGTACCCTGCCGATCGACCGGGTCACCGGCACCTTGCAGCTCCGGCACTCGCCCCAACACTGGCAGATCCGTGCCGACGGTCTGCATCTGGCCAACCGGGATCTGAACCTCCTCGCCCGCTTCAACCTGGAAATTCCCGAGGGGGGGTCCCCCTATCTGGAGGCATTGGGCCGGATCTTTTATCTCGATCTCGCCCGCCTCCATGCCTATCTCCCGGCGGGCGAATTCGGCCCGGTCAAAGCCTGGCTGCGGGACAACCTCAAAGGCACCGCCCAGGGGCGTCTGCTGTGGCGCGGCCGCCCGGCGGACTTTCCCTTCGCCGATCACAGCGGTATCGCCGAAGCAAAGCTGACCGGCCACGACGTTCGCATCCGCTTCCATTCCCGGTGGCCCGCCCTCTCCCGGGCCACCGTCCAACTACGGATTCACAACGGCGAGGGTCGCGCCTTCCTGAAACAAGGACGAATCGCCGGTATTCCCATTCAACGCCTTTCCGCCCGCCTGACTCTGCCTGCGAGCGATCCGGTGCTGGCCGTCCACGGCGAGATCTCGGCCCCGGCGGAAGGGATCGTCGCGCTACTCGACCGATCCCCCCTGCGCAAACCGATCGCAGCAATGCGCCGCTGGATCGACGTACAAGGCACCGGACGGCTCGATCTGGCGATACGGATTCCCTTAAGGCACGCCGAGGACTTTCGGATCGACGGCCGGGGACGGATCCAAGGCGCCCACCTCCGTCTTCGCCGTTACCCCATGAACCTGGAAGCGTTCACAGGAAAGTTGCACTTCGACCGCCACGCCCTCAAAGCCGACATCACGGGGCGAATCCGGAATCAACCGGCCCGACTGCTCCTGAGCGGTGACCCCAGGCAAACGCAAATCACCCTGAAAACCCGTCTCGCCGTCGAGGACTGGCCGGAACTGGCGCAGATACCCGACCTTGCCGGCACTACCCCGGTGGAGATGGAACTCTCGATCCCCGGAGACGACCAGGGACCGCCTCGTCTCCAGGTCAAATCAGATCTCCGAGGCCTCGGCATCGACCGTCCTTATCCGGTGGGCAAGAAGCCCGGAGAGCCAAGATCCTTCCGGCTTCGCCTCTGGCTGGATTCCGGGGAGCGTCTTCCTTTCAGTCTCGACTACCCCCCTTTTCACGCCGCCTTCCAGTGGCACCACCGGGACGGCACCGTCGACGGCCGCATCGGTATCAATCAACCCCCGCCACCGCCGCAGAGCAACGCCGGTCTGACCGTCAAGGGCAAACTGGACCGCTTGAATCTCGATCCATGGCTCGATGACATCCAGGCACTCCCGGTAAAAAAAACCATCCGGCTACGGTCACTGGAACTGGATATCGCCCAATTGTCCTGGCACGGCCGCGGTCTGGGAGCACACCGGGTCGCACTCCAAGAGGCCGAGTCGGGCTGGCGGGGACGACTGGACGCCTCCTACGCACGGGGCCGCTGGACGCTCCAGGACGACCGCCTGGATCTTCGTCTGAATTTCCTCGATCTTGCCTTCCTCCGGAACCGTCTGACCCCGACCGACCCGACGCCCGCCGCTTCGCCGAGCTGGCCGGCCATTCATCTGGACTGCAGACATCTGCGCTGGGGAGAAATCGACCTGGGCCGGGCCGACCTGCGCGCGCTCCCCCTAGCTACCGGCCTGCGCTTCGATTTCCGCCTGGAAGGCGAATTCCACCGGCTGGAAGGTTCCGGTTCCTGGCGCCAGCGCCCCAAACCGCTGACGATGCTTTCCGGACGTTTTCAGAGCCGCGATCTAGGACGTTTTCTCAAGACGCTGAACCACGATTCCACCCTAGTGGAAACCCCCACTGCCATCGACTTTCGACTCCGCTACCCGGGACCGCCCTATGGGTTTTCCCCCGGAATCCTGCACGGTCATCTCGATCTCCGCATGGGTCCCGGCCGCTGGCTGGCATTGGAGCCGGGCGCGGGCCGTCTGCTGGGGCTGCTTTATTTGGGTACCCTGCAGCGACGCCTGCGGCTGGATTTCAGCGATCTGTTCGCCCAAGGGTTGAGTTACGAGCGGATCCACGGCCACATCCGCCTGGCGGGAGGCCACGCCTTCACCGACGACCTGTTGATCGAGGCGGTCCCGGCGCGGATCTTCATCAGCGGCAGCGCCGATCTCGACAAGCGGGAAATCGACGAAACCGTGCTCGTCGTCCCCAACACCCCTCTCACCCTGGGACTCTTTCCCCAACGGCGCGGGGCGGGAAGCGTTTTTCAGCGCCTGTTCAACACGCCACTGGACACTTTGATGCAAAGCCAATACGCTATTTACGGTCCCTGGGACGACCCGACCATCGTCCGCATCCACCGCAGCCTACCCGGAACGCTGCTGAACGGCGTCTGGTCCGGACTGAAGAAACTGACGACGGGAAAAAACCATGAAAGCGGTCAACGCCGCCGCCATCCAAATGAACAGCGGCGACCATCCGCAGACCAATCTGCGCCAGGCGGGCCGGCTCATCAGCCGGGCGGTTGACCTGGGCGCCGATCTGGTGTTGCTTCCGGAAAATTTCGCCTTCATGGGGCGCACGGATCGCGACAAACTGGCGATCATGGAAGACGACGGCATCGGTCCCATCCAGGACTTCCTCGCCGAGAGCGCCTGTCGTCATCGCATCTGGCTGGTCGGCGGGAGCGTGCCGCTAAGCTGCGAGGACCCGGGGCGGGTGCGGGCGGCCTGTCTGGTTTACGGCCCCGACGGTCAACGTCATTACCGCTACGACAAGATCCATCTGTTCGACGTCGATCTGCCCGGCGGCGACGAAAGTTACCGGGAATCGGACACCATCGCTCCGGGTCGGGAGCCGGGCATCGTCGAAACCCCGCTGGGAACCCTGGGCATCGCCATCTGTTACGACATCCGTTTCCCGGAATACGTCCGCCTGCTCTGTGATCGGGGAATGGAGATCCTGCTGGTGCCGGCCGCCTTCACCGCCACCACCGGCGCGGCCCACTGGGAGATTCTGCTGCGTACCCGCGCCATCGAGAACCAGTGTTACGTCATCGCTGCCAACCAGGGGGGACGCCACCCCGGGGAACGGGAAACCTACGGTCACAGCATGATCGTCGATCCCTGGGGAAAAGTGCTGGACCGGCTGGAACGGGAGCCGGGAATCTGTCATGCCCGCCTGGACCCGTGCCATCTGCGCCACGTCCGCCGCACCTTCCCGGTACTCCGCCATCGCCTGTTCCACTGACCCCAAAGGATATCCATGACCACAGACGCGCTCACCATCGCCCGTCGGACTCTGCTCGCTCCCGCCGAACTGGAGGACCGCCATCTCCAACAGGTAATCGGCACGATCCTCTCCGCGCCGGTGGATCTGGCTGACATCTATCTCCAGTTCGCCCGCTCCGAATCCTGGGTCCTCGAGGACGGCATCGTCAAACAGGGGCACCACAGCATCGAACGGGGCTTTGGCATCCGCGCCGTCTGCGGCGACAAAACCGGCTTCGCCTACAGCGACGTCATCGCCCTGGACACCCTGCGGGAGGCCGCCGCCAATGTACGCGCCATCGCCCGCCACCCCGGTAACCACCGCCAGGCGATCCCCTGCCCCAACCGCCCCAAGACCCTGTACCCGGCCGTCGATCCGCTGCATTCCCTCACCAACGAGGACAAGATCGCCCTGCTGCGCCGTCTCGACGAACTGGCCCGTCGAAGCGATCCCCGGGTCGAGCAGGTGATCGTCAGCCTGGCCGGCACTTACGAAATCGTCCTGATCGCCACCCAGGACGGTGCGCTGCACGCCGACATCCGGCCGCTGGTGCGCCTCAACGTCAGCGTCATCCTGCACGCCGACGGTCGCCGGGAACGGGGATCCGCCGGTGGCGGCGGACGAACCGACTATCGTTACTTTCTGGAGGAAAACCGGGCGGAAACCTATGTCGACGAAGCCCTGCACCAGGCCCGGGTCAACCTGGAAGCCCGCGAGGCACCGGCCGGCACCATGACCGTGGTCCTGGGGGCCGGCTGGCCGGGAGTCCTGCTCCACGAGGCGGTAGGCCACGGACTGGAAGGCGACTTCAACCGCAAGGGAACTTCCGCGTTCAGCGGCCGGATCGGGCAGCGGGTGGCTTCCCCCCTGTGCACCGTGGTCGATGACGGGTCCCTGCCGGGACGACGGGGATCCCTGCACATCGATGACGAGGGCACGCCCACCGGTCACACCGTGCTCATCGAAAACGGGATTCTCAAGGGCTATCTGCAGGATCTGCAAAACGCCCGGCTGATGAACGCGGCCCCGACCGGAAACGGCCGGCGGGAATCCTACGCCTATCCCCCCCTGCCCCGCATGACCAATACTTACATGCTTGCCGGTGACCACACGCCCGAGGAGATCATCGCCTCAGTCGACCGGGGCCTATACGCCAAGAATTTCGGCGGCGGTCAGGTGGACATCACCTCCGGCAAGTTCGTCTTCTCCGCCTCGGAGGCGTACTGGATCGAAAACGGCCGGATCAGCCACCCCGTCAAGGGAGCCACCCTGATCGGCAACGGCCCCGACGTCCTGACCCGGGTCAGCCTGGTGGGCAACGATCTCGCTCTGGATCCTGGGGTCGGAACCTGCGGCAAGGACGGCCAAAGCGTACCGGTGGGGGTGGGGCAACCCACCCTGCGGGTCGACGGCCTCACCGTCGGCGGCACTCATCTGTAACCCGGAGTCGGATCCCATGGAAATCGCAGCACAGCTCAAAGCCCTGGAAGACAAGGTCGCACAGGCCCTGGAACAGGCGAAGAAACTGGGTGCCACCGGCGCGGAGGCCGGCGCCGGCATCGGCTGGGGCCTTTCGGTCAGCGCCCGCATGGGAGAAGTGGAAACCATGGAACACCACCGCGACCAGAGCGTGGCGGTGACGGTATATTTCGGTCAGCGAAAAGGATCCGCCAGCACCACCGACTTGAGCCACGCTTCCCTGCGGGAGACCGTCGAGGCCGCCTGCGTCATCGCCAAGCATGCCAACGAGGACCCTTATGCCGGTCTGCCCGATCCGGACCACCTGGCCAGGGAAATTCCCGACCTGGACCTGTATCATCCCTGGCCCCTGAGCGCCGAGGAAGCGATCGAAACGGCCATCGCCTGTGAGAAGGTCGCCCTGCAATACCATCGGGAGATCGTCAACTCCGAGGGCGCCAGCGTCCACACCCACCAGGGCGTCCGGGTGCTGGGCAACACCCTGGGCTTTCTGCACGGCTATCCGGCTTCACGCCACAGCGTCAGCTGCGCGGTGGTGGGCGAGCGCGACGGGCAGATGCAGCGGGATTACTGGTACACCGTGGCCCGTGATCCCGAAGAACTGGAATCCCCCGAATCGGTGGGCCGCAAAGCGGCCGAACGCACCATCGCCCGCCTCGGGGCCCGTTCCCTGACCACCCGCCAATGTCCGGTGATCTTCGCCGCGGAAGTAGCCACCGGCCTGATCGGCCATTTTCTCGCTGCGGTTCGCGGCGGCAATCTCTACCGCAGGGCATCCTTCCTGGTCGACAGCCTGGGAAAACAAGTCTTTCCGGAATTCGTCCACATCCACGAAGAACCCCACATCCCCAAGGGCATCGGCAGCGCCCCCTACGACAACGAAGGCGTCGCCACCTATCCCCACGACCTGATCCACCAGGGAACGGTGGCCTCCTACATCCTCGACAGCTATTCGGCGCGCAAGCTCGGCATGACCACCACCGGAAACGCTGGGGGCGTACACAACGTCCTGGTCGATCCGGGCTCCCTGGACCGTTCCGGGCTGCTGCGGGAGATGGGAACCGGCCTGCTGGTCACCGAACTGATGGGGCACGGCATCAATCTGGTGACCGGGGATTATTCCCGGGGGGCCGCCGGTTTCTGGGTGGAAAACGGGGAAATTCAACATCCCGTCGAAGAAATCACCATCGCCGGCAATCTCAAGGACATGTTCCGGAATCTGGTCGGTATCGGTAGGGACGTGGACCGGCGCGGCAACATCCGCACCGGTTCCATCTGGCTGGCGGAAATGACCGTCGCCGGCGACTAGCCGGTCACAGCACCAGCAGGATCAAGGTTCCCAGATAGGTTTCGACCGCATAGGCACAGGCGACCCCGAAACCGAAGGAGGGCGTTTTCGCCAGGGCCTGGCGGAAGATGTGCCCCAGCACCACGATGCCCCATATCGGGAACATCCAAGTGGCATAGAACGCCACCAGCAGCGGAATGCCTTCGGCCAGACGCAGCCAGATCACGCAAGGGATGGCGAAAAGGCCGATCCAGCCCGCCGCCCCCATCACCAGGGTCGCCATCGGAAGGAAGGCACGGCTCCTTCCGGCGATCGCCAGCACCCCGAACACGAAGAGCTGGGTCAACACCAGTTCGCTGACGGTGGCGACGAACGCCTCCGCCGGATCGCCGATCAACAACAGTTGGACGATCCAAAAGACACCGAAATAAAACACCGCCGCCCGCTTATAATCTTCCTGGGAGACCGACCACTCCGGCGGCAGGCGCCGGAGAAAACATTGGGACAACAGCAGTCTGGTGAGCCGCATGAGTTTTCCCCCTTCGAGTTACGATCACCCAGATCAACGGCGGCTATCTGGATTTCTTGACCGACAATCCAAAGAATTGTGACTGAAGTCGCGTTCCTGCAATGGGGGGTTCCATCATGGGCATGACCTTGTTCCGCCTCGGCTTCCGTCCCTTCTTCCTGTTGGGAACGGCTTACGGCATCGTCGCCATGGCGCTCTGGATCGGGCCCTACTTCCCGCACGCCCTGGATTGGCACGCCCATGAAATGATTTTCGGCTTCGCCGGCGCCATCATCGCCGGCTTTCTACTGACGGCGGTGCGCAACTGGACCGGCTTGCCCACCCTGGAAGGAACGCCGTTGGCCGGCCTGGTCGGATTGTGGCTGCTGGCCCGGATGGCGAGCCTCGGCGGTACCGTCCCCCGCTTGGCAGCGGGTCTGGATCTGGCGTTTCTGGTGCTTCTGCTGGGCGCGATCCTGCGGCCCATCCGGCGGGTCCGCCAGTGGCGGCAATGGGGCGTGCTGACCGGTGTCGCGTTTCTGGCAGCGGGCCAGGCGGTTTATCTGGCGGCTCTCCTCCGCCTCTGGCCGGACGGCACCCGCCTGGGAATCCGAATCGGCCTGTATGCGGTCCTGGCCCTGGTCCTGATCCTCGCCGGACGGGTGATCCCCTTCTTCACCGAGCGGGGCGTGGACGGGCCGGTCGTTCTGCGCCGGTTTTCCTGGACCGAGCGTTGGGCACTGCCGCTGTTCTGCCTTTACGCCGCGCTGGAAGTCCTGACGCCGGGCGGAACGATCACCCGGGGGCTGGCCCTGGCGGCGGCCTTCGTCCACGCAGTGCGGCTCTGGGGTTGGCACACCCCCGGGATCTGGCGGCGCCCGCTGCTCTGGGTGTTACATATCGCTTATGGCTGGCTGGTGGTAGGTTTTCTGATCGCCGCCTTCGATCCCCGAACCGCGCTGCATGCGCTCACCGTGGGGGGGATGAGCGGGATGATCCTGGGGATGATCTGCCGCGTCAGCCTCGGCCACACCGGACGCAACGTTCACCAGCCGCCGCCAATCGTCAGCGCCCTGTTCGTGCTGCTGTTCGCTTCCACGGTGGTGCGGGTGTCGATAACCTGGCTGGATCCCGCGGCGTTCGTCTTCGCCCTGCGCCTGGCCGGTATTCTGTGGATCGCCGCCTTCGCCGGTTTTCTCTGGCGCTACGCTCCCATGCTGTGGCGACCGCGCATCGACGGCAAACCCGGTTAGGCCCAGTATTTCTCCAGCGCCTTGAATTTCTCCAGGGCCTCCCTCACCTTGCGGTCGACCGCCTCGTCCTGCAGTTCGGTATTCTTGTAGATCCGGTCCAGCAGTCCTTCCTTGACCATCGCCTCCTTGATCCAGCGTTTGGCGAAGCGGTAGTGGGTGGGAACCGCCGCCATTTCCCCCGTTTCCGGATCGCGCAACTGCTTGACCTTTCTCACTTCCTGGGGAGACGGCCGTTCGGCTTCGGCGGCGGGGGCCTCCACCGGCTCCGGTTTCGCTTCCTCCGCCCTGGGCGCTGCAGGCGGGGGAGGCGCTTCGGCCTCCTCATGGGGACAGCCTTTCAAGGCTACCGTGATCAGAATGTACAGGGTGTAAAGAACGAAAATGACCGTCAGCCCAACCAGTAGCGTCATGGTGATACTCATGAAAATCCTCCCCTCTTGATTTATTTTTGAAATTCCAACCGACGATCAGCCGGCGCGGATCAAAATCTCTCCCCGCCCCACCGCCGCCAGGTCGCCGCCGTAGCGGTGGACCCGGTCGAAGGCATTGGCCGGATCGGCGAAACGGCTGTCGAGACGGCGGAGCCCGGCGAACCACAGGGGAAGGAATCCCAGGGTATGGACGCCGCAGTCGCCGTAGGTGGGGGGAATCGACTCGGGGCGCTGCCACAACAGCAGGGTGCCGCGGCGCAGGCCGTAGCCGGGATGCTTCCCCACCCGACCCATGACCGCGACGGTGCCGGCGATCAGCCGCGATCCGCACCAGTCGCCGGCATCGCCCTCCACCAGGACGATACCGCGGCGCAGCTGGTCGCCGCAACGGGCGCCGACGTCGCCTTTCACCAGCACGATGCCGCCGCGCATGCCGCGTTTGTCCCCCGGCAGGGCGGCGCCGACGAAGTCCCCCGCCGAACCGTCGATGCGCACCAGGCCGCCGCGCAGTTCGCAGGCGGCGAAGATGTCGGCGTCCCCCTGCACGTGCAGGGTTCCCGAGCGCATCCCCATGCCGGCATAGGCGCCCACGCTCCCCGCCACGGTGAGGGAGAGATCCCGGGCGTCGCGGCCGACGTAATCGAACTTGCGGCAGTCGCCCCGCAGCACCAGATTGCGGGTGTCCTCGCCTTCGATCTCGAACAATTCGTCGATCCGGTACCGGCGCTTCCCGGCCCAGACCTGGAGGGCGGCGACCTCCGCCGGGGTCAGTTCGGGCGCCGCCGACAATGGGCTCAAGTCCACCCGCTGCCGGGGCGCGGATTTCAGGGTCAGGGTCAATGCGCTCATGCCATGATCTCCCGCAGGTGGAAATGGAACGGTCCCAGCTTGCCGCCGTAGTTGCCGGCGCTGATACGGCGAATGCCGGCCCCGGCGCCCAGACGGCACACCGCCTCGATGCCGGCGCGCATGGCCTTTTCGATGTCCTCCTTGGTGAGGCCGTCGATGACAATCTCCATTACCGATTCGATCTCCGGCGACAACTGGGTCCGGGTCACGCCCTTGAGCGTTGGGCAGAAGGCGTCGTTGGTGGAAGCGTTGAGGGCCTTGTACTTGGAACCCACCTTGGAACCGGAACGCACCACCCCGCCCGGAAACGGCATGACCACGTTGGGAACCCGCTTCATCGCCGCCACCGCGGCCTCGCAGGCCGCCAGGGCCTGGGGCTGGGACTCGGCCAGAATCAGGAAGTTGCCGCCGCCGACGGCATCCACCATGCCGGTGGTCTCCTCGGCGAGGAACTCCCCGTCCATCACTGGAATGCGCCAGTAGCGCTTGCCGCCGATCTGCTTGGAGATCTGGAAACCGTCACCGAAAAAACGCAGGTTCTTGCCCAGGGGGATCGGCTTGCCGCCGTCGATGCCGGCGAACAGGGCCGAGGTGGGCGAGGTCAGGACGCACTGGCCCGCCCGGGTCTCCAGCTGCTTGGCCAGCCCCTTGCCGCCCATGGCGAACAGCAGCACCGCCACCCCGGGACGGCCATCGGGGGTCTCCTCGGGGGACAGTTCCCGCTCGATGCCGGCCTCGCAGCCGCAGGCGATCACCGAGGTGGCGAAGCCGGTCATGGCGCGGGCGCTGTGATAGGCCCACTCCAGGTTCTGGGCGGTGATGATGGCCCGGGTGGCCTTCATGGGAAAGGCCTCGGCGAAGGTGTCGTCGATGTGAACGCCGTTGATCTCCATCAGCCTCGCCCCCCACACGGATGCACCGTGACGCTGCCGCGGCCGTCCTCGGCGATTTCCTCGTCGCTGATGATGAAGTTGTCCAGTTTCATGGTCAGGTAACGGTCGAAATAGTCGGTCAGGGATCGCTCGATGGCGCGATCGTAGTCGGGCTTGACGGTATGGGTGGTACCCCAGGTGACGTGGACGATCTCCCCGTCCTTCACCACCAGCTCCCCGTCCTTGAACACGTAGGTGGGCTTGGCGAACATCCGCTCCACGTCGTCGTCGGGGGTGTAGACGGTGATGTCCGCCGCCGCCCCCGGCCCCAGGTGGCCGCGATCCTCCAGCCCCACCAGCCTGGCCGCCCCGGCCCGGGTCATGATGGCGATCTCGTAGAGGGAGTATTCCCGCTCGATGCTCGCCAGGGTGGTCATCTTCTGGGCTTCCGGGTGCAGGCGCGAGAGCTGCTCGTTGCGGAAGGTCCGGTCCATCAGCAGGCGGATCAGGTGGGGATAGCTGGTGAAGGGGGCGCCGTTGGGATGATCGGTGGTGAGGAACACCCGCCAGGGATCGTCCACCAATAGGAAGATTTCCAGGCCAATGGCCCACTGGAGGGCGTTGACGAAGTTCCGGTCCCGGTACTTGAACGGCACCACCCCGCACCCGGCGTCGCACTCGATGTCCATGCACACCCACTTCTTGGGATGGGCATGGCCGGCGTTGGCGTGCTGGCGCATGTTGTCGCCGGAAGCGGTGACGGTCTGGCCGAACAGGACCTGACCCACGTCCACGGTGACGTTGGGATTGGCGTTGACCGCCTCGGCGATGCGCGCCGCCCCCGAGGAGAACTTGAAATCCCCCTCGGTGCCGTAACTGTGGAACTGAATGTGGGTCAGGTGCAGGGGCAGCCCCTCGATACCGGTGATGGTCTTGAGGGTGGTTTCCACGTTGCCCGGCACCCCCAGATTGCAGCCGTGGACGTGCAGCGGATGGGGCACGCCCAGCTCATGCACCGCGGTGGCCAGGGTCTTGAGGATCTGGCGCGGGGTGACGCCGTAATACTCGTGGCGCTCGTCCAGATCCAGGGCCCGCTGGTTGAACTTGAAGGCGCTGATGCCGCCGGGATTGACCACCTTGATGCCGATGCACTGGGTGGCGTTGAGGGTCCAGGCGACGTAGTCGTTGACCGCCTTCTGGTCGGCGCCGTCGCGCAGCATCCGCAGCAGGAAGTCGTCGCTGCCGAGCATGGCGTAGCCGCCCTTGTCGAGGATGGGAATGTCGCCCATCTCCATGTGGGCCTGGCGGGCGTTGACCGGCAGCACCGCCGGCTCGAAGGCGGTGGTGAAACCCATCTCGGCGTAGCGGTAACCGGTGGTCCAGGTGCTCGGGGCGGCGTGGCCGCAACCGGAACGCAACCGCTCGGTGTGATACTGGGGGTCGGCGCGGTGGTCCTCCGGCAGCATCACCCGGGCGATGTTGACCTTGCCGCCGCCGATGTGGGTGTGCATGTCGATGGCCCCGGCCATGACGATCTTGCCGCTCAGGTCGTATTCCCGATCCACCCGCGCCCCGGGCGGCGGTTCGACGATGCGGCCGTCCTGGACGTAGAGGTCGCGTACCTGACCGTCGATCCCGTGGGCCGGATCGTAGACGGTGCCTCCCTTGAGTTTGATCAGCATGGCAACTTCCCTCTGACTACTTTCATTGTCCCGCTCCCGTTCGCAGTTCCACCAGCATTTCTCCCAACAGCACGAACACCGCCAGCATGAAGATCACCGCCAGCGCGACCAGCACCAGCAGGACCGTCGGCACCCCCATCTCCAGATAGGCTTCGCTGGGATTTCGGGGGTTGACGTAGACCCGGATCTTCCGCCCTTCGCGATAACGCCGCACGATTTCGCGGTGAAACGCCTCCCGATTGGTATAGCTGTAGTCGGGACGAATCTGCGTGCCGTGGTAGGTTTGGTCGTTCACCCGGTATTCATAGGCTATCCGGGCACCGTACAGCCTGGCGCCGGAACGGGGATGGCGCAGGGTTTCCATCCCGGCATAGGTGATCCGCCCCTCGACCTGCTTCCAGGTGAGAGAACGCAGAACGTAATGGCGGATGACATAAATCGCCAGGGCGGCGGCGACGCCGACGACCAGGACGGCAACGACGATGGTGACCGTAAGCTGATCCATCCCTTTACAGGCGTTGCTCGATCGCCCGAATCACCTGGGCGCTGCTCGGCAGACCGACGCTGCGCAATTGATACAGCCGGATGGCGACGACGTTGTCGGTGCGATAGGTGTGACCCGGGTGATCGATTCCGGGACACCCCACCGGAATGAACACCGCCGGCGGGCGGGGAAAAGCCATTCCACAGCGGCCGACGACGATGGTAGGTATCTCGGTAGGAGGAGGCGTCTGCTCGCTGTCGAAGGCGGCCAACCACAGCAGCGCGTCCGCTGATCCCTCGTCCAGCAGGCGTTCGGTAGCGTTGAGATAGGGATCGTATTCGGGCGTCCCGCGGCTGAAACGGATGCGCAGGGGATAACCGCTTTGCCAGCCGCAGACCTGGGTCGCGGTCTGACTGCCGAGCTTACCCCCCAAAGGCAGACCGCTGCAGCGGGTGGTCCGGTTGAGCTCCTTGATCAATTCGCACAGGGTCTGCACCGCCAGTTCGGCGTGGGGCCAGTTCCAGGAAGCGGCGGACCAAACCAGCACCCCGTAGCGCGCCGCCTTCAGGGACTTGGCCAGTTCGGCCAGGCGCGCCACCGGAATGCCGCCCACGGCCTCCGCCGCCACCGATTCCCCCTTGACCAGAGCCCGCAATACCGCCAGCACCTGAGGTAGATGGACATCGTCACAGGCCAGAACCTCCGGCGCCTTCCCCGGGGAAGCCCGGCCGGCGGCGGAGGGCGCCTGCCCCAGATGGATCACCCGGCGCTCGCCGGCGCGGACGAACATACCGTCGACCCAGACATGACGTTCGAAGAAGCGGGGAAAGCCGGTTTCCAGCCCGCCGCCGACCATGACGATCAGGTCGGCGCGGTTCTTGACTTCCGCCAGGGTGCAGGTCATCCAGCCGGAATCCTGCAACACCAAAAGATTGCGCAGCAGTGCCTCACCGTCGGCGGCATCCACCACGGCACCCAGCCGATCCCCCAAAGACAGGGCGGCACGCACGCCGTTCACGTCCGCCGCGAGACCGGCGATCAACGGCAGTTGAGCCGCCTGTAGCAGTTCGGCGGCCCGGCTGACGGCGGCTTCCAGGGGCACCGGCCGGCCATCGACCCGCGGGGTTTTGTCTCCCAGGGGCTGCTCGAAACCGGCCCGGGTCACCGGGTCACCGTTGTCTTCGACAGTAACGGCGCCATCGTCCCTCACGCGCACGGTCAGATCATCGGCACCGATCCCGCAAAAAGGACTTGGAACCTCGCTCCACAATCCGGGCGCAATCAATTTTGCCATCGGCCTTCCCAATGCTGAATCGACATCTCGTCGCATTATAGCAACTCTCCTAGTGCAGGAAAGCCGTAATCCACAGTGGTAAGCCGTACAAGCAGGCGCTCCGGAGCTTTCGGAATGTCGATCGCGCACGGTAATCCCGGTGGCAACGGCTGCGGCAAAACGCTAGAATTCCCTTCTGTGCCCCGGTAGCTCAGCTGGATAGAGCGTCCCCCTCCTAAGGGGAAGGCCCCAGGTTCGAATCCTGGCCGGGGCGCCAGTTCGGCCACACGACCTTTCCGGCCTTCTTGCTTGCTGAAGACACCGGTCCGCTGGCGACGTCGCCACGATCCAGACCACCAAGTATCCGTCGCCGGCGGCTGCTTTCGAAAAACCTGCTTTCCGTCATTGATTCACTCAGGGAAATGGAAATGAAGCGATATGGCTTGATGATGGTCGTCGCCCTGCTGGCCGGTTGCGCCGGCCAACCGTCCCATCACGCCCCGGACGCCGGAACGACGGCGGCCAAGAAGCACCGGCGGGCCAGCGCCCTTTCCGATGAAGCCAAGGAAACCGCGTTGAAAGCGGGCCGGGAATATTTCGGCTGCATCGACCATGAGCTGCGTCGCTATCGTTACCGCGGCGGTGATTCCCGCCACGAAACCCAGGCCCTGCTGCGCCGCTGCGAACCGCATCTGCAGCCGGTGCGCACCGCCTTCGCCCGGGAAGGGGTCGATCCCCGGATCACCCGGCGCTATTTGAAACACAAGCGCATCCAGGCGGCCAGATACGTGCTTCGTAACCTCATGGCCCTGGAAGCTCAGTTCAAGGCAGCCCAGGCCGGCGGAGAATGATACAATCTGCCGTCGACCCTCCCGCCAACCATTTGATTCGGAAAAGAACAGATGAAAATCGACTTGACACAGTTGCCCCAGACCATCGACGTGCTCCACGTGGTACTGGTGCTTTCCGTATTGGTATTGCTGTTTTTGCTGGTGCTGGTACTGTCGATCGCGGTGATCGTCCTGCTGCGCCGCAGCGCCGCGCCCGAGGCGAAAGTGATCGAGAAGGTGGTGGAAAAAACGCCGCTGGAAAAACCCGCGGCACCGCCACCGCCCAAAATGGAAGCGGTGGAGGAAAGAAAACCGGCCCCGCCCCCCAAACCGGTCATTCTGCGCGAACCCACCCCCGATGCCGCCTTGCAGCTGTTGGGTCTGTTCCAGAGTGAGGCCCGACTGATCGACTTCCTCGAGGAGGACATCAGCGCCTATTCCGACGCCGACATCGGCGCCGCGGCCCGGATCGTCCATGAAGGCTGCCGCAAGGTGCTGAAGGAACACTTCGACATCGAGCCGGTCCGTACGGAACCGGAAGGCTCGCGGATCACCGTCCCCAAAGGGTTCGATCCCGCCGAGATCCGGTTGACCGGCAACATCGTCGGCGACCCTCCCTTCCAGGGCCTGCTGGTCCATCGGGGCTGGCGCGCCGTCGAAGTGAAGCTGCCCCAATTGTCCGAAGGCCATCGGGTGGACATTCTGGCCCCGGCGGAGGTGGAACTATGAGCGACGAGAAACGTTACGCCATCGGCATCGACCTGGGAACGACCAACAGCGTCATCGCCTGGACCGATCTGGAACAATGCGAACGGGACAAGGCGCCGGTCTCCGTGATGGGAGTTCCGCAACTGGTCGCTCCCGGAGAGGTGGAGGAAAAAGCACAGCTCCCTTCCTTCCTCTACCTGCCCCATCCGGAAGAACTGCCGCCCGAAGACCGGGTGCTGCCGTGGCGGGAACAGGTGGACCACATCGTCGGCGTCCTGGCTCGGGAACTGGGCAGCAAGACGCCGATTCGCCTGGTGTCCAGCGCCAAGAGCTGGCTGTGCCATGCCGGAGTCAATCCCAAGGAGGCCTTTCTACCGATCGAAGCCCCCGAAGAAGTCCCCCGAGTCTCCCCCTACCAGGCCTCGTTGGAATACCTGCAGCACCTGCGTGACGCCTGGAATCACCGCCATCCCGATCACCCCATCGAAGACCAGCCGCTCGTCATCACGGTACCGGCCTCCTTCGATCCCGCCGCCCGAGAACTGACTGCCGAGGCCGCCCGCGAGGCCGGTCTGGCCCAGGCGATTCTGCTGGAAGAACCCCAGGCGGCCCTTTACAGCTGGATCCAGTTGACCGAAGGCGGCTGGCGCGACCAGGTCAAGGTGGGGGACATCATCCTGGTGGTGGACGTGGGCGGCGGCACCACCGACCTCTCCCTGATCGCGGTCACCGAGGAGGAAGGCAACCTCCAGCTCAACCGGGTGGCCGTCGGCGACCACATCCTCCTCGGCGGCGACAACATGGATCTGGCCCTGGCCTACGTGGTGAAAATGAAGCTGGAACAGGAGGGCAAGCGCCTCGATCCCTGGCAACTCCAGGCGTTGACCCACGGCTGCCGTGAAGCCAAGGAAAAGCTCCTGGCCGATCCCGACCTGGAGGCTGCACCGGTGGTCGTCCCCAGCCGGGGCTCCAAACTGATCGGCGGCACCCTGCGCACCGATCTGACCCGGGAGGAAGTCAACCGCACCCTGATCGAGGGATTCTTCCCCATCGTCGACATCGGCGAAAAGCCCGTCTCCCGCCCCCGAACCGGCCTGACCACCCTGGGGCTCCCCTACGCCCAGGACGCCCGCATCACTGTCCACCTGGCTCACTTCCTGAGCCGTCAGGTGGGGGCCGTCGAGGAATTGGAAGGGGTCAGCCTGCCGGAAGGGGCCAACTTCATCCATCCCTCGGCCATTCTGCTCAACGGCGGCGTGTTCAACGCCGACATCCTGGCCCAGCGGATCCTGGAAGTGGTCAATCACTGGCTCGAGGCCGACGGCGCCCCCCCGGCCCGGCTGCTGGAAGGCGCCGATCTGGATCTGGCCGTCGCCCGGGGCGCCGCCTACTACAGCTACGTGCGGCTCGGCGGTGGGGTTCGCATCCGCGGCGGCACGGCGGCCGCCTACTATGTCGGGGTGGAAAGCGCCATGCCGGCGGTCCCCGGCTTTCCGCCGCCGATTCGTCTGCTGTGCGTGGCGCCTTTCGGCATGGAGGAAGGCACCGAAGCCCCCCTGCCCCCCTACGAGTTCGGTTTGGTGGTGGGCGAACCGGTACGCTTCCGTTTCTTCGCCTCCACCGTGCGCCGGGAAGATCCCGTCGGCGCCCTGCTGGATCAATGGTCCGAGGACGAAATCCAGGAACTGGCGGAGATCGAGATCACCCTGCCGCCGGAAAACCATCACCCCGGTGAGGTGGTGCCGGTCCAGCTGGCGGCGACCTATACCGAGGTGGGCACCCTGCGCCTCGAAGCGGTGGCCAAGGAAACCGGCGAACGCTGGAAGGTCGAGTTCGAGGTGCGCGGCAAGGAAATCCCCCAGAGTGCCGTTTCGGAGCCGGCCCCGGCTCCGGCCGCTGAAGCGGAAACCGAAACTCCCCCGCAAGCGGCCCCGGTGACCGAGGAAGCCCCGGCCGAAGAAACCGAGGAGGAACGCGCCGAGCGGGAACGCAAGGCCGGCTTTTGGCCCTTCAAAAAATAGACCGTGACCCGGGCAGCGCGATTTCTGGTCGGCATCGACCTGGGCACCACTCACACGGTGGTGGCCTATGCCGATCTCCAAGCGGGCGAAAACGCTTCGGTTCACCGCTTCGCCATTCCCCAGTTGATCGGTCCCGGGGAACTGGCGCAGCGGCCCCTGCTGCCTTCGGTCCGCTACCATCCGGCCGAGGGGGAACTGAACCCGGAAGAAACCCGCCTGCCCTGGCCCCCGGTCATGGACGACCCGGTGCCCCAGGTCGTGCTCGGCGAACTGGCCCGCCGGCTCGGGAGCAAATCCCAGGGACGCCTGATCACCAGCGCCAAAAGCTGGCTCTGCCACAGCGGGGTCGACCGGCTGGCCGACATTCTCCCCTGGGGCGCCCCCCGGGAGGTCCCCAAAGTTTCCCCCCTGATCGCCAGTGCCAGCTACCTGGCCCACGTCCGGGGGGCGTGGAATTACCGCTTCCCGGAGTTTCCCCTGGAAACCCAGGAGGTCGTGATCACGGTCCCCGCCTCGTTCGACGAATCGGCGCGTGCCCTTACCGTGGAAGCCGCCAAACTGGCCGGGCTGGACCGCTTCCGCCTGCTGGAGGAACCCCAATCGGTCTGCTACGACTGGCTGCACCGCCACCGCCGGGATCTGGACCGACTCGCCGGCTGCCGTCTGTTGCTGGTGGTGGACCTGGGGGGCGGGACCACCGACCTCACTTTGATCGCCGTCGATGGTAGTGGCCGGGAACCCAAACTGACCCGCATCGGGGTCGGGGACCACCTTCTCCTGGGCGGGGACAACATCGACCTGATGCTGACTCACCTGGCCGAGGAGCGCTTGTTGAATCAGAGAGGGCGCCTGTCTTCGGCGGACTTCGCCCAACTGGTGGAACAGTGCCGCCTGGCGAAGGAACGCCTGCTGATGGAATCGGGGCCGGACCATGCCACGGTGACCCTGCTGGGAACCGGCCGCCGCCTGGTGGGCGGCGCCCGTTCCGTCACCCTGACCCGGGAAGAAGTGCACCGCATCGTGCTCGATGGTTTCTTTCCCAAAGTCAGCCTGCAGGACCGTCCCCAGGGCATCCGCAGCGGCCTGGTGGAATTCGGTCTGCCTTACGTGGCCGATCCCGCCATTACCCGCCACATCGCCGCCTTTCTCACTCACCATCGCCGGATCGCCCAACAGGTCCTGGGGGATACCGATGCCTCGCCGGTTCCCGATGCCGTCCTGTTGAACGGCGGGGTATTCCTGAGTCCGGTCCTGACCCGCCGGCTCATGGAGGTGATCCAAAGCTGGGGGTCCACCCCGTTGCGGCTGCTGGACAATCCCCACCCGGATTTTGCCGTGGCGGCCGGCGCCGTGGCTTACAACCTGGCCCGGCGCGGCTGGCAACCCCGCATCGG
>JALSSF010000231.1 GCA_026984375.1 Methylothermaceae bacterium | reverse complement strand
CCACCGCTCGTATCGACGCCCTCCGCGCCGAGCTCAAGGAAGACATCGCCTCGACCAACGCCCGCATCGACGCCTTCCGCGCCGAACTCAAAGAGGACATCACCAACATCGATACACGCATCGCCTCGACCAACGCTCGTATCGACTCGACCAACGCCCGCATCGACGCCCTCCGCGCCGAGCTCAAGGAAGACATCGCTTCGACCAACGCCCGTATCGACACCCTTCGCGCCGAACTCAAGGCGGACATCGCCGAGCTTCGTGGAGAACTCGGCCGGTTCGAGGCCCGCTTCGAACGTCTCGACCGCAAGTACACCCTATCCACCGCCATCATCCTGTTCGCGATCGTGTTTCTCAACCAGGACGCCCTCGCCTTCCTCGCCCGCCTGTTCGGCCTGATGCGCTGACGCCGCCACGGTGTCGATCACCCCCGCCAAGGCCGCCGCCACCGCCTGACGCCGCACCGCTTCCCGGTCGCCCTGGAAATGGAACAAGCGGGACCGCGCCGGCCGGTTGCGCCTCTGCCAGGCGATCCACACCGTCCCCACCGGCTTTTCCGCCATGCCCCCGGCAGGCCCGGCGATGCCGGTGACCGCCACCGCCACGTCCGCCCGGCTCCGGGCCAACGCCCCGGCCGCCATCGCCAAAGCGGTCGCCTCGCTCACCGCGCCGAAGCGGGCCAGCACATCCACCCCGACCCCCAACAGCTCCTGCTTGGCGGCATTGCTGTAGGTGACGAAACCGCGCTCGAACCAGGCGGAACTGCCCGGCACGTCGGTGACGCATTTGGCGATCCAACCGCCGGTGCAGGATTCGGCGGTGACCAGCAGGCAGCCCCGTTCGCGCAGAAGACGGCCGAGGCGTTCGGCGAGTTGGAAGAGGTTCATCCTTTCGGCCATATCCGCCACAGCAGCAACACGATAGCGCCGAACTGGGTCACCCAGAACATAAAACGCCATATCAGCCCATCAATAGGCTTGAAGTCTAACACCAACGGCCCAGAATACGAACCGGCCGGTGCGGCGTGCCTATGCCGAAAATCGCGCTGTCACCTGTCGGTACACCTGCACCGTTTCCGCCACCGTCCGCTCCCAGGAAAACCGCCGGGCGCGGGTCAGCCCCCGCCTGCGCGCCACCTTGCGCCAATCCTCGTCTTCCAGTGCCCGGCGCAGGTGTTCCCGCAGCGTCGCCACCTCGTCCGGCGCGTGCATCAGGGCGGCCTCCCCGGCCACCTCCGGCAGAGAGGCGGTGTTGGAACACACCACCGGCACCCCGGAAGCCATCGCCTCCAGCACCGGCAGGCCGAATCCCTCGTAGCGCGACGGGTAGGCGAACACCCGCGCCCCGGCATAGAGGAAAGGCAGGATGTCCTGGGGCACGTATCCCAGATAGCGCAGCCAGCCCTGGCGTTGACAGCGCCGAATGCGGGCGTGCAACGCCCCGCTCTCCCAGCCCCGATCCCCGGCCAACACCAGGGGGAAACGCTGCCGCAACGCCCGCGGCAGCCCTTCGTAGGCCGTCACCAGGGTATCGAGATTCTTGCGCGGCTCGAGGGTGGCGACGCACAGGACATAACCGCCGGGCTGCAAACCCAGGGAAGTGAGCCTGGACAGCAGCGCCTCCCGGGGACGGGGATGATAGGACGGGGCGGCGGCCAGCGGGGTGACGCTGATCCGCTCCGCCGGCCAGCCGTAACAGGCCACGATCTCCCGGCGGCTGAAATCGCTGACGGTCACCAAGTGATCGGCGCGCCGCAAGGTGAGGGGAATTTCCTTCGCCATAAAACGCACCCGGCCGGGCGGGTGGCATTGTGGCCAGCGCACGTGGGAGAGATCGTGAAAGGTGGCCACTTTGGGCCCCGGAAACGGCGGCAGGAAATAACCGGGGCTGTGATAGAGGTGATCGCCATGCCGGCGCAGCATCATCCGGCGCCATGCCGGCGTGAGCCGCCGGTAGGCCGCCACGACCCATTCGCTGCGCAGCGCCCAGCCGCGCAGGACGGCCGTCGCCCCGGCCCCTCCAGGCGGAGGCATCCGCGGACGGGTGACGAAACGGAGGCCGTCGAAAAAACGCACCGCCTCGATTTCGGGCCGGTCCGGCAGCCGCCGGGCCAGTTCGAGGGCGTAACGGCCGATGCCAGTGAGGGGAAAGCGGATGAGGTCGGTGGCGAAGAGGATCTTCACGGGAAGCGTTCCAGCCATTCCGCGTACCGTTCCCAACCGATCATAGAAAATACCCCCACAATCTAGCCGTCTCGGCGCAGACCGCCTCGAGGGCTTGCCAGTCTTCCCGGTCCAGTACCTGACGGTGACGGCGGGGCGTGGAAGGCGCGGGCCGGAGCGACGGCCGCCACCGACACGGAAAAGCGGCGCCGAAGGCGGGCCAGACGCGCTCTACATGGGCGGCGGGATCACACACCCACTCTTCGTAACGAAACACGTGCAGCGTCCCCTTCTCCCGCCACAGGTGTTCCGCCAGCAACCGCCACAACAACGCCCGCCGCAACGCCGCGGACGGGGTGGCTTCGATGATTCGAAGCCAATGGGCGAAGCCGGGTGGCAACCACTCCCACTGCCGGTAGGGCGGCGGAAAGCCCGCCAGATCGACCTCGCGCAAATGGGGGAAACTGCGCTTCCAGGAGGCGATCGTGTCGGCGGGATGGCGGATACAGGCCAGCACTGCCGCCCCGGGCATGACATGGCGCAGCCCCGGCAGGCAGGCCAGGTAGGCGAGGGTGTTCTTGCTCCCGAGGAGGAAATCCGCCCGCGCCACCGCCGGCAGATGGGGACGACGCCGGTCTTCCAGACGGGTATCGGCGACCGGCAGTCCCTTCTCGTCCACCTTGTTGGGAAGGGGCCGTCCTTCCAGGATCGCGCGCCGCCAGCGCTGATACAACAGCGGGATCTCCCACGGCGGGCACGCGCCCTGCCCCAAGGGCGGCAGGATCTCCTCCGGCTCGTTGAGGACGACGCTGTCGCGCACCGCCGCCAGGGTGCGGCAGAGAAAGCTGGTACCGCTGCGGGGGATGCCGGTGATCAGGATCCCGGGAGCGGAAACGGGAAACCGGACACGGGGCGGGGACAGGAAAGGACGCCAGGCCTCGTGACGATCGAGGATCGCCCGCAGCGACGGCCAGGCGGCCAGCAGATCACACACCGCCTCGTGCAGGACCGGCTCGCGCAGGAGAACCTCGGGGGCATGGTAATGACAGCACCAGGGCAAGTCGGCGGGCAGCGGTTTCAGATGGGCGGGAAAATTGTAACGCTCGTCCAGATAATCGATTGCCAACCCCAGGCGCCGCACCGCCACCGGCAGCCCGATCTGGTCCAGCCAGGGGCGTTTGTTGGGGATGGCGGGATCGGCGTCTAGGCGGCGGCATACGGCGGTCCACTCGGCGGCCAGGGGCGCGCGCGCGTCGACGGCGATGAAACCGGCGTTGAAATAAGGCGGCGTGGCTTGCTGGGAGACGCTGGTCAGGCAGGCGGGCGGCGGCGGTGGCAGGCCGAACAGGCCATAGACCCGGCGCCAGTGCTCCGGATCGGCGCCGTAGGTCAACAAATCGGCGGGCTTGGCGTGGAAGCCCGGGCGCTGAAAACGCGGCTGGGGAGAAAACGCCCGCAGGCACAGCATGTCAGTGTCGAGAAAGACGCGCTTGCGCGCCCGGGTCGGCAGATCGAGACAGGCGATCTTGTGGCCGATGGGGTAATCGGCGGCCAGCGGATTGACGATCGTCCGGGTTCGGACCCCCAGGGAGCGCAACAGGGCCAGGGTGGCGGCGGACGGCGGCGCGCCGGCGGGAATCGCGGCGAGGCATTCGCACTCCGTCCCCATGTACCGCCGCAGGGAAGCGGCGAGCAGCGCCGCCTTCGGCTCCAGCGGCCCCGCCTGACAAACGAAACGGAAAGAATGGTCCATGGAAAAGGAAAGGGGGCGCTGACCGTAACCGTTCACGAGTTTGGAACAGGTAAAGGCTGAGGTTCCGGGATGGGCAGTCGAAAAGTGACCTTTCCATCACACATGCCCTGGGCACAAATCGTTCGCAGGGTTTGATAGACGCCAATCTTGAGACGCTTGCAAGTCTCGATCACGGACAGAATCATGGGCCTGAAGCAATCGCCCCGGTGGGATTGGCTGAAAAAGCTCTTCTTGCGCCAGATGACATAGGGACGCAACGCCCTCTCGGCAGCATTGTTGGTCATCGGCACGCCGGGATGGTCCAGGAAGGTCCAAAACCTGGGGAAATCGTCCAACAGTTTGCGGCAACTGCGACCGGTCTTGCTGTCACCGTGCTTTCGGGCAGCCTGTTCCAGTTCTCGGTAGAACCGTGCTTTCAGCCAGAAAAGGCGCCTTCGGTAACGCTCGGATCGGTAATACCGTTTGCCACAATGGACCGTCATCCGGGCAATCTGCAAAAGCCTTCTGCCATCCTTGCCGGCCTGTCCCTTGCACTGGGCGATCCGTTCCAAATTGCGGATCAGGTGCGCCCAGCAGTATTGGTGTTTCGCTTCAGGGTGGTCGTTGTAGGCCCCATGACGGTCGGTCATCAGAATCCCCTGGAAATCCCCCAACAGCGTTTGAGCGGCGCCCTTGCCACGGGAATAGTGGGTCATGAAGTAAGCCACATCGTCAGTCGTCAGGGTCCACAGCCAGTAGACGCTGCGATTCCGGTAGTGTCGGGTCTCGTCGGCATGCGCCACACAGGACCGTCTCACCGCTTCGCCAATCTGACGGTAGACCGGCCCCAGCCATTGCCGCAACGGGGCTTGGCTTTCACTGATCGCTCCCAGGCTGAATTTCAATCCCCATTGTTCTTCCAATAGCGCTTCCACTTCCCGAAGACTGAGGTGGTAACTGGAGTTACCCCGCTTCAATGGACAGTTCCACATTTGGGGTCTGAACCCTGCCCTTGTGCCGGACATGCTGTCGCTCGAAATTGATCGGTGACAGATAGCCCAGCGACGAGTGCCGACAATGCGGATTATACCAACCCTCGATGAACTCGAAGATGGCACGCTCCGCCTCGGCACGCGTGCGGAATGTGCTCCGGTCCAGCAGTTCACATTCCAGCGTGGCGAAAAAGCTCTCCGCCATGGCATTGTCGAAACAATCCCCCGACGTTGCCCATCGAGGGTCGTACACCGGCTTCCTCACAGCGCCGGCTGAAGGCCAGCGACGTGTACTGGGAGTGATGAACGACCTCCTCGGGCTGGCGTTGCCACAGCGCCATGTTGAGCGCCGAGAGCACCAGTTCGGTCCGCAGATGCGTCGCCATGGCCCAGCCCACAATGCGCCGGCTGAACACGTCCAGCACCACCGCCAGATACAGGAACCCCTCCCACGTCGGCACATAGGTGATATCCGCCACCCACAGCCGGTCCGGGGCCTCAGCGGTAAATTCCCGCTCCACCAAGTCCGGTGCCGGTCGAGCTGCCTCGTTGCGGGACGTCGTGCGGCAACCCTTGCGGCGGCTGGCGACCACCAGACCCTTGGCCTTCATCAGCCGCGCCACCCGCTTGCAGCTGACCTGCTCGCCCTCAGCACGCAGTTCGGCGTGGATTCGAGGGGCACCATAGGTCCCACGAGAGCGCGAGTGGATCGCCTCTACCTTGTCGGCCAGCTCGTCATCCCGCCGCGCCCTGGCCGACTCAGGACGCCTCAGCCACGCATAGAACCCGCTCGTGGAGAATGCGCGCAGCCGGCACATCGTGGCAACAGGGTAATCGGCCCGATGCACCTTCACGAACTCGAAGACTTCGGCGGTACCGAGTCGGTCTCCCGAGCGAACCAGGCCGCGGCTTTTGCCAGGATCTCCCGCTCCAGCTTGAGCTGGCGAACTTCACGCCGCAGGCGGCGCAGTTCCTCGCGTTCCTGGCTCGTCAAGCCGTCGTCACGACGCCCCTCGTCACGGTCCGCCTGCCTGACCCAGTTACGGATGCTTTCAGCTGTTGGTTCAAACTCCCGGGCCAGTGATTCCGGGGTCCGGCCAGCCCGCACTAGCTCCACCATCTGCTGCCGAAATTCCGGCGGATACGGTTTCCTCGTCTTACCCATTTCCAGACACCTCCTCTCAAATCTTCAGGTGTCCACGAAAGCGAGTCAACTCCAATCTGCTGCCTTGAGAATCCGATAAAAGCTCGATTCCGAGGCCAGGTAGATGCCTTCATCGGCCAACCGGGGAACGATCTGGCTGGGTGGCAACTCGGCATAGACCGGTTGGTTGCAGGTCGCCAGA
>JALSSF010000230.1 GCA_026984375.1 Methylothermaceae bacterium | reverse complement strand
CCGTGGGGGTCGCGGGCCCGCGGCACCACCAGGCCGACGGCCGGATTGTCCCGGAGAAAGGTCAGCGCCCGCACCAGGGCGTCGGAAGCCAGAAAGACGTCGGGATTGAGAATCAGGCGGTAATCGCTGCCCGAGGCCGGCACCCGGTTGTGGCCGCCGCCGTAGCCCGGATTGGTTCGGCCCGGCAGCAGCCGGACTCCATCCCCCCAGCTCCGCAGCCGTTCGGTGAGCCGGGCCAGATATTCCGGACCCGAGGCGTTGTCCACCACCACGACGTCGGCCGCGTGCACCAGACCCTGGCACCGGGCGGCGGCCAACGCCCGGTGCAGACAGACCAGGGTTCGTTCCAATACCGGCAGCGGGGAGCGATGGACGACGACGGAGACGGTCAGCCGTGCCATCCTCCGCCACTGCAACTCATTCAGCCATGGCTTTCGCTGCTGTTGGGGCTTTCACCGTGCACCCCGTCGTCGCCGCGTCCCTCCTCCGAAGCATCATGCCGACCGTCCAGGTTGCCGTCATCGTCGTGATAGCCGTCCCGGTTCCGGTCATCATCGTGATAACCGTCCCGATTCAGATCGTCGTCGTGGTAACCGTCCCGATTCAGATCGTCGTCGTGATAGCCGTCGTGATCCAGGTCGTCGTCGTAGTAGCCGTCATAGTTGTCATCGAGAACGTCATGAAAGCCATCACGGTTGGCGTCGTCGTCGAAGAAGCCGTCCCCGTCGCGGTCGTAAACGGGCATAACCGGATCGTCGAGGAAGAACAGCACCCGGTTGAAGGCCCCGACCCCACCGATCCAGTCGCTGAGATTGCGGGGATCGCCGCCGGGGACGGTGACGATTTCCACCAGAAAGTAACGTCCCGGCGCCAGACCGGAAGGCACCACCAGGTCGAAAACGGTGTGGGTCTGCCCCAGATCCACGTTCCGCAGGGAGGGCAGCGGGTTTCCGCTGTCATCCTTGGGAATCGCATCGGCGAGATTCTGCCCCGGCAGCAGGAAGAAAGTGTACACGTCCCCCTGCACGCCGGCACTTTGGGGATGAACCACCTTGACGGTCAGGGTGTCGCCGGTGTTCACCAGGCTGCGGTTGATCCACACGTCGGCGAAAGCTGTCTGGCACAGTCCTGCACTGATCAGTAGCATTGCCAGCCACTTACGCATGTTCATAAAAACCTCCATCAATATCGTTACGGTATTGTCGCTACCACTATAGACGAGTCTCAGGAGAAGCCAAGGGCCCGATGATAAACCTGTTCGTATTTTTCCACCATGCGTTCCGCCGAAAACTTGCGCGCCGCCTTGCCGACCTGCTCCAGGCACCCTTGATAATACGATGTATCGCCGGCGAAGCGGGCCATCTCTCTCGCCATGGCCTCGATGTTCACCTGATCTCCGTCCAGGGGGACGACACTACCGGCCAACCCGCCATCCGCCGCCAACATGCGCCGGATTTCCCCCAGATCGGTGGCCAACACGGGACGTCCCGCCAGGAGACACTCGATCAGGACGAGCGGCGCGCTCTCCCCTTTGAAACGGCTGGGAAGAAAGCCCAGGTCCGCCATGGCAAAGAGCGCAGGCACGTCCTTTCGGAAACCGAGCAGGTGGACATGGTTCGGCAGCCGGCATCGCGCCAGCCGGTGATATTCCGGACCGTCACCGACGAGTACCAGGTGAATGTCCCGTTGCGCCAGTACGCGCGCCCGGGCGACGATCGCCAGGGCTTCGCCCCAGCCCTTCTCCGGGATGGCACGGCTGACCAGACAGACGACGAAGGCCGCTTCGGGAATCCCCAGCGAAGCGCGCGGAACCGGCTCGGGGTCACGACGCGGCAGGGCGTTCTCGATACGGGTGAACCGTTCCGGCTCGATGCCGCTGCCGCGGAAACCATCCAGATTTTTGTCCGCCACATAGACGATATGGGCGGCACGCCTTGCCAACCGATGCACCGCCTCCCTCCGATCGGCCTCGTCGATCGCCTCGTACATGCCGTGGGTCGTGACGACCAGGGCGGGCGTCTCGAGATCCTCGAACAGGGTGCACAGCGTCGAATCCACCCAAGCGTGGTGGGAATGGAGGATCTCGATGCCCATATCCGCCGCGACCGCCGGCAACCTTTCCAACGCCTTGAGCTCCACCACGGCGATGCCCGGATCCAGCATCGCGCGCACCGCCGGCTCCGTGGGGAGATAATTGCAGTTGAAAACGGTGACGGCATAACCGCGCTCATGCAGCAGATTGGCCAGCGTCAGCGGGAAGGTCTCGCCGCCTCCGGAACGGAAGGCCAACACCGCCATCATGACGTTCGGCCGCCGCTGTCCAGCGGCCTCCAGAACCCGCTCGACGCTGAAGACACGTTCGAGGTCTTCCAGAGGGTCGCCGGGCCGGTGGTGCAGCCAGTGGGCCTTCACGGTCCGGGCGAAGGCGTCGAGGATCTCCGGGCTCTCCAGACGGTACAGGCGCAGCAGTTCCGCCGCCACCCGTTCGTGCTCGGCGTAATAAACGTCTTCGGTGTAGGTGCGGCAGGAAGTGTTGGACGGATGCAGGCGATAGAAATTGACCGCGGCCGGATCGTAGGCGACCAGCCCGCCCCGGATCAGATGGAGATAAAAGATCCAGTCCCCGCAGACCCGCATTTCCTGCCAGCGGCGATCGTCCAGCAGGGCCAGGGCGCCGGGATGGCGGAACAGGGCGCTGCTGACGTTGGGAACGATGTTCTTCCGGGCCCAGGCCTGGTTGACCAGGGCATGGGCCGAGGCCAGGAAGGGACGGGACCACAGATCCCGGTCAATCTCCGCCAGGTATTCGCCGAGGGACCAGACCTGGGTGTCCGATTCGCCCTCCACGAACCGGGTGTCGCCGTAGGCAAGCTTGACCGCCGGATTCCGGAAATGCTTCACCAGCGTCTCCAGGAAATCGGCGGCGCAGTAATCGTCGCTCTCGGCGATCCAGATCAACTCGCCGCGCGCCAGTTCCAGGCCCTTCTTCCATTGGCGGAACGGCGAGCCCGAATTTTCCCGGTTGACCAGCAGGCGGGTCTTGTCGGGATGACGTTCGGCGTATTCCGCCAGGATGGCCTGGCTGTCATCGGGCGAGGCATCGTCCAGCAGGATGACCTCGTAATGGGGATAGGTCTGGGAATACACCGAATCCAGCCGGCGACGGAGGAAACGGGCGTGCCGATAATTGGGCACGATGACCGACACCAGGGGCGGTTTCCCCTGGGCACTTCCGTCCGGGACGGCGTAAAGGGCGCCCCGGTCCCCCAGCCCGGCCGGCGACACCGGGCGCAGCCGCCCCAGGTAATATCGGCGCGCCCGCGACTTCAAATGCACGAAGATCAGCTCGTGCAGCCAGGGGAAACGCTTGCGGATCAGCCGATGGGAAAGCTGCTTGGACTCCAGATAAAGACGTTTGGTGAGGGAACTGTTGAAAGCCGCCGACAGCAGCCATCCCACCGCGCCCCGCAGCGGCCGGATCAGAAGCGCCCTGGCGGAAAGATCCCTCACCGCCGCTCACTCCGGAAGCGCAGCAACCGGGCCGGGTTGCCCACCACCACGGCGCCGGCCGGCACGTTCCGGGTCACCACGGCGCCGGCGCCGACCACCGCCCCTTCCCCCACCTCGACCCCTTCCAGGACGATAGCCCCGGCGCCGATCCAGGCCCCGGCGCCGATGCGGATCGGGGCGTAGGTCAAGGGGTTGGCGATCACCGGGCCGCGGCCCTCGATGGCGTGGCCGGCGGACAGCAGCATGGCGTGGGGGCCGACGAGGACGTCGGCGCCGATCTCCAGCCCCCCCTCGCCAGACAGATAGGCGTGGACGTTGACGATGGTGCCGCTGCCGATGGTCAGGCCGGGAGCCGGGCCGCGCCCGTCCCCCAGGACCAGGCGCACCCCCTCGTAGAGGCTGACCCGGTCGCCGAGGACGATGCGGCCACCGTCACCGAACCGGCACACGGTCACCGTGGCGGCGATGCGGCAGTCACGGCCGAGCGCGTCGATGCCGGGATGGCGAGTGACGATGTCGGGAATACCGAGCATTCAGTGCAGCGACCGCAGGGTCTCCTCGTCCAGGCGCACCCGGTAGCGGCGATAGAGGCGCTCCTTCAACTCGGCGAAGGCCTGCTGGCGGCAGAAACGCCAGGCCTTCTCCACCGCCTCCTCCCGCACCTGGTCCCAGGGGGCCAGGATCGGGTCGCGGCGGGCGGTCACCCGGTACAGGAACACTACCTCGCCAGCCCGCACCGGCCCGACGACGTCCCCGGGCCGGGCGTCCTTCAGTCCCGCCAGGGCGGAATCGCCCACGAGGTCGAGACCGTCGAGGCGCATGAAGCCCAGATCCTGGAGGCAGCCGGCCTGGGGGCAGCGGCGCGCCAGGTCCTCGAAGGCCAGCCGGCCGCCGCGGACTTGTTCCGCCGCCCGCGCCAGGAAGTCCGCCGCCTTCAGGCCGTCGACGGTGGCATCCGCCGGCAACTGGAGGCGCTGGAGGCGGACGAACACCGGGGTGGAGAAGCGCTCCGGATGGGTGTCGTAGAAACGCCGGGCCTCGCGCTCGTCGGGCTTGTCACACCGGGGCAGCAGCCGCCCCTTCACCCGGAAGGCGTAGAGGTCGTCATCGTCGTCGGCCCGGCGCGGGATTCCCAGCCGCCCACCCTCGCGCACGAGCAGGCGCACCAGGATCAGATCCTCCAGCACCCGGCGCACCCCGGGATAACCGGTGCTCAGATAGCCGCGCAGGATCGGCTTGTTGCGGACATAGGCGCGCACCTGCCCCAGGGTCACCGGCTCGTCGCCGATCCGGGCCAGTACCGGATCGTCCGCCGCCGGGGAAAGCAGCGGTACCAGCCAAAGGCACAGCAATAGCGCTCGCAACAGCATCATGGCATCTCCAACGGTTCGGCCAGATCCCACAACGGTCCGTGGATCAGGGTCACCCCGCCGCCGGCGGAGTTGGCCACCAAAAGGTCGGTGACCTCGTCGCCGTTCACGTCCACCAGGCGCAGCCGCGACGGCAGAGAGCCGGCCGGCAGCCAGCGCAGCGCCCAGCGCCCCGCCGTCCGGCGGGCCAGGATCACCCGGCCCTCCTCCCCGAGGATCACGGTACCGTCGACCGTCACCGCGGCGCTGGAATAACCCCAGCGCGGGGCGGGGATGTCCTCGGTCGCGACCTGTTCGCCGCCGCGGTGGTAGAACACCCGGGCCGCCTTGCCGGTCTCCAGGGCCGCCACCACGTCGTCCCAGCCGTCGCCGTCCACGTCCCCGACCCCCACCTGGCGCGGCGAATCGGGGGAGGGAGGCTGGAGGAACACGGTCTCGAAGCGGCGCCCGCCCCGGTTGACCTGGACCCGCACCGAACCGGTGTCCCAGTCGCTCCACACCAGGTCGGGCAGGTCGTCGTGGTTCCAGTCAATCAGGGCCGGGTGCCAAGGAGTGGGGGCCGCCGCCAGCTCCAGGGATTCGGGGAAACGGAAATCCCCCGCGCCCCACAGGATGCGCACCCGGCGCCCGGCATAGGGGGACAGCACCAGGTCGCGGCGGCCGTCGCCGTCGAGGTCGGCGGCCAGAACGTCGCGCACCGGAAAGCCGGCGGACACCGCCTTCTCCTTCACCAGAACGCCGCCTTCCAGGCACCACAACTGCACCTCCCCCACCCCCTCGGCGGCGACCACGAAGCGGCTGCCGTCCCAGGGAGCCACGGCGTCGGGATGGTAACCCACCTCGGGAAAGCGGCGCGCCGGCCCCCCGGCCAGGGACCACAGTCCCAGGGCGTTGTCGCCGTGCAGCACCGCCACCAGATACCCGCCGCCGAGATAGAGGACGTCCCAGGGCCGGGTGTCGCTCCCCAGCACCCGGATCCGGGGATTCATCCCGGAATCCACCTCGGGACGGGACGCCGGTCCGGTGCAGGCGGCCAGCACCAGGAAAACGGCGACCAGCCATGTTCGCATTTCAGTCTCCCCAACGAAAAGCGCCGGCGGAACGCCGGCGCCCGATTGACAACGTCACACCCAGTGGTTACGGGGTGACGTTGGTGCCGAAGGGATTGACGATGGTCTGTACCGCACCGAAGGACTGGGAGCTGATTTCACTGTAGGTCAAGACACCATTGTTCTTTGCAGGATCACCGCTTGCGTTCTTGCCACACGGCACATCCCAGCGCAGGAATCCATCGGTGAAGGTAAGACCGGGAATATCCTTTTCGGGATCGATGATATTCAGTTCCTTATTGTTTAAGACAAGATTCATCG
>JALSSF010000229.1 GCA_026984375.1 Methylothermaceae bacterium | reverse complement strand
CCGAGGAGAACCAGGTCATGAAGGTGTGCTCGTTCCAGAACAAAGGGGCGTAATCCCGCCCCGTGGCCCCGGCGTAGAGAAAGATGCCCACGGGAACCGCCGCATCGGCGGCGGCCATGAACACGGAGAAACGGCGCAGGTCCTGCCGCGCTTCCACCAGCCACCGCACCGTCCCGGAAAACCTCTCCCCCTTCGACCGTTCCTCCCGGACCGGTTCCGTGGCGATGGAACGATCCCGCAGATGGAGTCGATACCCGAGCAACACCGACAAGGAGAGCAACGGCGCCGCCAGGAGGAACGCCTGCCCCCCGAGGGTGAAGCCGAGAAACACGCCGACGACGCCCACGAGAAAACCGTTGTTCTCGTGCAGGAACAGCCGGTCAGCCCGGCCGAACGCCGGCTGCATCACCACGAAGAAACGGCCGCCCCATATCCCGGTGACCAGAACCCCCAGTGCCGCCATGGGCAAAAGGTAGGGCGACAAAGGATCGGCGATCACCAGGCCGTACACCAGGTAATAACTGGCCACCCCGGCGATCAACGCCAGATCGGCCCCGATCCGGAGCCACAATCCCGCCAGGGTGCCGGCCATCCAGGCGAGCACCACGGTCATGTAGGTGACGTAGGTGGAGGTGACGTTGACGAGCAGCAGAAAGAAATAGCAGAACTGCAGCAGTGCCAGATGCAGACCGGTCAGGGCCGCATACGCCGCCAGATGAACGCTGGTCATCGAAAGTACCTGTCCGTGAACCGTTCCCACCCCCGGCGCAACACCAGGTCCAGATGATTGACCGACAGAGGCACCGCCCGGGTCAGATAGCGGTCCACCCGATGGGGGGCGATCACCTGCAGACGTTTCTCGTATCCCCGGGCGGCACGTCGCACCGCCGCGGCGTCGAAAGGCAACCGCCGTGCCCCGTAGGCGAATCCGCGTCTGGCCCGACGACTGTAAAGCACCATCACTTCGGGGAACACCTGCCGCAACGCCGCCGTGACCCGGGCCGGGGTGCGGTCGTTACGCTGCAGCGGTCCGCTCAACTGAACCGCCACCACACCCCGGGGCGTCAGATGCGACCGCACCAGCCGGTAGAACTCCACGCTGTGGAGATAAGCTTCCTGCACCGTCAGCGGCGACGGCACGTCCACGACCACCAGGTCGTATCGCGTCCGGGATCGCCGCAGAAAATGCTTGCCGTCGTCCACGTGCAACGTCCAACGGTCGAAGCCCCGCAACGATTCCGGCGGCGTGAAGTGACGCCAGCCGGCCTCCAGGACGCCCGGATCCAGTTCCACCGAAGTCACCCGGCCGGCGAAGGGATATACCCGCTTCACCGACGACAAGGTGCCGTTGCCGATCAGCAGCAGCTCGCGCGGCCGGATCAGGCGGGCGGGGATCTCGGCGATGTAATAGTTCAGCCCCTCCAGATCGGTGGAATTGAGATTCAGGAGACCGTCCAGATAGAGATAACGATCCCCCTGCCGATCCGCGACCACTTCCACCTTCTGGTAGGGCGAGTTGACCGAATACAGCACCCGGGCGCCCTCGATACCGTGCTTGTCACGATAAAGCAAGGCGCTGCTGTGATAATCGACCCGATCGAGCGCGAGGGACACCACCACCATGACGATCCCGTAGGTCAACGTCAGCCAGGGTCGGTGCAAAACCAGATGAAGAATTCCCCCCAGCACGAGCCAATAGGGGAGTAGCAGGAACACGGCAGGGCGGTTCCAGGACAGGGCCACCACGCCAAATCCGATCATGAACCCTACCAGTTCCAAGGCATAGTACCGTCTCAGGCGGATGGTGGGATCCGCCTCGGCGGCCTCGTCCGCATCGGCCGCTTCGACCAGCCGGGGCAGGAAAACCGCGAATACCGAATTGAACAGCAGGGCGTACAGAAACAACAACGCCAGAAAGCCGATACCGCCGGCATCGATCCGGGCGAGCCAGGCCGCAAGCCAGCGGTAGGAAAAGGGAAAGGTCAGGTGGAGAAAGATCGCCGTCACCAACAGGCGTCGGAAAACCTTCCGGGACAGGCGTAACGCCAACAGGTAACCGATCGACAGCCCGACGAAGAACGAGGCGGTCACCAGCACGATGACCACTTCCTCGCCGTAGAGGATGGACACAAAGTCCCGGATCATCACGAACTGGGCGACGCTGAGGGCGATACCGACCAACAGCGGCAATCCGTAATTACGGCGCCAACGCGGCCGTTCGCCGGCGATCATGGATGCGGACGTCATAGGCATCACTCCGGCAAGCAAGAAGCCCCCGCTCAGGGGGCTCCCAGAAAAAAAATGATACCCCAAAGGGCGGCGGGTGTCCCCCGAGGAAACACCCGCCGCTTGAGGATCACGAAACCAGGATCAGTCGTCGTCCTTGTCGCTGTCCTTATCCTTGTCCGAATCCTTGTCACTGTCCTTATCCTTGTCGCTGTCCTTGTCCGAATCCCCGGCACCACCATCGACATAGATGACACAGTGGTCCGACGGCTCGGCGGGATCATCGCTGTCGACATCCTTATCCTTGTCGGAATCCTTATCCTTGTCGCTGTCCTTGTCCGAATCCTTGTCCTTGTCCGAATCCTTGTCCTTGTCCGAGTCCCAAGCGCCGCCGCTGCGGTCTCGTACTTCCACCGTGAGGCTGTCCGTGGCGACGCAGGCGCCGCCGTTGCCGGTCACCGTCACCGTGTTGGTGGTAGTACGGTCGATGAACATCTCGTCGGTCAGCACGATGTCGCTGCCAGGGGCCAGCGAGGCGATGGGACTTCCGGACACGGTACCGAGCACGTCGTCCTCGACGGTGATACCCGATACTTCGGTAGTGCCGACGTTCCTCACGGTGTAGAAATACTTCACCGTGGCACCGGTGCCACCCGAACCGTTGTCGATGTCTTTATCCTTGTCCGAATCCTTGTCGCTGTCTTTATCGCTATCCTTGTCACCGTCGTCGGCACTGCCCTGCTTCAGCACTTGGCACTGCTTGACGACTTCGAGTACACAACCGGCCCGTTTGACGAAACCGAAATCGACACTAGGATCGACGGCATCGTCGGTCGCCAGGCTCACCAGGGCGGGACTGCCGTCGCTGTCCACGTTACGGTCACCACCCACCTGGCTGGGGCTCGGCTCGAAGTCCGGCGGCAAAGTGCCGGGATCCACTTCCACCCGGTAATCACCGGCGCACAGGCCCTCGAAGTGGTACACCCCGTCGGCATCGGTGATGGCAGTGGCGATCAGGGTGTTCTGGGCGTCCTTGAGATAGACGGTGACATTGGCGATACCTGGCTCACCGGGATCCTGGATACCGTCGCCGTCGAGATCGTTCCAGACCAGGTCACCGATCGTCCCGCTGCAAGGAGCCTGATAGCCGAAATCGACCGTCAGATCCTGAACGTCGTCAGCACCCAGGGTCACCGTCACCGGATTGCCGTCGCTGTCCAGAGCCGGATCGCCGCCCGCATGGATCGGGCTGGCCAGGTAACCTGGCGGCAGGGTGGTTTCGTCCACCTCCACCGTGTAGGAGCCGGCACACAGCCCGCCGAACTGGTAGTAGCCGTTGGGACCGCTGACAGTCGTGGCGAGCACGGTCCCGGCCCCATTCTTGAGGTACAGGGTGACACCGTCGATGCCCGACTCCCCGGCATCCTGAACACCGTTCCGGTTCATGTCGTGCCACACGTAATCCCCAATCACACCCGTGCAGGGCGACTCGAACCCGAAATCGATCGTCAGGTCCTGAGCATCGTCAGCACCCAGAGTCACCGTCACCGGATCACCAGACACCGAGTCACTGTCGAGCGCATCGTCACCTCCCTGGTTCGCCTGCGCCGGCACGAACCCAGCCGGCACCGTCCCTTCGTCCACGTCCACCGTGTAGGTGCCCGCACACAATCCCGTGAACTGGTAGTGCCCGGATGCATCGGTCACCACCGTGGCCACCACGGCACCACCTCCGTCCCGAAGCACCACCGTCACACCACTCAGCCCCGGCTCCCCGGCATCCTGAATCCCGTTCCGGTTCATGTCGTGCCACACGTAATCCCCAATCACACCCGTGCAGGTAGACGCGGTTTCCACGAGGTCGACCACCCAGTCCAGTTCCGGCCGCTTGCCATCGGGGTCTACCGCCAGCTCGACCGCTCCCACGTCGGTGAGATCGGCCGGCTGAGCGCCGCAGTCCACCGACACCACCCCGGGCAGAGGATTGACCGTCCCGCACAGGGCGGGATCGGTGAAATGGGCGAAGGGATAGAGCTCCGTGACCGCCGTATTGGTGGCCGGCCGCAGGTAAGTCACTTCGGTCCAGCGATTGGCGTCGCTGTAGACCGTGATACGGAACTCGTGGTCGTGATCGGCGAACACCGTCACGATGGAAAACTGGTTGACCGTCCCCCCTTCGGTCAGATCGATTCCTCCCAGCCCGGTGGGATCCAGAGCGATGCTGTTGTCGGGGCCGTCCCACTGCACCATTCCCCGTCCGGTCGCCAAGGCATCGGCGCTGAAGGCGAAATAGCCCGGCGGAGAAACGATGTCCAGCTTGACCAGGGTGGGCCCTGACAACAGCTCCACATAGGCGTCACGCTCGCCCCCCACGATGGTGGGATCGGCGCCACCGCCCACGCTGGCGGAAGCCCCGGCGCCGTCGGCGGTATCGTCCACCAGGGACTGGGATGTGTCGAAACTGTCGAGCACCGTGGCGGCCGACGCCAAACCACTGAAACCAAGCAACCAAGGAAGCATCAGCAGCGCTGGCCAGAGGCCGCGCCACCCCGTCTTATCTTTGTCCATCACTCTTCCTCCAAAAACGGATTTCTCCCGTTCACGCACGGGAAAACCGCGGCGGACTTTCGTCCGCCGCAGCCTGCCTGTGAACCGCAGGACGGCCGGCTTACGCCGATGCCTTGCGGCCGCGCACGCCGAACAGGCCTATCAGACCGCTGCCCAACAGCAGCAGCACACCCGGCTCCGGCACGCTCGGGGGCGGAGGCGGTGGAGTACCCTGAGTTTGGAGCAGGTCCAGGGTCAGGTCGGAGGCCGTGTCACCAGTGATCGTCAGCGAGATGCTGTCGATGCTGGTAAAGTCCACCGCCGGATCGAAGGCGGAGAAGGGCAGGGTCAACGTGCCCGGAGCCGTGAAACTACCTGGCACCGGCACCGCCTGGGTGTCGGAATCCCCACCGGTGTCGGTCACGGAGATACTGAGATTGATGCCGCCGACGTCGATGGAGAGCACGCTCAGCACGAACTCCGGGCTCAGCAGACCGCCAGTCAAATCCACGCCACCCAAGCCGGCACCGTTGGCGTCCCAGGTGATCACGCTGGTGGCCGCGGTCAAAGCGTCGGCGCTGTGGGAATAGATACCGGGCGGAACCAGCACCGATGCCGAGGCTCCGAGGGGACCGGACTTGGTGATCTCGATGGTGCGGAAATCACCCACGGCTTCCGGAGCCGCGGTGGTGTCGCTGCCGTCGGCGGTTACGCTCTGGGAAGTCACATCGAAGGTATCGATATCGATGATGACGAAGGCTTCGGCGCTGCCGAAGGCACCCAGGCCCAACGATACCGCCAAGGCCAAAGATTTCATGGATTTCATGGACGAAACTCCTTGTTCGATAGTCATATCACTAACCACATCTCGGACACACTACGTGCGCCCACCCCAAATTAAGCAAAACCAATGCCAACAAAAAAAACCTAGTTAAATCAATAATTAGAATAAAGGTTCGTCGCGATACCAAAAATCAGGAAACGGTAATGTAAAAATTACTGACAACCGAGAAACTCAGGAACACCCCGCCAAGGGCCAATAGGGAACACTGCCACCTTATTCCAGGCTCAAACACCGAGCCGCCATCGCGTCCAGATACCAATCCAGGCGCTCCTGCGGCCAGATACGTTGGGCGGGAAGGGCACGATCCAGTCGTGTAAAAATCTCCGACACGATCGCCGCCTTGTGCACCCCGGTGACCAGGAAGGCGATACGGGCGGCACAACCGAAGGTCCGGTAGGTCAAGGTCAGACGCCGCGGCGGCGGCTTGGAGGCGTCGAACACGGCGGCCACCCAGGCTTCCGGCGGCGGCTCGAAACCGGGAAACAGGGAAGCGGTATGACCTTCCTCCCCCACCCCAAGCAGCGCCCAGTCCAGAGCCGGCGGGCCGCCGAAACGGGCCAGCAGCAACGCTTCGTAGCGGCGGGCGGCGGTCTCCGGATCCGCCCCCACCGTGGGCATGGGGTGGACGTTGGCCCCGGG
>JALSSF010000228.1 GCA_026984375.1 Methylothermaceae bacterium | reverse complement strand
TCGTTGGCGTTCTTGAACTCCCGGTAGACGTCCTCGATGGAGAACCAGATCGGGGCGTCGATGGAGACGAAGCCGATCTCCAGCCGTTCGGCCTCCCGCTTCTTGAGACGGTGCAGGGTCTCGCGCAAGAAGGCCATCTGGATGGAGGCGGATTTGTCGTCGCGGTCGATGAGTAGATCGATCAGCTCGCTGTAGGTCATCAGCCAGTAGGGGATCTCCAGGGCCCGGGCGTCCACGTAGCGGTACGTCCCCTCGGCGAAGGCCGAATGCAACTCGCCCTGTTGGTCGCGCCAGCAATATTCGCCGTGGAGATCCAGCAGGATCACGTGAGCCCGGGGCATAGCGGCCACGGTCTGCTGCAGCAGGCTGGCCACGGTCCAGGACTTGCCGGAACCGGACTGCCCCAGAATCGTGAAGCTGCGCCCGAACAGGGCGCTGGGGTTGAGGAACACCATCTGTCCCGGACGGTTGCTGACCTCGCCGATCGCGAAGCGAAAGGCGCTGTAGGTGGAAAACATTTTGCCGACCTGGTCATCCGCCACCCCCCGGATGCCGGCACCGGGGACCGGGTAATGGCGCACCCCGCGCTGGAACCTGCCGCCGTCGTCCACCTCCCCCAGGGGCAGCAGGACGACCCGGAAACCGGCGTCGTCGGCCTGGCTGCGGTTGACCATGGCCAGGACCCGCGTTCCGGAATCCTCCACCAGCACGAAATTGCCCAGCCGGGCCAGGTCCTCGTCCGCCAGCCGGGCTTCGAAGCGGCTCGGCCCCACCTGTGTCAACCTGTTCGTGCTCATGCGTTTCTCCGGCATGTTCGCTCCGACAATTGAAGGATAGTCAATCCTGCGACGCTCGGTCGGCCGGCGGCAGACCCCGGCCGTCGCCCAGCAGCACGGCGATCCAGCGGGTGCGCGGATGATCCTCGAAAATCAGCTTGAAGATCACCATGATGGGCACCGACAGGAACATGCCCACCGGCCCCAGAACCCAGCCCCAGAAGATCAGGGACAGGAACACCACCAGCGTCGACAGTCCCAGGCCGCTGCCGACCACCCGGGGATCGATGATGCCCCCGATGACGGTGTTGATCACCAGATAGCCCAGGGCGGTGTAGAAGGCTGAGGCGGGTCCCAGCTGCACCAGCGCCAGGAGGACGGCGGGAATGGCGGCCATGAAGGAACCGATGTTGGGGATGAAGTTGAGCACGAAAGCCACCGAACCCCAGAGAATCGGATAGTCCACCCCCAGGATGACGAGCCACAGGGCCACCGCCACCCCGGTGGCCAGACTGATCAGGGTCTTGAGCCGCAAATAGCGGCGCAGGTTGGCGAAGAAGCGCTCGAAACGAAACGCCCGCACCGAATCGCTGAAGGCGGCCTGCAGTTTGGCCGGCAGGATGAAGGCCTCCAGAAACATGAAGGTGACGTAGAACAGAATCAAAGCGGTATTGGCGAAGGCACCGGTCAGAGTGGTCACCAGGGTGCCGGCGAACTGCATCAGCCGCCCGGCATCGACGGCGGCCCCGAACTCGGTCCGGGAAACCTCGACGCCCAGGGCGGCCAGCCAATGGAGCAACAGGTCGATGCTGTCCTGGAGGCGGCTCTGGTAATAGGGAACCTTGTCGATGAAACTGTCGATGGAGCGACCGACGAAAACCCCGATCAGGGTCATGGTCACCATCAGCCCCAGCACCACGAGGGCGATGGCGATCCAGGCCGGCACCCGGTGGCGGTGCAGCCAGTCCACCAGCGGCCAGCAGATCATGGCGATGAAGAGCGACAGCAGCAAGGGCGCCAGCACTTCCGAGGCCGCCTGCACGCCGGCGACGATCACCACCGCCGAGGCGGCGATCAGCCACTGGCGGGCCACATCCGCATTCGTGTTCATCCGTTCCCCCCTTCACCACGATGATACCCACCCGCGCCATTCTGCCACAGCGAAACGGCGCACCCACCCTAAAACCAGTTGACGGGCGAAACGGCGGCTGGCCGTCTCCAACGACCGCCAGCCGTGCCAGACCCGGCGCCACTGTTCAGCGACCGCGGCCTCGCCACCGGGCTCGAAACGCTGCAGGTAAGCGACGATGGCGTCCCGGGCCCGGGCGGCATGGCCGTCGGCCAGATTGTCGATGGACTGGTGCAGGCGGACGATCCCGGCATCGAAACCGTGGGCTTCCAGGGTGGCGGCCAGGCGCTGATAGACGTTTCCAAGCCCGCTCAGTTCGATGGCCAGATTGAGGCCGAGGAGTTCCGGGAGGAATTCATCCGCCAGGGTACCGATGGCCAGCAGGTAGGCGGGCAGGTCGAAGGCGGCGGGCAGGAAACCGGGATGTCGAATGAAACGGTGGGAGGTGAAAGGGGGCAGGTCGATCCCGGCCTGGTCCAGCAGGCGGCGGTAGAGGTTACCGTGATGGCGGGCGGTGACACCGTCGCCCAGTTCCTCCCGGTAGATGCGCCGAAGCGGGTGCCCCACCTCCGGCAGCATCCGGGCCAACCGGGCGCTCTGCTGCAGCCAGCAGCCGTCCACCAGGACCGCCGGCGCCAACTGTTCGATGCCCCAGCGGCAAGCTCCGGCCGACAGCCAGGGCCAGGGGGAGGCGTCCTCTCCCTGGGCCCGGCGGTGACAGCGGTCGAGATACTCCCGGAAGCGCTCCGGGGACCAGGGGAAGAAACCGCGATACCGCCGGGAACGGGCAAGGACCCGTCCGACCAGGCGGCGGGCGGCGGGCAGGGCGCCGGGGCGCAGGCGGGGGTCGAGAAGACGGTGGTAAAGCGCCGGACAGGACAGGGAGGGGGAGGCAGCGGGCGTTTCCGCCGCCGGCGGGGGCGGCATCCCGGCGTCTCCATCCCCCCCGGCCAGTGGAAGCCGGGGGGCGGCGAGCCACCGGCGCAGCAAGCGGCATTCCTCCCGGGTGAACACGCCGTACATGGGACCGCCGAATTCCACGGCCCGCAGGAGCCGGCTGGCATCCGGGTCATCGCGATCTAGATAGGGGGAGTCGAGCAACGCCCGGATCAGTGCCGCTTCGTTCCCCGCCGCCGCTTCGGCCAACCAGTCGTCGAGGCTGCGCCCCCTCAAGCGGATGCGGCCGTGATATCCCCGGCCATAGCGGGCCTTGTGGCGCAGCAGCGCCCGGACCCTCGCCCCGGTCTCACCGTCCGCCAGCCAGGCCCGGCACCAGGCCGAGGTACAGCGGCGGTAGAGACGGACGCCGGCCTCCATCCGCCGCCTTTCCGTCCCACAGGGACGCCAGCAACGCAGCACCTCCGCCAGCACCCGGCGCGGCGCGCTCCAGTCCCGGCCCTGTCCCAGGGCGAACATCCCCCCCGCCAGGGCGACATGGGCCCGGGTCAGACCGATGGCCTCGGGAAGGAAACGGTCACCCCACCTCGCCATGGCCAGCAACCAGCGCCGATGGGATTGCAGAGCGGAATCGTCGCACGGCGTCGTCACCGCCTCGGGTACCGGCCACCGGAGCAAAGCCTGCTGCAGCCGCAGCAGCGCCGTCCCCAGGCGGGTGTGGGCGTTGGCCACCGTGACCACGCCGTCGAGCCAGCAGCCCTCCAGCGGAGCCAGGGGGGCGAACCAGCGCCGCCAGTGACGCGCCCCCTCCGGCTGACGCCAGCGATCCCTGGCCCCCTCCAATACCGCTTCGACCCCCTCCCCGTCCGGCGTCGTGGCGAACAGCCGTTCCAGCCAGGCGATCTCAGCCGGGTTTGCGCAGGAGCCAGTCATCGATCACCAACAGGTCGAGCCCCGAAGTCAGAAACAGGGCCACCGCATCCTCCACCGTATGTACCATCGGTTTGCCCATCCGGTTGAGGCTGGTATTCAACACCACCGGCACCCCGGTCAGGCGGTGAAATTCGGCCACGAGGCGGTGAAAGCGCGGATTCCACTCCCGCCGCACGCTCTGCACCCGGCCGGTCCCGTCGGTGTGCACCACGGCGGGAACCCTGGCCGCGGCGGTGCGGCGGAACCGGAGGGTCCGTTCCATGTAGGGGGAAACCTGATAGTCGTGGAAATAATCGGCTCCGCAGCGGTCCAGGATGGCGGGAGCGAACGGCCGAAAACTCTCGCGCCCCTTGATTTCGGCATTGAGGCGCTGTTTCATGCGGGGGTCCCGGGGATCGGCCAGAATGGAGCGGTTGCCCAGGGCCCTGGGGCCGAATTCCGCCCGCCCTTGCATCCAGGCGACGACTTTGCCGCAGGCCAGTTCTTTGGCCACCACCGTCTCCAGATCGTGGGGATGACGGCTTGCCGGCAGGCGTCCGTGGCGAATCAGCCGGTTCAGCGGGTCCCGGTCGACGTCACTGCCCAGATAGGGGGTCAGCGGTCCCGGCGGGGGAACGGCGCCGGGATGATCCTGTTGCCAGGCCAGCCACGCGGCCCCCAGGGCGGTGCCGTCGTCGGCCGGGGCGCTGGGAACGTACAGCTCCCGGAAGGGGGTTACCGCCAGCAGGCGGCCGTTGCAGGAGGAATTGAGGGCGCAGCCGCCCCCGAGCACCAGACGGTCGCTGCCGCAGGCCCGGTGGAGGTTGGCGGCCAGCCGTTCCATCCACCGGCAAAACAGGGCCTGGCCGGTGAAGGCCAGATCGGCCACGGTCAAAGGATCGCTGCCCGGCCGCCGTCCCCGGCGCCGCAGTTGCGGCAGCCCCCGCAAGACCGCCCGCAGATCCTGGCGCAACCGCAATCCCTCCACCCGCAACATGGGTTCCATGAACCGATGCAATTCGGGATCAAAATCCCCATAGGCGGCCAAACCCATCACCTTCCACTCCTCGCCGGCCAGCCAGTCGAAGCCGCACAACTCGGTGAGCATCATGTAGAAGAACCCCAGACTGGCCAGGCCCGTGGAGGTATCCAGGCAGGTCAGCCGGCCGTCGCGGTACCGGTAGGCCGCCACCGATCCCCGCTCCCCGAAGGAATCGACGATCAGACAGGCAGCTTCGGGGAACGGACTGCCGAAGCAGGCCATAGCCGCGTGGCAGCGGTGATGGTCGAAATGACGGAACCGGAGCCGGACGCCGGGAAAGGCCTCGGCCACCCGGCGGACCAGATTGACGCCCCCCAGGGGCAGGCTGGCGTCCTGACAGGCCAGCATGTGAAACAGTTTGTACTTCTCCAGACAGGTGGAGAAATCCCGGTATCCGGGAGCGATCAGCCCTTCCGGACGGAAGTAGCCCAACCAGCGGCTCACCGGTTCGTACCAGGGGCGGCGACGGCGCCAGTTGAACGCCACCGTCCACTCCCGGGCACCGTCGGCGTAACCGGCCAGCAAGGCAAGAATCCGGTCGACCGGGTCCGGGGGGTGGTTCAAACCCCGCTTGAGCTGCAGACACCGTTCCGTGGCCTCGGCGAACAGGACCTGCCCGTCTTCGGCGACGATGGCGATGGCCGGGTCGTGATAGGTCACCCCCAGGCCGATGTAGAGTCTTCCGCTCATGCCGACTTCTGCTAAGCTGATGCCGAGCCGTTACGAACCCGGAAATCCGCCGTGTTGCACGCCCTCGCTCCGGTGTTGATTCCTTTGTGGACCACCGCCTTTCTTGTCACCGGGCCCCACGCCTGGTGGATCGTCCCCGCCTGGCTGCTGCCCATGGGATTGCCGGTCCTGGCGGACCGTTGCAACTGGCGGGGACGGCGCCCCCGCCGGCCCGTCCCCCGCCCCCTGGCGGGAATGATCCCGGGGTTTCTGGCCGCTCTGTTCCTGGCCGACACCTGGCTGCTGCTGGAGATGGCCGGCCGATGGTCCTGGGATCTTCCCCAGCTTCCCCACACTTTGGCCGATCTGGCCGCGGTCAAGTTCCTGGCGGGCAGCAACGCCGCCCTGTCGGGCATCTTGGTGGCCCACGAACTGATACACCGCCCCGGCCGCCTGCCCAGGGCTCTGGGCAGGATCCTGCTGATTCTCTGCGGCTACGAGCATTTCTTCACCGAGCATCTGCGCGGCCACCACCGCCGCGTGGGACAGCCCGACGACCCGGCCACGGCCCGGCGTCACGAAAGCTATCGCCAGTTCTGGCGCCGCACCGTTCCGGAGCAATTCCGCAGCGCCCGGGAACTGGAAAACCGCCGCCTGCGGCTGAACGGCCTGCCCTGGTGGCACCACCGGGTGTGGCAGGGCGTGGCGGCGGAAGCGCTGCTGGCGCTCGGCATCGCCACGGTCTTCGGCACGAGCGCGCTGTTGGCTGTCACCCTCCAGGCCCTGATGGCGGTGCGCAATCTCGAGGCCATCAACTACCTGCAGCACTGGGGCCTGGAACGGCCACCCGGCGAGCACCTCAGGGCCCACCACGCCTGGCGCACCGAC
>JALSSF010000227.1 GCA_026984375.1 Methylothermaceae bacterium | reverse complement strand
GGCCAAAGCGCTGCGTAAGCTGCGCCATCCCTCCCGTTCGGAAATCCTGCGCAGCTTCCTGGAGGACTGAATGAAACCGGGCCCTTAGCTCAGTTGGTTAGAGCAGGGGACTCATAATCCCTTGGTCGTAGGTTCGAGTCCTACAGGGCCCACCAATGAAATCAAAGCCCTGGCGGAGCGATCCGTCAGGGCTTTTTTCGTTTTAATCCCAGCGGTCGTCGCGTATCTGGACCATGCCGTTTTCGACGCGCACGGGGAAGACGTGCAGGTCCTCATAGGCCGGGGGGGTGAGGACCTCGCCGGTGCGGATGCAGAAACGGGCGCCGTGGCGGGGGCAGACGATGACGTCGCCGTCCAGTTCACCGCTGGCGATCTCAGCGCCGTCGTGGGTGCAGACGTCCTCGATGGCGTAGAAGGCGCCGTCGAGATTGAACACCGCCACGGCGGTCCCGTCGAGGTCGACGACGACGTGTTCTCCCGGTCGCAGATCCTCGGCTTTGCAGGCGTCGATCCAGTCGGACATCGTCGTTACTCCGTGCTGACCGGTTGTTCCTCGCCCTTGAGGGCGGCTTCCAGGGAATGCCAGGGCAGGGTGGCGCACTTGATCCGCGACGGATACTGGCGCACGCCGGCCAGTACCGCCAGTTTTCCCAGTTCCTCGAGCTTGAGGTCGTCGTCCCGGCCGGTGACGATCTGGTGGAAGGCCTCGAACAGGTGTTCCGCCTCCTCGAGGGTCTTGCCCTTGACGATCTCGGTCATCAGCGAGGCGGAGGCGGTGGAGATCGCACACCCCTGGCCCTGGAAGCTGACGTCGGCGATGCGGCCGTCGTCGAATTTCAGATACAGGGTGATGCGGTCGCCGCACAGGGGGTTGTGCCCCTCGACGGTCCGGTCGGCGTCCTCCATCTTGCGGAAATTGCGGGGATTGCGATTGTGGTCGAAGACCACTTCCTGGTACAGGTCTCTGAGATCGTCGAGCATCAGCCGAACACCTCGATGATTTCCTTCAGCGCGTCGATGAGAAGATCCACCTCCTGGCGGGTGTTGTAGATCCCGAAGGAGGCCCGGGCGGTGGCCGGCACCTGGAAGAAGTCCATCACCGGCATGGTGCAGTGGTGACCGGCCCGGACCGCGATGCCGTAGTGATCGAGAAAGGTGCCGAGATCGTGGGGGTGGACCCGATCCACGGTGAAGGAGAGGATCGCCCCTTTCTCCCGGGCGGTGCCGATCAGCCGCAGTCCCGGCACTTCCTCGGCTCTGGCGGTGGCGTATTCGAGCAGGTCGTGTTCGTGGGCGGCGATCGCCTCCCAGCCGATGGCTTCGAGATAGTCGATGGCGGCCGCTAGTCCCACCGCCTCGGCGATGGCCGGGGTCCCGGCCTCGAATTTGAACGGCGGATCGTTGTAGGTGGTTTCCTCGAAGGTGACGGTGCGGATCATCTCCCCACCGCCCTGCCACGGCGGCATCGCCTCCAGCAGCTCGTGTCTGGCGTAAAGGGCGCCGATGCCGGTGGGACCGTAGAGCTTGTGGCCGGAGAAGGCGTAGAAGTCGCAGTCCAGCGCCTGGACGTCCACCGGCAGATGGGGAACCGCCTGGGCGCCGTCGATCAGCACCGGAATGCCCCGGGCGTGCGCCAGTGCCACGATCTCCTCCACCGGATTGACAGTCCCGAGGGCGTTGGACATGTGCACCACCGAGACCAGCCGGGTCCTGGGTCCGATGCGTTTCGCCAATTCCTCCAGGAGCAGTTCCCCGCGGGTATTCATGGGCGCCACCCGGAGACGGGCGCCGGTCTGTCGGCACACCAGCTGCCAGGGAACGATGTTGGAGTGGTGTTCCATGGCGGTGATGAGGATCTCGTCGCCTGCCTTCAGGTTGGCCCGGCCCCAGGATTGGGCCACCAGATTGATCGCCTCGGTGGTGCCGCGCACGAAGACGATTTCCTCCGCCCGGCGGGCGTTGAGGAAGCGGCGTACGGTTTCCCGGGCGGCCTCGTAGCGGGCGGTGGCCCGTTCGCCGAGGGTATGGACGCTGCGGTGGATGTTGGCGAAGTCGTGACGGTAGAATTCCGCCAGGGTATCGATCACTTGGTGGGGCTTCTGGGCGCTGGCGGCGTTGTCCAGGTACACCAGGGGTTTGCCCCGCACCTGTTGCGCCAGGGCGGGAAAGTCGGCCCGTATCCGGTCGATCGGATACGTGCTCGGGGTATGGGCGGCGGCTGCGGTGGTCATGGCAGGTCTTCCAGTTCGATGGCGTTGAAACGGGAGTCCAGTCGCCGGTGGAGATAAGCGCGCAGGGGTTCGACGTCCACGGCCTCGATGCATTCGTTGACGAAGCCGTACAGCAACAACTGGCGGGCCGCTTCCCGGTCGATGCCGCGGGTTTCCAGATAGAAGAGGGCGTTTTCGTCGAGCTGGCCGACGGTGACCCCGTGGGTGCACTGGACGTCGTCGGCGTAGATCTCCAACTGGGGCTTGCTGTCGATTTCGGCGTCGTCGGAGAGCAGCAGGTTGCGGTTGTTCATCACCGCATCGGTCTTCTGGGCGCCGGGCTCGACCACGATGCGCCCCTGGAACACGCTGCGGCCGCGCTGTTCGGCGATGGCCTTGTAAGTTTCCCGACTGGCGCCCTCGGGCTCGGCGTGGATCAGCCGGATATGGCTGTCGAGGTGACGGCGGCCGTCGGCCCAGTGGAGCCCTTCGAGAATCGCCTCGCCGCCCCGGCCGAGCCGATGATGGATCTCGCTGCGGGCCAGAAGACCGCCGAGGGCGAAGTGGACCTGACGGCAGCGGGCGCCGGTGGCCTGTTGCACGTAGAAGCCGCCGAAATGGACGGCGCGGTCGTGTTCCTCCTGGATCTTGAAATGCCGCAGCCGGGCCTCCCTGTCGAGGACCGCCTCGGTGACGTGGGCGGTCAGGCCGCCGGCCCGGCCGATGAAGGATTCGATCACGGTGGCCTCGCTGCCGCCTTCGAGCACGATCAGGTGGCGCGTCGGGGCGATGGCCTCCTGAGTCTGGAGATGGAGGATCTGGATCGGCTGCGCCAGGCGCGTGCCCGCCTTCAGGTAAATCAGGGCGCCGCCGTGGAACAGGGCGGTGTTGAAGTCGATGAAGCCGTGATCCTCGTCCACCGCCTGACCGAAACCCTGGGTCAACAGGTCGGCGTGACGGCGCAGGGCGGCGCCCATGTCGCAGAACACCACGTCCCCGGCCAGGGCCGGATGGGAGAGGTCGTGGTGAACATAGCCGTCGATCAGGACCAGGTGCCAGCAATCCGGCAGCAGCCGGGCCTTCACCCAGGCGGCATCCACCTCACCGGGGGCGGCGGCCAGGGGGAAGCGTTTGCGCTCGATGGCGGTGACGTTGGTGTATTTCCAGTCCTCCGCGCGGGGGGAGGGGAATCCCCGCTCGGCGAAACATGCCATGGCCCGGTGGCGCAGGCCGGCGAGCCAGACCGGGTCGTTATCCGCCAGAGATGCTGATCGCAGGCGATAGGGTTCGAGGATTTCCGCGGGCAGGCTCATGACGCTTGGGCTTCCGGATGGGATTCGATCCAGCCGTAACCTTTGGCTTCCAGTTCCTTGGCCAGTTCCGGTCCACCGGACTTGACGATGCGGCCGGCGGCGAACACGTGGACCACGTCCGGCCGGACGTAATCGAGCAGGCGCTGGTAGTGGGTCACCATCAGGAAGCTGCGCTGGGGAGAACGCAGGGCCTCGATGCCCCGGGCGACCACCTTGAGGGCGTCGATGTCCAGGCCGGAGTCGATTTCGTCGAGGATGCAGAGGGTGGGTTCGAGCACCAGCATCTGCAGGATTTCGTTGCGCTTCTTCTCGCCGCCGGAGAAGCCTTCGTTGATGGCCCGGTAGAGGAACTGTTCGTCCATGTCCATCAGCTTCATCTTGTCCTTGACCAGGGCGATGAAGTCCATGGCGTCCACCTCCGCCTCGCCCCGGTGTTTACGGATGGCGTTGAGGGCGGCCTTGAGGAAGTAGATGTTGCTGACGCCGGGGACTTCCACCGGGTACTGGAAGGCGAGGAACACCCCTTCGCGGGCCCGTTCTTCCGGGGCCATCGCCAGCAGATCCCGCCCCCGGTACCAGACCTTGCCTTCGGTGACCTGGTAACCGGGGCGGCCGGCGAGGACGTTGGCCAGGGTGCTCTTGCCCGAGCCGTTGGGCCCCATGATGGCGTGGACCTGGCCGTGATCGAGGGTCAGGTCGATGCCTTTGAGGATTTCCTTATCCTCCACCCGGGCGTGGAGGTTTTCGATTTTCAACAGTGGTTGCGTCATGAACGGTTATCTCGACGATTGCGGATGAGTGATGCCTAAATCTTTGCAAATCTTACGAACCAGGTTGTCTTTGATTTCGCTGTGCCTCGGTACGGCGGACAGATCACCGGTCGCAGGATTTTTCTAAATCGAATGACGGGAACCTTCCCGCACCAGCATGCAGCCGTGTTGGGTCAGGTGGCGCAACAGCGCATGGCGTTTCATACCGCCAGAGGAATTTCTTCATAATCCCCTTCGGCCTGTTTTCTGGCTTCTTCCCGGTGGATGTCCAGGATGTCGCGCACGGCTTCCTGCAGGCTGGCCAGCAGTTCCTCCCGGCTTCTTTCCTGGGCGTTGGCGCCGGGTACCTCTTCCACCCAGCCGATCCACCACTCGCCTTCCTTCTTGATGATCGCGGTAAACTCGTTTTTCATGGCGCTCTTACCCCACACTCCCTTCCAGGCTCACCCCCAGCAGGTTCTGCGCCTCCACCGCGAACTCCATCGGCAGTTCCTTGAATACTTCCTTGCAGAAGCCGTTGACGATCATCGACACGGCGTCTTCGGCGGCGATGCCGCGCTGCTGGCAGTAGAACAGCTGATCCTCGCTGATGCGTGAGGTGGTGGCCTCGTGCTCGATCTGGGCGTCGGCGCGTCTGGCCTCGATGTAGGGGAAGGTGTGGGCCCCGCAGCGGTCGCCGATCAGCAGCGAGTCGCACTGGGTGTAGTTGCGCGCCCCCTGGGCGCTCTTGAGCACTTTCACCAGGCCGCGATAGCTGTTCTGGGCGCGGCCGGCGGAGATGCCCTTGGAGATGATGGTGCTTTTGGTGTTCTTGCCGATGTGGATCATCTTGGTGCCGGTGTCGGCCTGCTGGTAGTGGTTGGTGACCGCCACCGAGTAGAACTCGCCCACCGAACCGTCGCCGCGGAGGATGCAGCTGGGGTATTTCCAGGTGATGGCAGAGCCGGTCTCCACCTGGGTCCAGGAGATCTTGGCCCGGTCGCCGCGGCACTCGCCGCGCTTGGTGACGAAGTTGTAGATGCCGCCGCGGCCCTGTTCGTCGCCGGGATACCAGTTCTGCACCGTGGAGTATTTGATCTGGGCGTCCTGAAGGGCGATCAGCTCCACCACCGCCGCGTGCAGTTGGTGTTCCGAGCGCATCGGTGCGGTGCAGCCTTCCAGGTAGGAGACGTAACCGCCTTCCTCGACGATGATCAGGGTGCGTTCGAACTGGCCGGTGTTGGCGGCGTTGATGCGGAAGTAGGTGGACAGTTCCATGGGGCAGCGCACCCCTTTGGGAACGTAGACGAAGGAACCGTCGGAGAACACCGCCGAGTTGAGGGCGGCGAAGAAGTTGTCCCCCGGCGGCACCACGCTGCCCAGGTATTTGCGCACCAGATCCGGATATTCCCGGATCGCCTCGGAGATGGGGCAGAAGATCACCCCGGCTTTCTCCAGGGTTTCCTTGAAGGTGGTGGCCACCGAGACGCTGTCGAACACCGCGTCCACCGCCACGCCGGCGAGGCGTTCGCGCTCGTGCAGGGGGATGCCCAGCTTCTCGAAGGTTTCCAGCAGTTTGGGATCGACCTCGTCGAGGCTCTTGGGGGCGTCCTTCTTCGCCTTGGGGGCGGCGTAGTAACTGATGGCCTGATAGTCGATGGGCTCGTACTCGACGTGGGCCCAGCGCGGCTCCTCCATCTTCAGCCACTGGCGGTAGGCTTCCAGGCGCCACGCCAGCATCCAGTCGGGCTCGTGCTTCTTGGCCGACAGGGCGCGGATGACGTCCTCGTTCAGCCCCGGGGGGAGGCGGTCTTCCTCCACGTCGGTGACGAAGCCTTCCTCGTATTCGCGGCCGATGAGCTTCTCCAGTTCGGTGCTGCTGGTTGCCATAACGAATCTCCGATCGTCAGCGGACGGCGCCGTGCAGGGCGCCGAGGGAAATGGAAACTTCCCGGGATGCCGGGCGGACCATGTCCGCCAGCGACACCGCCTCCAGGGCGGTGCGGATCGCCCGGTTGATCAATGCCCAGTTGCCGCGGATGTCGCATCCGTCGGCCTGGCGGCACTGGTTCTCC
>JALSSF010000226.1 GCA_026984375.1 Methylothermaceae bacterium | reverse complement strand
GATCACTTCGGTCGGTGGGGGCCGGGCCTAAATTTACGGACGAATTTCGGTCCAGCAGACCCTCCCCGGTCTTCTCGGAAACCCAAATGGATAGTGTCGAAAACAGATGAATCGGTTTCGGGTGCGGAGGAAGCAGGGACTGGATTCCAGCGTCCGGCGGGGGCAGAATATCGCTTTGTCCCCATTGGAACGATCGAGGCTTATGCTGGAAACCGTCCAGATCCCCGCGCTCAGCGACAACTACGTCTATTTGCTCCACGACGCCGATTCCGGCCGGACCGCGGTGGTCGATCCCCCCGAAGCCGAACCGGTGGTGGCGGAACTGGAGCGGCGGGGCTGGTCCCTGGATTGGATCCTCAACACCCATCACCACTGGGACCACGTCGGCGCCAATCTGGCGCTGAAACGGCTGACCGGATGCCAGGTGGCGGGGTTCCGGGGCGATGCCCGCCGCATTCCCGGCATCGACCGGATGCTGGCCGGGGGCGACCGTTTCGAACTGGGCGCCTCGGTGGCCCAGGTGCTGGAAGTGCCGGGTCATACCCTCGGGCATATCGCCTACTGGTTCGGGGAAGCCGATCTCCTGTGCTGTGGCGACACCCTGTTTTCCCTGGGCTGCGGGCGGTTGTTCGAGGGGACGGCGGCGCAGATGTGGGAATCGTTGTGCAAACTGCGCGCTCTGCCCGATGCCACCCAGGTCTGCTGCGCCCACGAATATACCCTGAAAAACGCCCGCTTCGCCCTCACCATCGAACCGGATTATCCGCCGTTGCTCGAACGGGCCCGTCAGGTGGAAGCCTTGCGGACCCAGGGTCTGCCCACGGTGCCCTCCCTTCTCGGCGAGGAGAAGATCACCAACCCTTTCCTGCGCGCCGACGACCCGGATCTGCAGGCGCGTCTGCACATGCGCGGCAGCCCCGCGGTGGCGGTGTTCGCCGAACTGAGGCGGCGGCGGGACCGTTTCTGAGATGTTGCGGATCGTTTCCGGCGGTCAGACCGGGGTGGACCGGGCGGCCCTGGACGTAGCCCTGGATCTGGGGATTCCCTGTGGCGGCTGGTGTCCGGACGGGCGCCTGGCGGAAGACGGTCCCCTCCCGCAGCGCTATCCGCTCAGGGCATTGCCGGGAGCCGGCTATCGGCGGCGCACCCGCGCCAACGTGGCCGACAGCGATGCCACCCTTATCGTCTATTTCGAAGAAGTGGCCGGGGGAACGGCGGCGACTCTGTACGACTGTCTCGATTTGGGCAAGCCCTTCAAGCTCGTCGACGGGGCCGAGATTCCACCCCGTCGGGGTGCTAGAGCGGTGGCACGCTTTCTTCGGCGCCACCGCATCGAGGTGTTGAACGTGGCGGGCCCCCGGGCCAGCCAATCCCCCCGGGCCTATCGCTACACCCGGGAGCTGCTGACCGTATTGCTGGCCGGTCAACGGACGCCGTAGACCACGATGGTCTTGCCCCGGGCGTACAGCAGTCCTTCGGCTTCCAGCGCCTTGAGCACCCGCCCCGCCATTTCCCGGGAACAGCCCACGATGCGCCCGAGTTCCTGACGGGTGATGCGGATCTGCATGCCGTCGGGATGGGTCATGGCGTCGGGTTCCTTGCAGAGATCCATCAGGGTACGGGCGATCCGCCCGGTGACGTCGAGGAACGCCAGATGACCGGCCTTGCGGCTGGTTTGCAGCAGACGACGGGAAACCTGCCGCCCCAGGATGCGCATCAGTTCCGCGGCGTAGGGCGCCAGTTCGTGGTTCAGGCATTCTTCCAGACGCTGGTAGCTGATTTCCGCCAACTGACAGGGTTCCCGGGTGCGGACGGTGACTTCACGGGTGTTTTCCCCCAGGAACACCCCGATTTCCCCAATGAATTCGCCCCGGTTGAGATAGCCCAGGATCAGCTCCCGGTCACCGGATTCGCGGATGCTGACCGTCACCGATCCCTCGATGATGTAGTACAGAGTGTCGCCGGGATCGCCGGGCTTGATGATGATGGTGCGGTTGGGGTAGCGGCGCTTGTGGCAGCAGCGCAGGAACACGTCGATCAAACGGTCGTCCTGGGTGTCGGAAAGCGGTCGTGACTGCATGATCCTGTGGTTTTCATGGCTGACGCTTTAAGTCTAGGCGACTTCCGCCGACTGTAAAGCCGCGCATGGTTTCCCGGGAACGGCCGTGCTATCTTGATACTGTCGAGCCGCTGTTCGGGAAGTCAGCCCAAATTTCGGACTAGGATTCGTCCCTTTCACGAGGAAATTCCATGCCAAGCAGAAGCATCTACAAGGTAGTGTTCGTCAATCAGAATCAAATCTACGAGGTCTATGCCCGCCAAGTGTACCAAGGAGATTTGTACGGCTTCGTCGTGGTGGAGGATTTCGTCTTCGGTGAGTCCAGCAGCATCGTGGTGGATCCCTCCGAGGAGAAGCTGAAGGCCGAGTTCGAGAACGTCAAGCGCAGCTTCATCCCCATGCACGAGATCATCCGCATCGATCAGGTGGAAAAGCGGGGTACCGCGAAGATCCTGCCCCTCAAAGAAGGGGCGGGCAAGGTGACGGCTCTTTACCCGCCTCGGGGGAAATAAGCGTTACTTGACCACCCTGAGGGTGGGACGTTTGGATTTGGGCTTTTCTTCCCTTTTCTCCGGCGGTCCCGAAGGGGGCGGCGTTTCCCCGTCCATTTCCTCGTCGAACACCATGCCCCTGCCGGTTTCCCTGGCATAGATGGCCAACACGGCGGTGACGGGAAGGTGGATCGTCATCGGCGTTCCCCCGAATCTGGCTTGGAAGCTGATCTCCTCGTTGCCCATAAGCAGATTGACGATGGCGTCGGGATGGAGGTTGAGGATGATACGGCCGTCCTGGACGTACCGGCGCGGCACTTGCACACCCTCGCGTTCGGCATCCACCAAGACGTAGGGGGTCATGCCGTTGTCGACGATCCATTCGTACAGGGCGCGGATCAGATAAGGACGCAGCGAAGTCATGGTCAGGCGCTCAGTTTCAGCGGCAGTTCGGCCATCTCCCGCTCCTGCTCGCTCAGGCTTTTCTGGAAGGCTTCCCGGGCGAAAATCCGCTGGGCGTAGGTGTGTATCGCCTGGGCTTCTGGGGGCAGTTCGATACCGACCGACGGCAGACGCCACAGCAGAGGGGCGAGGGTGCAGTCCACGAGGGAAAACTCCTCGCTGAGAAAATAGGGCTTGGCGGCGAACAGAGGCGTGGCGGCCACCAGGTCCTCGCGCAACATCTTGCGGGCCCGGGCTGCCTTTTTTTCACCGCAGTGGCGAATCTCGTCCAGCAGCCGGTACCAGTCCCGGTCGATGCGAAACATGAGCATGCGAGCCTGGGCCCGGGCGACCGGTTCCATCGGATGGAGCGGCGGGTGGGGAAAACGCTCGTCCAGGTATTCCATGATGACCCTATGCTCGTAGAGCACCAGGTCACGGTCGATCAGCGTGGTCAAGATTTCCTGGTGATAGGGGTTGAGATCGATCACGTCCTCGGGGGGATTGGTCGGATCAATGTAATGGATGTCAGCCTGGACGCTTTTCTCGTGCCAGACGAAGCGTACCTGATGACTGTAGGGGCAGGTGGGAGAACAGTACAGGGTCATGACTGACTACCGAACGAAGTTGACCGCGAGACGGTTGCCCTGCAGGACTCGGAACCGGCCCTGCAGGGGTGTCATTCTACCACAGGGGTCAATGGACATCCTTCCAGTAGGCTTTCTTCAACCGGTAGGTGACGAGGGCCAGAAGAAACAGAAACAGGAGTACGTAGGGGCCGATGCGGCGCCGTTCCAACTGGGCTGGTTCGGCGGCGTAGGCGAGGAAGTTCACCAGATCGGTCAGCGCCTTGTCGTATTCCTGGGGTGACAGTTTTCCCCGTTCGACCAGTTCCAGCTTTTGGATGACCACCGTGTCGCCCAGTTGCGCCGTGACCGCCTCCTGTTCCCCCTGCAGGTCCCAGAGCACGTGGGGCATGGCGACATCCGGAAACAGCCAGTTGTTGACCCCGAAGGGTCGGGTCTCGTCCTTGTAGAAGCTGCGCAGATAGGTGTAGAGCCAGTCGGCCCCCAACGCCCGGATCCGCTCCGAAAGATCCGGGGCTGCAACGCCGAACCAGCGCGCCGCATCCTCGGGATCCATGGCCGTGGTCATGGTGCCGACGATGCGCTCGAGGTGGGGAAACAGGGCCTTGATTTCCTCGTCGCTCAGCCGAAGGTCCCGCTGCAGCCGCCGGTAACGTAGATGCTTGAGGGAGTGACATCCCAGACAGCGGTCGACGTAGAGTTCGAGGCCCCGTCGTACCGAGGCGGTATCGGTGACCTCGATGTTCGGCTGCTGCAGCGGCGCCCCCAATTCGGCCGCCGCCCACAGCGGCGTGAGCAAAAGCACAAGGTAGAGAATCGATTTCATAGGAAATGTCTCAGATATTTATTGTTTTCCATGAAGGTGCGGATTTTTTGCCACTGGGCCGTCACTTTGGTGAACCAGGGCGCTTTGTGAAAGCAGGAAATCGCCTGGCGAACCAGATCCCAGAACCAGCCTTCCCGTTCCAGTAGCGGTTTGGGCATGGTCAGGCGCTCGGGCACCGGTCTGGTGACCTCCAGGCGGGTGTAGATCGGCATCAGGACGAAGAAACCGAAGTAAATGAAGGTGAACAACACCCCGAAAAAGGCCGCGGTCGGGGTCGGGGGGATGGTGCCCAGATAGCCCAGAGCGAGGAAACTGACGACGAACAGAGCCAAGGCGATCCGGTAGATGTTGCCCCGGTAACGGATCGACTTGACCGGGCAGCGGTCCAGCCAGGGCAGGAAGAACAGGATGAAGATCGCCAGGAACATGGCCAGCATGCCGCCGAATTTGCTGGGGATGGCCCGCAGGATGGAGTAGTAGGGGGTGAAATACCATACCGGCGCGATGTGCTCCGGGGTCTTCAGGGGGTCGGCGGGGATGAAGTTGGGTTTCTCCAGGAAATATCCCCCGAATTCCGGAGCGTAGAAGACGATCCAGGCGCACACGGCCAGGAACACGGTGGCCCCGAACAGATCCTTGACGGTGTAGTAGGGATGGAAAGGAATACCGTCCAGGGGGACGCCGTTTTCGTCCTTCTTTTCCTTGATTTCGATGCCGTCTGGGTTGTTGGAGCCGACCTTGTGCAGGGCGACGATGTGGAGAAAGACCAGGAACACGATCACCAGGGGAACCGCGATCACGTGGAAGGAGAAGAAGCGGTTCAGGGTGACGTCGGAGATCAGGAAATCGCCGCGGATCCAGGTGGCTAGGTCTTCGCCGATGACCGGGATGGCGCTGAACAGCGAGACGATGACGTTGGCGCCCCAGTAGGACATCTGCCCCCAGGGAAGCAGATAGCCCATGAAGGCTTCGGCCATCAGCGCCACGTACAGGCTCATGCCCAGGAGCCACACCAGTTCCCGCGGTTTCTTGTAGGAGCCGTACATCATCCCCCGGAACATGTGGAGATAGATGACGATGAAGAACATGGATGCCCCGGTGGAGTGCATGTAGCGGATCAGCCAACCCCAGTTGAAATCGCGCATGATGGCTTCGACCGAGTCGAAGGCCAGGCGGGCGTCGGGTTTGTAGTTCATGGTCAGCCAGATGCCGGTGACGATCTGGTTGACCAGCACCAGCAGGGCGAAGGAACCGAAGAAATACCAGAAATTGAAGTTTTTCGGGGCGTAGTATTTCGCCAGGTGTTCGTTCCACACCTTGAGCAGGGGAAAGCGCTCGTCGATCCAGGCGATCAGCCTGGCGCCCCGGGTTTCGCAATGCTTGCATTCACTCATGTCAAACCGCCTCTTGCTGTTCTTCTCCCACGACGATGTGGGTGTCGGTCACATAGCGATAGGGCGGCACCACCAGATTGGTCGGCGCCGGGACCTTCTTGTAGACCCGCCCGGCCAGATCGAAGCGGGAACCGTGGCAGGGACAGAAGAAGCCGCCGAGCCAGTTCTTGCCCAGATCCGGGGGGGCGACTTCGGGGCGATAGGTGGGGGAACACCCCAAATGGGTGCAGATTCCCACGGCCACGAAAATTTCCGGCTTGATGGAACGGTAGCGGTTCTTGCAGCTTTCCGGCTGCACCGACTTGTCGGAGTCGGGATCCCGCAGCAGCGGTTCGAGTTTCTCCAGGGTTTCCAGCATCTCCTCGGTGCGTTTCAGCACCCAGATGGGCTGGCCGCGCCACTCCACCCGGATCAGTTGCCCGTCTTCCAGCTTGCTGACGTCCACGTCGATGGGAGCGGCCGCCTCCAGGGCGTTGGCGCCCGGTTTCAGGTAGCCGACGAAGGGAACGGCGGCCATGCCGGCGCCCACCGCCCCCAGGGCGAGGGTGGTCCGGGTCAGAAAGCGGCGCTTCTCAAGATCGATATCGGTTGCAGACATACGATGATTTCTCCTCCTTACGGGCAGGTTTTATTGGGGTTCACCTGCAAAACCCGAGTGATTTTGACGTTATCCCGTCTCAGGGTCAATGTTCACCACCTCGACACCGGTCAAATCGTTTTTTCGGGAGGCGGACACCGCCACTCCCTTTGTTTTCCCGTCCGAAAAGTTAAGCAATATCCGTGCCCAGATCGAAAGGGGAAGCCAAGGAGGCCGGGCGGCAGCGAAGGCGACTCAGCTCCCCAAAATGGTGCGCAGGGCGCTCAAAAAACGCTGGTTTTCCGAAGGGGTGCCCACGGTGACCCGAAGGCAGTTGCGCAGCAGGCCGCCGGCGGGGTCGAGATTTTTGATCAGAATCCCCTGCTCTTTGAGGCGCTGGAAAACGGTGCCGGCATCCGCCACCCGGAAGAGGAGAAAGTTGGCGGCGCTGGGAAACACTTCCACGCCCGGAATCCGCCCCAGTTCCTGGAACAACGTCTCCCGCTGCCGGCGGATCTCATCGGTTTGCCGCCGGAAGACCGCCTCGTGACGGAGGGCGAATTCGGTGCTGAGCTGGGTCAGGATGTTGATGTTGTAAGGCAGGCGCAGCTTGTCGAACTGGGTCAGCCAGGCCGGCGCCCCCACCAGATAGCCCAGGCGCAGTCCGGCCAGTCCCAGCTTGGACAGGGTGCGCAGGATCAGCAGATTGCCGTGGTCGTCCAGACGCTCCATGAAGCTGGCCTGGGCGAAGGGGGCGTAGGCTTCGTCCACCACCACCAGTCCCGGGGTGCGGGCGATGACGGCCTCGATGACGTCGGCGTCGAACAGATTGCCGGTGGGGTTGTTGGGGTAGGCGATGAACACGATCCGGGGGCGGTGGCGCTCGACGGCGGCCAGCATGGCATCGGGATCGAGGCCGAAGTCGGCCCGCAACGGAACGCCCACGAAGGGGATGTCGAGCCAGCGGGCGATTTCCCGGTACATCACGAAGGTGGGCTCCGGGGCCATCACCTTGGCGTCGGGCTGACCCACCAGGGCGGTGAGCAGAATCAGGATGATTTCGTCGGAGCCGTTCCCCAGCAGCAGTTCGGCCCGGTCGGGAATCGCCGCGAAGCGGCGCAGCGCCGCCTTCAGGGCTGGCGCCTGGGGATCGGGATAACGGTTGGGACGGGCGCGGCGCAGATGGTCGAGCCAGGCGTCCACCATCTCCGCCGGCCAGGGATAGGGGTTTTCCATGGCGTCCAGTTTTATCGGTCCCTCGAATGCGGGGACGTGGTAGGCGGAAGCCGCCAGGATGTCGGGACGGAAGAATTGTTCCGGGGTCATGACTCGATCCGGTAGGCGGCGGAACGGGCATGGGCGGTCAGACCTTCCCCGAGCGCCAGGATCCGCGCGGTTTCCGCCAGGGGAGAGGCGCCTTCCCGGGTGCAGCCGATCACCGAGGTGCGTTTTTGAAAGTCGTACACCCCCAGGGGCGAGGAAAAGCGCGCCGTTCCTCCGGTGGGGAGCACGTGGTTGGGGCCGGCGCAGTAGTCCCCCAGGGCCTCGGCCGTGTGGGAACCGAGAAAGACGGCTCCGGCGTGGCGGATGTCCGGCAACAGAGCCTCGGGTTCGGCCACGGACAGTTCCAGGTGTTCCGGCGCGATGCGGTTGGCGAGGGTGCAGGCCTCGGCCAGATCCCCGACCCGGATCAGGGCGCCGCGTCTTTCCAGCGCCGCCGCGATGATCTCCCGCCGTTCCATGCCGGGCAGCAAGCGCTCGATGCTGGTCGCCACCGCCCCGATATATTCGGCGTCGGGACTGAGCAGGATCGCCTGGGCGTCCTCGTCGTGCTCGGCCTGGGAGAACAGGTCCATGGCGATCCAGTCGGGATCGGTGGTGCCGTCGGCGATGATCAGGATCTCCGAGGGACCGGCGACCATGTCGATCCCCACCTGGCCGAAGACCAGCTTCTTGGCGGTGGCCACGTAGATGTTGCCGGGACCGACGATCTTGTCCACCCGGGGGATGGTCTCGGTGCCGTAGGCCAGCGCCGCCACCGCCTGGGCCCCGCCGATTTGGAAGATGCGGTCCACCCGGGCGATGGCGGCGGCGGCCAGGACCAGATCGTTGAGCTCGCCGCCGGGTGCCGGCACCGTCATGATCAGTTCGCCGACCCCGGCCACCTTGGCGGGGATGGCGTTCATCAGCACCGAGGAGGGATAGGCCGCCCTGCCGCCGGGCACGTAGAGTCCCACCCGGTCCAGCGGGGTGATCTTCTGGCCGAGCAGGTTGCCCAGATCGTCCCGGTATTGCCACGGCTGCAGTTTTTGGTGCTCGGCGTGATCGCGGATCCGTTCGGCGGCCGTTTCCAGGGCGAGCAGCCGGTCCTTGGGAATCGCCGCCAATGCCAGTTTCAGCCTGTCCTGCGGCACCTCCAGTTCCGCCAGGCTGTTTGCCTCGACCCGGTCGAAACGTCGGGTGTATTCCAGCACCGCCGCATCCCCCTCCCGGCGCACCCGCTCCAGGATCGCCAGCACGGTCTGCTGGACGGCCGGGTCGGTTTCCGTCTGCCAGTGCAGCAGTCGTTCCAGTTGGGTGTCGAAATCGGGCTGGCGGCTGTCCAGCCGGCGAATGGGTGTGTTCATGCGGCCTCCGCTGGGTTGACGGCGGTTTCGAGATCGGCGATGAGGGCTTTGATCCGGGCGTGCTTCATCTTCATGGCCACCTTGTTGACGACCAGACGGGAGCTGATTTCCATGATGAGGTCCCGGGGTTCCAGGCCGTTGGCCCGCAGGGTGTTGCCGGTGTCCACCAGGTCGACGATGCACTCGGCCAGCCCCACCAGCGGGGCCAGTTCCATGGAACCGTACAGTTTGATGATTTCCGCCTGCACGCCCCGTTCGGCGAAGAAGCGCCTGGCGGTGCGCACGTATTTGGTCGCCACCCGGATGCGGCGCCCGTTCCAGGTTTGGCCGGCCCGCCCGGCCGTCATCATCCGGCAGCGGGCGATGCCCAGGTCCAAGGGTTCGTAGAGTCCTTCGGCGCCGTGTTCCACCAGGACGTCCTTGCCGGCGATTCCCAGGTCGGCGGCCCCGTATTCCACATAGGTGGGCACGTCGGTGGCGCGGATGACGAGCAGGCGCACGTCGTCGCGGTTGGTGGGGAGAATCAGCTTTCTGGAGGTTTCGGGATCGCAGGCGGGTTCGATGCCGGCGGCGGCCAGCAGGGGCAGCGCCTCCCGGTAGATGCGGCCCTTGGATACGGCGATGGTCAACATGTCGTGTCGTCCGTCGATGCGTGAATACGGTGGATGTCGGCACCCAGGCCGGCCAGTTTGGTTTCGATGTGTTCGTAACCGCGGTCGATATGATAAATGCGATCGATCAGGGTTTCACCCTCGGCGGCCAGTCCCGCCAGTACCAGGCTGGCGGAGGCGCGCAGGTCGGTGGCCATCACCGGGGCGCCGGTCAGGCGTTCGACCCCGGTGCAGATGGCGGTGTGGCCTTCCACCGCGATCTGGGCCCCGAGGCGGCGCAATTCCAATACGTGCATGAAGCGGTTTTCGAAGATCGTCTCGGTGATCACTCCCACCCCTTCGGCCAGACAGTTAAGCGCCATCAACTGAGCCTGCATGTCGGTGGGAAAGCCGGGGTAAGGGGCGGTGTGGAACGAAACCGCCCGGGGCCGGCGCGGCATGGTCAGCTCGATCCAGTCCGTCCCGCTGGTGATGCGGGCGCCGGCCTCCTCCAGTTTTTTCACCACCGCCTCGAGCAGGTCCGGACGGGTGGCGGTGGTACGGACGCTGCCCCGGGTGATCGCCGCCGCGGCCAGATAGGTGCCGGTTTCGATCCGGTCCGGTAGGACCGGATAACGGGTGCCGCCGCCGTCCAGGCCGTCGACGCCCTCGACGATCAGGACGTCGGTGCCGATGCCGGAGATTTTGGCGCCCAACCGTACCAGGAAGCGGGCCAGGTCGGCGACTTCCGGTTCCCGGGCGGCGTTTTCGATGACGGTCCGGCCTTGGGCCAGCACCGCGGCCATCAGCAGGTTTTCCGTGCCGGTCACGGTCACCTGGTCGAGCACCAGGCGGCAGCCGCGGAGACGGGGCGCCCTGGCATGGATGTAGCCACCTTCCACCCGGATCTCGGCCCCCATGGCCATCAGCCCCTTGAGATGGAGATCCACCGGACGGGCACCGATGGCGCAGCCGCCGGGCAACGACACCACCGCTTCGCCGCAGCGCGCCAGCAGGGGACCCAGCACCAGGATGGAGGCCCGCATGGTGCGCACCAGTTCGTAGGAGGCGAGAGGAGAAGCGATGGTGGCCGCGTCCACCTGGACCCGGTCGCCCCGGCGCAGACAGCGGACCCCCATGCCCTTGAGCAGCGCCAGCATGGTGGTGATATCACGCAGATCGGGCACGTTTTCGATCGTGACCGGCCCTTCGGCCAGCAGAGCGGCGGCCAGAATGGGCAGGGCCGCGTTCTTGGCGCCGGAAATGCGGATTTCCCCCTCGAGCGGCCTGCCGCCGCGGATGCGTATCTTATCCATGGACCGGCAGGAGCGCGTCGAGATCGTAGGCGCGAATCATGGGGCGGAGCGGTTCCGGGAGGTGGGTGAAGGTGAGCTGCAGGTCCCGCTGCCGGGACAGGCGCAGCCATTCGACCAGCAGGGCGAGGGCGGCGCTGTCGGCCTGCCGCACCCCCGCCAGATCGATGACGACGCGGCCGGACAGGCCGGCGAGCTGGCGCCGGGACCGGTGCCAGACCGAAGTCACGGTGGTGAAGGTCAGGTCGCCGTCGAGGCGGAAACGTCCGGGCGCGGTTTCTCTCAGGGTGGGCGTCATTCTTTCGGGCCGCTCTCTTCCGTGGCCTTGACCAGGAATTTGCCGATCAGCTCCTCCAGCACCAGGGCGGACTGGGTGATTTCGATCTCGTCGCCGTCTTCCAGAAATTCCGGGCTGCCCCCGGCTTCGATGGCGACGTACTGTTCCCCCAGCAGTCCGGACGTGTAGATGCTGGCGATGCTGTCGTCGGGCAGTTTGTACTGGGGTTGGATGCGCATTTCCACCACCGCCTGGTACTGCTCGGGATCGAGGTGGATGGCGGCGACGCGGCCGACGGTGACGCCGGCGATCTTGACCGGGGAGCGCACCTTCAGAGTGCCGATGTTGCTGAAGTGGGCGCGGAGCCGGTAACCGGTCTTCTGCTCGCGGAATTCGGCCAGGTTGCTCACCTGCATCGCCAGCAGGAACAGGGCACCAAGGCCGATGGCGACGAACACGCCGACCCAGATTTCGACGATTCGGGAATTGTCCATGGGTTTATTCTCCAAACATCAGCGCGGTCAGGATGAAGTCGGAACCCAGCACCGCAAAGGCGGAATAGACCACCGAACGGGTGGTCGCCCGGCTCACCCCCTCCGAGGTCGGCACGGCATCGTAACCCTCGAACACGGCGATCCAGGTCACGATGACGCCGAAAGCCAGGCTTTTGATGACGCTGTTGATAATGTCTTCCCTGAAATCGATGGCGGCCTGCATCTGCGACCAGAACGAGCCTTCGTCCACGCCCAGGAGCAGCACGCCGACGAAATAACCGCCGTAGATCCCGATGTAGGTGAACAGTCCGGCCAGCAGCGGCATGGAAAGAATCCCGGCGAACAGGCGGGGGGTGATCACCCGTTTCATGGGATCGACCGCCATCATCTCCATGCCGGACAGCTGTTCGGTGGCCTTCATCAGGCCGATTTCGGCGGTCAGGGCGGAGCCGGCCCGCCCGGAAAACAACAGGGCGGTGACCACCGGCCCCAGTTCCCGCACCAGGGAGGCGGCCACCATGACCCCCAGGGATTCCTCGGCACCGAAGTCGGAAAGGACATTGTATCCCTGCAGTCCCAGCACCATGCCGACGAACAGTCCGGAAAGCGCGATCAGCAGGATGCTCAGCACCCCCACCATGTACATCTGCCGGATCAACAGGCCGGGACGGCGCAGAATCTCCGGCACGCCGGTCAGGGCCAGCGCCAGGAACAGATTGGCGCGCCCCAGTTTGGCGAAGGCGTTCAGGGAAGCGGCGCCGAGCCGCTGCAACGGATCGATCATCGCAGCAGATCCTCCCGGTATTCGGGCGCCGGATAATGGAAGGGGACCGGTCCGTCCGGCAGGCCGTCCATGAACTGGCGCACCCAGGGGGAGTCGCTGCGGCGCAGCTCGTCGGGCGTGCCCTGGCCGACGATCCTGCCGCCGGAAAGCACGTAGATGTAATCGGAGATCGACGCGGTCTCGGCGACGTCGTGGGAAACCACGATGCTGGTCAGCCCCAGGGCGTCGTTGAGGGTGCGGATCAGCTTCACCAGTACTCCCATGGAAATGGGATCCTGGCCGGTGAAAGGCTCGTCGTACATGATCATCATGGGATCGAGGGCGATGGCCCGGGCCAGCGCCACCCGCCGCGCCATCCCGCCGGAAAGCTGGGCCGGCATCAGATCGCGGGCGCCGCGCAGACCGACGGCCTCCAGTTTCATCAGGACCAGGGAGCGGATCATCGACTCGGGCAGGTCGGTGTGTTCCCGCAGGGGGAATGCCACGTTTTCGAACACGTTCAGGTCGGTGAGCAGGGCCCCGCTCTGAAACAGCATGCCCATGCGCTTGCGCAACCGATAAAGAGCGCCGCGCGACAGGCGGTGGACGTCGTGACCGTCGACCTCGACGGTGCCGCTCCGGGGTTTCAGCTGTCCCCCGATCAGCTTCAGCAACGTGGTTTTTCCGGTTCCGGAGGGTCCCATGATGGCGGTCACGGCGCCGCGGTGAATGTCCATGTCGATGCCGTCGAAGATACGCCGCCGCCCATGGGCGAAGACGAGACCCCGGATCCTGACCAGAATGTCGTCGCTGCGGACCATGTTTCAGCGTCCCGGCAAAAGGCAATCATTTTCCCCGAGCCAGGCCAGGCAAGTCAATCGCCGGCGGCTCCCTGGATGTGCCTGGCGGTAAAGGGCTATCTTAATGAGCCGGGTTCAAGATTGGCGAGGGATGAAGGGTGACTGGATCGGTCTGGCTGGCGCTGCTGCCCGGCGCCGCCTTTTTTCTCGGATGGTTGCTCACCGGAATGTGCCGTTTCCTGGCCCTGAAGCTGGGCGTCCTGGATTTTCCCGGCAGCCGCAGCGCCCATAGCGTTCCGACCCCGCGGGGGGGCGGGCTGGCCATCGTGGCGGTTGTTCTGGCGGCGTCGCTGGCGTTTTGTGGCCTGGACTTTCTCGACCGCCGGGAGTTGCAGGTCCTGTGGCTGGGCGGGGTGCCCATCGCCGCCGTCGGATTGTGGGACGATTTGACGTCTTTGCCGGTGCGCCGGCGCCTGCTGGTTCAGGTGCTGGCGGTCGGTGCCGCGACGCTGTGGTGCCGGGGGACGCTCGCCGGCGCATGGGGCTGGATCGGGGTGCTGTCCTGGGTCTGGCTGGTCAACCTCTACAATTTCATGGACGGCATCGATGGTCTGGCGGCGGTCGAGGCGGTGACCGTCGCCCTGGGCGGGGCCGTGATCGCAGGATTCGGCGGCGATCTCCATCTGGCCGCCTGGCTGCTGACGCTGGCCGCCGCCTGCGGCGGTTTTCTGATCTGGAACTGGCCGCCGGCACGGATCTTCATGGGGGACGTCGGCAGCGGCTTTCTCGGATTCGTGATGGGAATGCTGGTCCTGGTCGGCGGCCATACCGGGGCGGTCAACCGGTGGAGTTGGCTGATCCTGTTGGCGGTGTTCGTAACCGATGCCAGCGTGACCCTGGCGCGCCGCATTTTCCGGGGGGAGCGCTGGTGGCGGGCCCACAGCAGTCATGCCTATCAGCATCTCGCCCGGCGTCTGGGACACAAGTGCGTCACGATGCTGGTGGGACTGGTCAATTTGGTGTGGCTCTTGCCCCTGGCCTGGCTGGCTGCTCGGTTTCCCCAGTGGGGCTGGTGCATCACCCTGGCAGCTTACCTTCCTTTGGGGGTTTTGGCCCTGCGGTTTCGGGCCGGGCTCCCGGCCGGCCGGGTTGAAGGCAAGCGGGCGATGGGGGATAATTCATGACCTTTTCACTGCCGGGTTGCCAATCATGCACGTAACCATGCTCAAGGCAAAGCTGCACCAGGCCCGGGTGACGCATGCGGAACTGCTGTACGAGGGTTCCTGTGCCATCGACGGCGATCTGCTCGACCGGGCCGGCATCCGCGAATACGAACAGATCCACGTTTACAACGTCAACAACGGGGAGCGTTTCGTCACCTACGCCATCCGTGCCGAAGCCGGTTCCGGGATCGTCTCCGTCAACGGCGCCGCCGCCCGTCTGGCGGCACCGGGGGACGTCGTCATCATCTGCGCCTATGCCGCGCTCGATCAGAGCGAGCTGGCCGGCTTCAAACCCACCCTGATCTACCTCGACGAACGCAACCGCATCGTCCGTACCGGCCACGCCATTCCGGTGCAGGCCGCTTGACGGCCTCATTCCAGACCCAGGTGCCGCAGTACCGCTTCCCCGAAGGGCTGCGGCATTTTCTCGAAGTGAAACAAGTGGGTCGCACAGCGGCAGTCGGAGCTGCCGAAGCCGGGTAGGGGGATCCGCGCCCCCGGCAGCCGGCTCAGTCGCGCGGCCCATCGGTGTTCCAGGGAGCGGGAACCGTGGGCGTACCAGATCGCTTCAATGTCGGTGACCCGGCGCAGGTGATCGATGTGCCAGTGGAGCGGCTTCGATTTCCGCAGGTGACGGCGGATTCGGGCGCCGAGACCGCCGGGGCCGAAGGCGCTGCCCACGTAGGCGTAGTATCCGGGTTGCAGCACGAGGGTTCCCAGTCTGCCAATCGGGCGTTCGCCTTCCGTGGTGCAGCGGAGCCAGAGGACGTAGATGCCGGGACGGGCTGCCGGATTCACCGCCGGCGCCACCAGGATGCCAGCAGAGAGCCGGAAATGTTGTGCCACAGGCTGAACAGGGCGCCGGGCAGAGCGGCGGCTGTGGAAAAGTACTGGATCGCCAGGGCGACGCTCAGTCCCGAGTTCTGCATTCCCACCTCGATGGCGAGGGTGCGGCGGGTGGTTTCGTCACAGCCGAGCAGGGCGGCGACACCATAGCCGCAGGCCAGGCCGGACAGGTTGTGCAGCAGCACGGCGAGCAGGACCAGGCCGCCGGCGTCCGCCAGGCTGGTACGGTTGAGGGCGACGATGATGGCGATGATCACCGCGATGGCCACGCCTGCCATCAGCGGACCGCCGTGCCGCAGCGGCGCCGTCCAGCGCTCCAGCCAGGTGTTGCAGGCGACGCCGACGATCACGGGCAGCACCACGATCTGTCCGATGCTGAGCAGCATGGAAATCGCGGGAACCGGCACCTGTTGGTGAAGATAGGCCCAGGTCAGTGCCGGGGTGGCCACGGTCGCCGCCAGGGTGGAGGTCAGCGTCATCAGGACCGACAGGGCGACGTTGCCGCGGGCCAGGTAGCAGATGACATTGGAGGCGGTGCCCCCGGCGCTGCTTCCTACCAGTACCAGGCCGGCTAGATGATCGGTGGGCAGACGCAGTGCCCGCCCGATCAAGAAGGCGGCCGCCGGCATCACCAGGAACTGGAGGCCGACCCCGAGCAGGACGAGTCCCGGTCGGTCGAGGACGGCGCGAAAGTGCCCCCAGGTCAGGGACAGGCCCATGGCGAACATCACCAAAGCCAGCAGCGGCACGATCGCCGCTTTCAGTCCGATCCAGGGTTCGGGGCGCCAAAAGGCGAGGGCGGCCGGTGCCGCCGCCCACAAGGGGAAAAACCGCAACAGGCGTTCGGTCACCGCCGCAGGATGAGATTGACGATCAGGGTCAGAATCAGACTGACGATGATCATGGAAGTGATGGGGATGAAGATGAACTTGTGTTCGTCCTGGATGCGGATGTCCCCGGGCAGCCGGCCGAACCAGCTCAGCAGTCCCGGTGCGTAGGTGAGAATCAGCCCCATCACCAGCAGAATGAGTCCCAGGATGATGAAAAACTTGCCTCCGCTCATTTCGCTACCTCCTTAAAACAACCACCAAGTCGCCAATCCCAGGAACGCCATGAAACCGACCACGTCGGTGACGGTGGTCAACACCACGCCGCCGGCCAGCGCCGGGTCGATGCCGAGCTTGTGCAGGAGCAGGGGAATGGTGACCCCGGCGAAGGCGGCGCACAACAGATTGATGACCATGGCGGCGGCGATGAGCAGGCCGATATGGACGGCCTGGAACCAGATCGCGGCGATGATCCCGACCACCACCGCCCAGATGGCGCCGTTGACCAGGCCGATGGCGATTTCCTTGGTCAACAAGGTCCAGACGTTGGCCATACCGATTTGTTTCAACGCCAGGGCCCGGATCACCAGGGTCTGGGTCTGGGTGCCGGCGATTCCCCCCATGCTGGCGACGATGGGCATCAGCACCGCCAGGGCCACTTCCTTCTGGATGGTGTCCTCGAACAGGCCGATGACCCAGGCGGCGAGGAAGGCGGTGACCAGATTGACGCCGAGCCAGACGGCGCGTTTCTTGGCGCTTTCCTTGACCGGGGCGAACATGTCGGTCTCTTCGGAAAGACCGGCGCTGCTCATGATGGTGTGTTCGGCTTCGTCCCGGATCACGTCGACCACGTCGTCGACGGTGATCCGCCCCACCAGGCGCCCTTCCGCGTCCACCACCGGGGCCGATACCCAGTCGTGATGTTCGAACAGCATCGCCACGTCGGAAGCCGGCAGATCGGCCGGAATGGCCTCCACGTCGGTGAGCATCAGTTCGCGCACGGTTTTGCCGGGATCGCTGGTGAGCAGCAGCGAGATCGGCAGAATGCCGATCAGCTTGTCGTCCTTGTCGACCACGTAAAGCGCGTCGGTCAGGTCCGGCAATTCGCCACGCTGGCGCAGATAGCGCAACACCACGTCCAGGGTCACGTCGGGACGCACGGTGATGGTGTCGGTGCGCATCAGGCTGCCAGCGGTGTCCTCCGGGTAGGTGAGCACCCGTTCCAGTCGGCTGCGATCGTGCCGGCTCAGGGCCTGGACCACCCGGTCGCGGATGGTTTCCGGCAGGTCTTCGACGATGTCGGCCAGATCGTCCGGATCCAAGGCCTCCGCCGCTTCCACCAGGTTTTCGGCGTCGGTCTTCTCGATCGCCTGAATCAGGCCGGCGCGCACCTCCTCGTGGAGTTCCACCAGCACCTCACCAGCGATATCCGCCGGCAGCATGCGCCAGATCACCAGACGGTCCTTTGGTTTGAGTGCTTCGATCAGGTCGGCGATTTCCGCCGGGGTGAGGGCCTGGAGCAGCTGCTGGATCTCGGTCAGTTTACCGGTCTCCAGGTCGGTGGTAAGGGTTTTCAGGTATTGTTCGGTGTCTTCACGTTCGGCACTGATGGGCATGGTGGGTCCTTGGGAAATTGGAAGCGGAAACGTAGAATTCTAACAGACAGGTAAGGGTGTTCCCGGGGATTTTCAAGCCGTATACTGCCATGCTTTTACCCAGCAGGTTCCGTCCTTGAGCCGTCGTCTGTTCCGGTCCACCGCCGTCGTCGGCGGCATGACCCTGATTTCCCGCGTTCTCGGGTTTCTGCGCGACGTGGTGATCGCCATGGTCTTCGGCGCCGATGCCGGCACCGATGCCTTCTTCGTCGCCTTCAAGATCCCCAATTTCCTTCGTCGCCTGTTCGCGGAGGGGGCGTTTTCCCAGGCGTTCGTGCCGGTACTGGCGGAATACAAGGAACAGCGCAGCCGGCAGGAACTGCGGTCCTTTCTCGACCGCACCGCCGGTTCCCTGGCGCTGGTGCTGATGGGGGTGACCGTGCTGGGTGTGGCCGGCGCTCCCTGGGTCATTCTGGCGTTCGCCCCCGGATTCGCCTGGCACGGCCATGCCTACCCGCTGGCAGTGACGATGCTGCGTATCACTTTCCCGTATCTCTTCTTCATCGCCTCCACCGCCCTGGCCGGCAGCATCCTCAACACCTTCAACCGCTTCGCCGTGCCCGCCTTCACCCCGGTCCTGCTCAATCTTTCCCTGATCTCCGCCGCCCTGTGGCTGGCGCCCCGGCTGCCCGAGCCGGTCACCGCCCTGGCCTGGGGGGTGTTCGCCGCCGGGGTCCTGCAGCTGGCGTTCCAATTCCCGGCCCTATGGCGGCTGCGCCTGCTTCCCCGTCTGCGCTGGGGGTTCCACGATCCCGGGGTGAGGAAGATTCTCAAATTGATGCTGCCGGCCCTGTTCGGGGTGTCGGTGACCCAGATCAATCTGCTGATCGACACCCTGCTGGCTTCGTTCTTGCCCCACGGCAGTATTTCCTGGCTCTATTATTCCGACCGTCTGGTGGAGTTTCCCTTAGGAGTGTTCGGCATCGCCCTGGCCACGGTGATCCTGCCCAACCTCTCCAAGGACTGGGCCGCCGGGCGGCGGGAACGCTTTTCCCACGCCATCGACTGGGCGTTGCGTTGGGTGGCGCTCATCGGCCTGCCGGCGGCGGTGGGGTTGGGGGTGTTGGCCGAACCGATCCTGGCGACCCTGTTCCAGTATCGTTCCTTCACCGCCCACGACGTCCACATGGCTTCCCTGAGCCTGACCGCCTATGCCGTCGGCCTGATCGGCTTCATCCTGGTGAAGATCCTGGTGCCTGGCTTCACCTCGCGCCAGGACACCCGCACCCCGGTGCGTTTCGGGGTGGTGGCGATGCTGGTCAACGTGGCCTTGAACCTGGTCCTGATCGGCCTGCTGGCCCATGCCGGCCTGGCACTGGCGACCTCCCTGGCGGCCTGCGTCAACGGCGCGTTGCTGCTTCGGCGTCTGAGGCGGGAAGGAGTCTACCGGCCGGGAGCGGGTTGGTGGCGCCTGCTGGCGCGGGTGACGCTGGCCAACGGAGCGATGGGGGGATGTCTCCATCTCTGGGCCGAGCGTTGGCCGTGGACCGCCATGACGGCGCTGGAACGGTTGCCGGCGTTGGCCGCCGCCGTGGCGTTGGGCATCGCCGTCTATGGCGCCACCCTGCTGGTGAGCGGGTTACGGCCGCACCATCTGAGGATGGCGGCATGACGGCGAAATGGCGGCGCCGCTGGCAGGTCCTGGCCTATCTGGCTTTGCTGGCCTACGGTACCCTCTATCCCCTGCGCGGCGTCGATTGGCACGCCCAGGTTCGCTGGTCGCGCCTGTGGGACTGGCGGGCCGCGCTGGCCACTTGGTCCCTCTCGGACGTGGTGGTGAACTTTCTGGTCTACGTCCCACTCGGTTGGCTGCTGATCCGGGCGGTGACACCCCGGGGATTCCGGGCGGCGTTGGCTTCGGCGGCCCTGGTCGGGGCGGGATGGTCCACCACGCTGGAAGCTTTGCAGCTGTACATCCCCGGCCGGGTGACCTCCTTCGGCGACATCCTGTTCAACACCCTGGGGACCGCCGCCGGGGCAGTGACGGCGCTGCTGGTGCGGACCGGTCCCGTGGGGGCGATCGTGCGTGAGGGGCGCGCCCGTTATCTCAGGCCCGGGGCATGGCCCGAACTGGGCGCCGCGGTGCTGGGCCTGTGGGCCTTGTCGCAGCTGACCCCTCTGGTGCCCTCCCTGGATCCCGGCAATCTCTGGCACGGCGTCAAGCCGGTGTGGCGGGCGCTGCGGTCGCCTTCGGAGCTGGTATGGACCAAGGCGACGGCCTATGCCCTCGATCTGTTCGCCCTCGGCCTGGTGGTGCGTTTCGCGCTCCAGCCGGCACTTCCGGGCCGCCGCATCGCGGCGCTGGTGCTCGCCGCCGTCCTGGCCCTCAAGGTGCCGGTGGTGGGGCGCCAGCTGACGGCCGAAGCCCTGCTGGGACTGGCCGCCGCGGTGGGCGTTTCGGGCTTGGTGGGCGGTCCGCTACCCGGTCGGGGCTGGGCCTGGGTCGGCATCGCCGCGCTGTTCGGGGCACGGGCTCTGGAGGCGTTGGCGATCGGCACCGGTCCCAGTCTGGCGATCCATCCGTTCAACTGGATGCCTTTCGCCGGGCACCGGGGCAGCCTGGTCGGCCTCATCGACCTGCTGCTGGGTATCTGGCCTTACCTGGGGACGGCCTTCTTCGCCCGGCTGCTGTTTCCCCGGGCGCGCGCCGGCCTGTGGTTGGGGCTGGCGGTGGTCGGCGTCTGGGCTTTCTTCCTGGAATGGAAGCAACAGTCCATTCCCGGCCGTTATGCGGACGTGACCGACGTCCTCATGGCGCTGCTGGGATGGTGGTGGGGCTGGCGCTGGGGCGGTGGGACCGATGGGGCGGTGCCGGCGCCCGCCTCTGTGCTCGCCGCGCCTGCGGAGAACCGTTTCCGGCTCGGCTGGGTGATAGGGGTGGGATTGCTGGGGGCGGTGCTGCTGGGCGGGTTCGTGGCTTCCCGGTTCCAGGTGCGGGCGGTTTCCTTCGACGATGCCGGGGAGCGCCTGCTGCCGCGTCCCGATCAACTGCCGCCCCCGGATTTGCCCGCCTTCCGCTTCCGCCATCCGCGCCTGCCGGCACCGTCGGAGGCGGACATCTGGACGCTGCGGCACCGGTATCCGGAATTTCTGCGGGTTCAGCGTCGCCGGGCCGGCGGTGGCGCCGGCGATTTCCGGGCCGTCGCCCTGGTGGGGCTGATGAGCCCAGACACCATCGATTTCGACCGGGTGGCGCGCCGTTTGCTGGCCCTGAAGTTCACCTTCCGCGGGCACGAGCAGGCCATGCCCCTGGCCCAGCTCTACGACTGGCTGTATCCCCATTTCACCCCGGCCCAGCGAGCGGCGCTGCAGGATAAGCTGGCCGAGGGCTGCGATTATCTGATCAACTTCATCCGCCGGAAGGCGCTGTCCCCCTACAACGTCTATCTCTACAACCAGCCGTTCCAGGCCCTGATGGCGACCGCCATCGCCCTCTACGGCGACCATCCTCAGGGCGACGCCTGCATGGCTTTCGCCCACGATCTGTGGAAACACCGCGTGTTGCCGGTGTGGCGCCAGGTCATGGGACGGCACGGCGGTTGGCACGAGGGGGGCGAATACGTGGGCATCGGCATCGGCAAGGCCGTCTACAGCGTCCCGGCCATGTGGCGCAGGGCCACCGGCGAGGATCTCTTCCGCCGCGAACCGGGCCTCCGCGGCTTTCTCGATTTTCTCGTCTACCGCTACCGTCCGGATGAAACCCAGATGCGCTGGGGGGACGCCAGCGCGTTCCGCAACCGCGTCCCCGAGCGTTTCGCCCTGGCGCTCGAATACCGCCACCGGGCCGCCTACGCCTTTTTCGGCTGTCGCCCGGCGATTCCCACCGCCTGGCCCTGGGGGCCGCTGCCGGATCCCGCCTTGTGCGACCGGGATGCCATCGCCGCGCTGCCGTGGCGGAAGCGCTTCGACGGCATCGGCATGGTGATCGCCCGCAGCGACTGGAGCCGGGACGCCACCTACGTGACCTTCAAGGCCGGGGACAACTACTGGTCCCACAGCCATCTGGACCAGGGCTCCTTCACCCTGTACAAGGGCGGGCCGCTCATCATCGACAGCGGCCTCTACGGGCCCCGTTACGGCTCCGACCATCACATGAACTACACCTATCAGACCGTCGCCCACAACGTCGTCACCGTCACCGATCCCGAGGATACGGCGCCGATGCCGGGCAAGGACAAGCAGCCGCCGCGCCCCATCGCCAACGACGGCGGCCAGCGCCGGATCGGCTCCGGCTGGGGACGGCGCGCCCCCATCGACCTGCAGGAGTGGCGCGAGAATTGGGATCGCTTCCATACCGGCCGTATCGTCCGCTATTACGCCGACGACGATCTGGTGGCGGCGGTGGCCGAACTCACCCCGGCCTATACCAACCGCCGCTGTGGTAGGGGGAAGTTTTCCGCCCGTACCTGCCGGGTGGCCCGTTACCGGCGCGCCTTCGTCTACGACCGCCGGATGGACGTGGTGGTCGTTTACGATGACGTCACCGCCACCGATGCCGACTTCCGCAAGCGCGCCCTGTTTCACACCGTCGAAAGGCCGCAGATCCACGACCACGGTTTCACCGTCGTTGTCCCGCCGAAGCCGGCGCTGGGACGTCCCGGCGGCCGGGTGGACGTGGCGGTTCTCTTTCCCCGGGAGGCCTATCTCAATGCCGTCGGCGGTCCTGGTTTCGAGTTCTGGGTCGACGGCAGGAACTACGACGAAGGCGGGGAAGTCTGGCGCCGGGTGGCCGCGGCTCCGGAACCCAAGCCGGAGCCGGGACGCTGGCGGGTCGAGGTCGTGCCTCCGGTGGCGCGCGAGCGCGACCGCTTCCTGGCGGTGCTGAAGCCGGCCCTGGCGGGGCGGCGCAACGATACCGTGGCGACTCCCCTCGAGGCGGGGGACACGATCGGCTGCCGGCTGGCGGCCGGGGGCCGTACCGTGACCCTGCGCTTTCCCGCCGACCGTGACGGGGTGGTCATCACGACCGGCGGGCGGCGCATCGACTTGAGCGGGCCGGAGTGATCATTCCTCCCGCCGTTTCGCCCGTTCCGCCAGCCGTTTTTGCATCGCCGCCGGCACCGGTTCGTAATGGTCGAATTCCAGCGTGAAACTCCCCTGGCCTTCGGTCAGCGACTTCAGCGTCGATTCGTAATCCTGGATTTCGCTCAGGGGAACCTGAGCCCGAATCCGGACCCAGCCGTTGCTCAGGGTGTCGCTGCGGTTGATGCGCCCCCGGCGCGCCGCCAGATCGCCGCTGATGTCACCCATGTGATTCTGGGGGGTGGTGACCGTCAAGCGGACGATGGGTTCGAGCACGATAGGCCCGGCCTTGGCCACGGCGTCGAGAAACGCCTTGCGGCCCGCGGCGACGAAAGCGACTTCCTTGGAATCCACCGGATGATGCTTGCCGTCGTAAACGATCACCCGCACGTCCTGGATCGGGAAACCGGCCACGTAGCCTTCCGCCATGGCCTGGCGGATACCCTTTTCCACCGCGGGGATGAACTGGCCGGGAATGGCGCCGCCGACCACCTGGTCGACGAATTCGAAACCGGCGCCGCGGGGCAGGGGTTCGATCTTGAGAAACACTTCCCCGAACTGGCCGGCGCCGCCGGTCTGTTTCTTGTGGCGGTGATGGCCCTCGGCGGGCCGGGTGACGGTTTCCCGGTAGGGGATCGTCGGCGGCCGGGTGGTGATCTCCAGATGGAACTGGCGTCGCAGCCGTTCCAGCACCACGCGCAGATGGAGACTGCCCAGCCCCCAGAGGACGGTTTCGTTGGCCTCCGGATCGTGTTCCACCCGCAGGCTGGGATCCTCGGCCGCCAGTTTGTGGAGGGCGTCGGAGAGCTTCTGCTCGTCCCCGCGGCGGGCGGGCTGTACCGCCAGTCCCACCATCGGGGTGGGCAGCGGCAGCGGTTCCAGGTGGAAATGATCTTCGTCGTGGGAATCGTGAAGCACGGCGTCGTAATGCAGCGCCTCCACCTTGGCCACGGCGGCGATGTCGCCGGGAACGGCGCAGGCGATTTCCTCCTGCCTGGCGCCCTGGAGTCGGAACAGATGATTGACCTTGAAGGGTTTGCGGCCGTCGCCGATGAACAATTGGCTGTCCTTGCGGATGGTGCCCTGGTGAACCCGGAACAGACCGAGACGTCCGAGAAAGGGATCGACCCGAACCTGGAACACGTGGGCGACGACGTGGCCTTCGGGGTCAGGTGACACCACGGCCGGTTGGGCTTCCTCCCCCTCGCCGACCAGGAAGTGGGGAGGATTGCCCTCCCGGGGATTGGGCATCAGTTCGGCGAAGACGCGCAGCAGTTCCCCGACGCCGGCGCCGCTGCGGGCGGAGACGAAGCACACCGGAATCAGATGGCCTTCCCGCAGCGCGCGTTCGAAGGGATCGTGCAACTGTTCCGGCGCCAGCTCCTGCCCCTGTTCCAGATACAGTTCCATCAGGGTTTCGTCCACCTCCACCACCTGGTCCACCAGGGCGGCGTGGGCTTCGTCCACCGAGGAGAAGTCCACCGCTTCCCCCTGGGGCTGGAAATAGCAGTCCACCACGGTCCGTCCGCCTCCAGCAGGGAGATTGATCGGCAGGCATTCGGAACCCAACTGCCGTTGCAGTTGCTCCAGCACTCCGGCGGGGTCGGCCCGCTCGTGGTCGATTTTGTTCACGATGACCAGGCGGCACAGTTCCCGCTCGCGGGCGACCTCCATCAATTGCTGGCCTACGGTTTCCAGCCCCTGGGCGGCGTCCACCACCAGGGCCATGGTTTCCACCGCGGGGAGCACGCTCAGGGTGCGGCCGAGCAGGTCGGGATAGCCCGGCGTGTCCAGAAGATGAATCCGGTGCCCCTGCCATTCCAGATGACAGACGGCGGGAATCAGGGAATGGCCCAGTTCTTTTTCCAAGTCGTCGAAATCGCACACCGTTCCGGATTGGGGAAACGCGCCGCTGTGGTGCAGCAGTCTTTCGGCCAATTCGGTTTTGCCGACCCCGACGTTGCCCACGAAAGCGATGTTGCGGATGGATTCGGTGGCATATTCCGGCATGGCGCCCTCCTCTGTTTGTGGGGTTCCGTCGGGATGTTATCACCGTATGGCACGGACTCAATACCGCTCGAAAACCCAACTTGATGATCGGTGTCGAGGTGGTAAAGCTTACCACCTATCACTTCTGCCGAAGGGGGCTGGGAAGGGTCTGTCAGCGGCCATGGATGGCCGCTCCGGGCCTAAATTTACGGACGAATTTCGGTCCGGCGGACCCTTCCCAGCTCCCGTAAAAGCAAATTGATAGGTGTTAAGGTGGTAAAGGTACCGCGGCTTGAAATCAGGCGATTTTTGCTAAAATGCGCTTTTGCCCCGGTTTTCGACGAGATGCGATTGATCTGCGGTCTGCACCGGCCACCGCCGCCCGGCTGCGTCGCCACGATCGGTAATTTCGACGGTGTCCATCTGGGACACCGTTACGTCATTCACCGCCTGGCGGAAGCTGGAAAGGCGCTGGGACATCCGGTGACGGTGATCCTGTTCGAGCCCCAGCCCCAGGAATATTTTCTGGGCGAACGGGCGCCGGCCCGGCTGACCCGCCTGCGGGAAAAGGTGGCCCATCTGCAGGCGTTGCCGGTGGACCGAATCTTGCTGTTGCGCTTCAATTCCGGGCTGGCCCGGCTGCCGGCGGAAGCCTTCGTCGACCGTATTCTGGTGCGGGGGTTGGGAGTCCGTTATCTGGTGGTGGGGGACGATTTCCGTTTCGGTCGCGGCCGCCGGGGCGATTTTGCCCTGTTGCAACGGATGGGGCGGCGCCACGGGTTCGAGGTGGCGGCGACGCCCTCCTTCACCCTGGACGGGGTGCGGGTCAGCAGCACGAGGATTCGCCAGGCGCTGGAGCGGGGCGATATGGAAAAAGCCGCCCGTTTCCTGGGGCGTCCCTATTCCATGTGCGGTCGGGTGATCCGGGGCCGCCGCCGCGGGCGCGATCTGGGTTTTCCCACCGCCAACATCGACCCTTACCGGTGCCGGAGCCCGATCGGCGGAGTGTTCGTGGTCACCGTGACCGGGGTGGGATCCAGGCCCTGGCCCGGGGTGGCCAACGTGGGTGTCCGCCCTACGGTGGATGGGAGCCGGGTGTGGCTCGAAGTCCATCTGTTCGATTTCTCCGCCGACCTCTACGGCCGGCGACTGGAGATATTCTTTCATCATAGGTTGCGCGACGAGCGGCGCTTTCCCTCGGTCGAGGCGCTGCAACGGCAAATTCGACAAGACGCGGCCCAGGCCCGCCAGTGGTTTAGACACAAGGAATCCTTATGGACTACAAACGCACTTTGAACCTTCCGAAAACCGATTTCCCCATGCGCGCCAATCTGGCCAAGCGCGAGCCGGAGCGCCTGGCGCGCTGGCAGGCGATGGATCTGTACCGCAAGGTCAGGGAACGCTTCGCCGGACGGCCCAAATTCGTCCTCCACGACGGCCCGCCTTATGCCAACGGCCCCATTCACATCGGCCATGCGGTCAACAAGATCCTCAAGGATTTCATCGTCAAGTCCAAGGCGTTGAGCGGCTTCGACGCCCCCTACGTGCCGGGCTGGGACTGCCACGGCCTGCCCATCGAACTGCAGGTGGAAAAACAGGTGGGAAAGGCCGGGGTCAAAGTGACGCCGGCCGAGTTCCGGGCCGCCTGCCGGGAATACGCCCGCTCCCAGGTGGAGCTGCAGCGCCGGGATTTCATCCGACTGGGGGGGCTGGCGGACTGGCACCATCCCTATCTGACCATGGCGCCCGCCTTCGAGGCCGACATCCTGCGCGCCTTCGGCCGGATTCTCGAACAGGGCCACGTCAGCCGCGGCGCTAAGCCGGTGTATTGGTGCACCGACTGCGGTTCCGCCCTGGCAGAGGCCGAGGTGGAGTACGAGAACAAGCGTTCCCCCGCCATCGACGTGCGTTTCCGGGTGGTCGACGAGGGGGATTTTCTGAGCCGTTGCCATCACGTTCCCGGCCACGAAGGTGAAGGCCCGGTCTCGGTGGTGATCTGGACCACCACCCCCTGGACCCTGCCGGCGAACCGGGCGGTCGCCCTCCATCCGGATCTGGAGTACGCCCTGGTGCAGTGCCGCACCGAACAGGGGCCCGAGCGCCTCTTGATCGCCGAAGGACTGCTCAAGGCGGTCATGGGACGCTACGGCATCGAGGATTACCGGGTCATCGCCTATTGTCGCGGCCGGGATCTGGAAGGGGTCGAACTGCGGCATCCTTTCTACGATCGCCGGGTCCCCATCGTCCTGGGGGAACACGTGACCCTGGAAGCGGGTACCGGTGCCGTCCACACCGCCCCCGGCCACGGTGAGGACGACTACGTGGTGGGGAGCAAATACGGTCTGCCGGTGGACAATCCGGTGGGTCCGGACGGTCGCTTTCTGTCCACCACCCCGCTGTTCGCCGGCGAGCACGTCTTCAGCGCCAACGATCACGTCATCGAGATCCTCAGGGAGCGGGGCGCCCTGATCCACGAAGAGATGATCGAGCACAGCTACCCCCATTGCTGGCGCCACAAGACCCCGATTATCTTCCGGGCCACTCCCCAGTGGTTCATCGCCATGGATAAGAAGGGGCTGCGGCGCAAGGCGCTGGCGGAAATCGAACGGGTGCGCTGGATTCCCGACTGGGGCCAGGCCCGCATCGAGGCCATGGTGGCGAACCGTCCGGATTGGTGCATTTCCCGGCAGCGCAACTGGGGGGTGCCGATCGCGGTGTTTCTGCACAAGGAAAGCGGTGAGCTGCATCCGCGCACCCCCGAGTTGATCGAGGCGGTCGCCCGGTGGATGGAGGAAAAGGGGATCGACGCCTGGTTCGAGCTCGATCCCGCCGAGTTGCTGGGCCACGAGGCCGAACAGTACCACAAGAGCACCGACATCCTCGACGTCTGGTTCGATTCCGGCGTGACCCATGAATGCGTCCTGCGCCGGCGTGAGGAATTGGGTTTTCCGGCGGACATGTATCTGGAGGGCTCCGATCAGCACCGGGGCTGGTTCCAGTCGTCGCTGCTCACTTCGGTGGCCATCCACGGCCGGGCCCCTTACCGTCAGGTGCTGACCCACGGGTTCACCGTGGACGAGAAGGGCTACAAGATGTCCAAGTCTCGCGGCAACGTGGTGGCGCCCCAGCAGGTGATGGACCGGCTCGGTGCCGATGTCCTCCGGTTGTGGGTGGCCGCCACCGACTACCGGGGGGAGATGGCGGTCTCCGACGAAATCCTGAAGCGCACCGCCGACGCCTACCGGCGGTTGCGCAACACGGCCCGTTATCTGCTCGC
>JALSSF010000225.1 GCA_026984375.1 Methylothermaceae bacterium | reverse complement strand
GCCCATTTCCGGCTCTTCAATGATGGCCCATTGCAAAGCCTGGCGGCGAGGCGTCTTGGAAGGCGGCAACAACCAGTAGAAACCCAACAGCAAAAGGGTGAACTCGCGTTGTCCCGCAGACCAGACCAGGTAAGGCAGGCGGGCTTTTTCCCCCGTTTCCAGGACAATGCGTTTCTGGTAGCCGGAAGTGTCCTTGATCAGGGAAAGCCCTCCATAGATTTGTTTTTCCACCAGATTGCGGAGGCATTCCTTGAGCCGGTTGGACTGAGGGAAAAATTTCCCGCTGACGAACTCGCCTTGGACGAGAAAGTGCAATTTTTCGCTAAACTCCCGCAGGCAAAAGGGATCGCCCGCCCGGTAATCGGCAAAAGGGTGGGTCATGCCATCGCGCATGCTGAGAACCCGTTGGGCGGGAATGTAAAAGATGCGTTCTGACGCCGCTGTTCCCGTTCGCTTTTTGGCCAGATCCTCCAGCGCCAGCAGGACATCATCGACAAAAACCTGGCTTTTCCGGCTATGGATGCTGGACATGCCTTCCCCGAAGTAGATTTCAAACAGGCCGTCCAGTTTGTTGCGCCAATCGATTTCATGGCGGGCAAATTCCTGATGAATCGAAGCGGTATCCACGACCAACTTGAGAAGCTGCAGAAAGACGCTTTTCCCGGTTGCCTGAGGACCGACCAGCACCGTCAAATCGCCAAATTCGACCTCCGCCTCGACGATAGGTCCAAGGTTTTTCACCTTCAGGCATTGGAGATCATCCGCAGCGGCAGTCATGGTCATTCCTCCAATTTGAGGATCTTCAAAGCATTGCCCACCCGATTGCCACCCGCGATTTCGAAGCCCAAAGCGATGCCTTGACAGCGCATGGTCACAGACTCCGATCCGGTACCAGGACGAACACCCCCACCACGTCCACCGGCAGCAGGGGGGCGACTTCGTAGCGCCCTTTGGCCTGGGCGGCATCGCGGACCCGCTGATGGTCGGCCAGCGTTTGGCGGGCCCGTTCCTTCGCCAGAGTCTGGAAACGGGGCTGCAGGGTTTCCAGGTGCTGGAGAGCAGCCTGGATTTGGCGTTTCTGCACGGCTAAGGGCATGTTGCGGCTGGGTGGAAGATCCAGCAATCGTGCCGCCTGAGCCCCGATCTGGAAATCGTCGCTGCTGACGGCGACCGCCAGAACCTCTTCGGCCAGCATGATCCGCTGGCTGTCCTGGCGGGTGAAGGTCAAGCGATGACGCAGGCGCAGCAGATAGATCCGGGTGAGCCGGTCCACCTGATCGGAAAACAGAGCGACGCTGCGGGCCACCGTTTTGCCGTCGGCTTCCAGCGCCTGTTCTACCAGAAAATCCGCCAGTTCGGTAACCAAGGGATGGGTGCGGTGGATGAACTGGGTGCCGGGGGCGTGCGGCTGGTGGAAGTCGATGGCCAGGCGGTCCTGATCCATTCCATACGGAGCGAGCCGTTCCCGCAATCCTTGGGGCAGATGCCGCAGCGGCAGGTCGAAGCCGCCGCGGGGCCTGGGCGCCAGCGGGGCGCCCAGGCGTTCGGCGGCTTGGCGGACGAAGCGGGCGACATCGTCTTCACTGCCGAGCACTTCGAGCATCCGCCGCCATTCCGGCAGCACGGCCTCCGGCTTGAGCCGCCTTTGGGCGAACAGGGTGATGTTGCGTTTGGCCCGTTCCTTCAGTGACACCCACTCTTGCTCCAGATGGTGTTCCAGTTCCTCCAGCCCCAGATCCAGGGCCATCTGCTGCGGCTGGCTTTGCAGCACCGCTTCCAGTACCGCTTCGGTGACCTTTTCCGTGTCTTCCGGTACCGGCACCGAGATGCCCAGTTCCTGGCGGATACGCTCGGCCTTGCGCAGGATAATCTTGAGCACGGCGCCGTCGATGGGGTTGTCAGCGCCATAGAGCATGACCGTACGCACCTCGCGGGCGGTCTGGCCGAAGCGGTCCACCCGGCCTTCGCGCTGTTCGTGGCGGGCCGGATTCCAGCACAGGTCGTAATGGACCACAGCGTTGAAAATCTCCTGCAGATTGATGCCTTCCGACAGGCAGTCGGTGGCCACTAGGATGCGTTGGGGATGGTCACCCAGGGCCAGCACCGCTTCCTCGCGCTCGGACGGGGTCAGTTCGCCGGTGACCGCGGCGACCGCCGCGTCAGAAAAAGCCCGGCGCAGATGATCGGCCAGGTAATGGGCGGTGGCGATGTAGCGGCAGAAGATCACCGGTTGAAAATCATCCGCCAGCAATTGGCGGATTTCTTCGATCAAAATGGCCAGCTTGGGATCGTGGCGAGGGCCGGTCAGTTTTTCCACATCGGCCAGCAGCATTTCCAGATATTGGGCCTGTTCGGAAAGCTGGGCTGCGGGGGTGGTGTCGTCCAGGGGGCGGGGATCGTCCGGGGCGGTGTCCATGACGGTTTCCCAGCCCAGTTGCTCCAGTGCTTCGGGGCTTTCGGCCAGCAGGCGGGTGCGCAGGGCCACGGCAGCGGCAGCAGGCGATGAGGACACGCAGCGCATCAGCGCCAGGGCAGCCCACCAGTGCATGCGGCGGCGGTGATGTTCGGTTTCGGCGCAGCCGGTGCGCACCAGTTCCCGGGCCACTTCCAGAATGTCGTCGAACAGGCTCTTCCAGGCCCCGGTGAGCGTATAGGTCACCTCCCGGCTGAGGCGGTCGGGGAACAGACCGGCGTCGCGCCACTCGTCAATGTCGGCGCGGCGGCGCTGGACGAAGTGCGATCCTAAGCGCTGGCGCAATTTTTCCCGTTCCCTGCCTTGCAGCTCCCTGAGGTGCAGAAAATCCCGGTCCAGCAGCCCCAAAAGGTTGTAGAACGCCTCTTCGTCACCGCTGTGGGGGGTGGCGGTCAGGAGCAGCAGGTGGCGGTCGGGATTGCCAGCCAGCCCCCGCAGCAGTTGAAAGCGCTGATGCCGGCCGCTGCCGCTACCCTGGACGCAGGCGTGAGCTTCGTCGACGATGACCAGTTCCGGGCAGGCGCGCTGGAATTCGTCACGGCGACGGTCGGACTTGATGTAATCGAGGCTGACCACGGTAAAGGGATGAACGTCGAACAGGGACTGACCCAGCGGCAGCCCGCGTTCCAGGCGCGGGGCGGTGCTGGTGCGGACAATCTCGGCCTGGAGGTGGAACTTGTCCTGCAGTTCCGCTTGCCACTGTTCGCACAGGTGGGGCGGGCACAACACGGTCAGGCGGGCGATTTCCCCGCGGTCGAGCAGTTCGCGGGCGATGAGTCCGGCCTCGATGGTTTTGCCGATACCGACATCGTCGGCGATCAATAACCGTACCACCGGTAGTTTCAAGGCCATGAGCAATGGCACCAGTTGATAGGCCCGGGGTTCCACCGCCAGATGGCCGAAACTGCGGAATGGTCCGGCTCCAGCCCGAAGGCGCAGCATCAGGGCATCGCGCAACAGCCGCCCCGAGGCTCGGGTGCCGCAGCGATCCGGATCGGGCAGCGGGAAGATCGCCGGTTCCACCGGGCTGCGTTCCAATTGGGGGATCAGGCGGACGATGTCCTCACCGCCGCCCAGAGGGCGCAGAGCAAGACAATCGGCGGAGGAGTCCGGCATCACCACCCATTCACGGCCGCGGGCACGGACCAGGGTGCCGGGTTGGAAGTTAAGCGGGGTCATGGTTGAAATACATCGCGGTATTGGTCAAAAACGGCATCCCATTGATCCCGGTCTTTGGGAAAGCGGATCACCAGATAGCCGGCCTCTACCAGTTCTTGGGTGATTTTGACATCGATGGCCTGTTGATGGAGCGCGTCGTGGTGGGGGCCGTCGATGAAGATCAGGGCCTGATAATCACTGTAACCGAAGTCTGGGCGCACGGGGAAATCCTTGAGGGTGAACTGGGCCCGGTCCGGCTGGCGCAAGCCGCGTTTGCGGATCTCATCCAGCCAGGCCCGTTCCAGGGAGCTGCCCGAAAGGGCCTCCAGCGTTCGGGTTTGCCGGCCGTCCGGGTCGGTATCGCCCTGGGCCCGGGTCAGGCGGCACAGCAGCTCGAGTACTTGGGGGTGTTTGCGGTCGATCAGGGGATGATCGGGTTGGTTGTAATAACTGAGCAGGCAGCGGTAGCAGCCGCGTTCACATTGGCGGTTCTGGTCTTCGAGTTGTTCGGGATGCCAAACCTCCCCTTTGGGGGCAAAGTGCATCACCCTAAGGGCCACAGCGGCCACCTTCCCCAGGGCTTTGTCATCTTCCACCAGTCGGTTCAGGACGCCAGCGCCGCCTTCGGCCGATTCGAAAAACAAGATCGCGTTGCGGGTTTGCCGGGTCGGTAAAGGTTCGGCGGCCAGTTCGTTTTCCTCCAGTTGGAACTGAACCTCGATGCCGCGCTTCAGGGCGTATTGCAGGGTGGCCGTGCCGGCCTCGTCCAGCGCCTGGCCAGGACGCAGCACCAGAATGTTGCGCCGGTCTTCGACGTAGGGGATGATGCGCTGTACCGTGCGGCCTTCCTGAGCGTCACCGGTATCGTCGGGGGCTTGTTCGTCCTTGGCCCAAAAGCCGGTATGGACGTCGAGATTGAAACCGAAGATGCTCTTCTCTTTGCGGCGGCGCCAACCCAGATTAACCCGCCAGACCGTCGCTGCCGGGCCGTATTGGAGTTCGAGCAGGTGGTCATCCCCTTCGGAAAAAGCCATACGGCGGCGTTTGAGTTGGCCACCGTCTTCGGCGAATTGAAGTGTGGTCTGCATCTCGTAACCCTGGCGGATCCGTTCTTCCTCATCGGATGTGATCCGCATCACCCGGCGGGTGACCACATTTTCGACGCGGTACAGGGCATGCAGATACAGACCGTCTTCCAATAGGGCGTTGCAGCCCCGGCAACGCTCGGCGTTGGCGTCATCGCCAAAGTGACCGTAGCCGCACTGGGGACACAACCGGGCCTGAGTAACCGGGAGACCTTCCCCCATCTGTTCTTCCCGGACACCCAGCAACACCTTGTAAACCCGGTACTGGCTCCCTTCGTGATAAATCAGGCTGCGGGGACCGAATTCGGAAATGGCCAAAAAGCGCGGACGGGACAGGTAGGTTTGCTTGGCTGCCTTTTCCCATCGGCCGGGAATGAAGGCCATCAGCGGCAGACGGGGGAAGTTGTAACCGGGCAGAAACCCCTGGCTTGCCAGGTAACGGTAGGTATAGAAATCCGAGTACATCACCGCGCTACTGTCGAGCAACAGCTCGTGCTGGCGTACTGCTTCCCGATAGCGGATCTCGGCTTCTTTGCGGTCTTTTTCCGCGATGCTGGGATTGCTCAGGATGGTATGGCTTTCATCCATCTGTTTGCGGGTGGCGCGGTACAATCCCCGCCAGCGGTCCAATGACCGATCGAAACGTTTGAGTGCGGTTTTCAGCATGTGGTCGGACCACTGGTCGTGATACCAGCTGGCCTGTTCCAGTTCGGGAATCATGGCCAGTACCCGCCGTCCCCGGCGCAGGGCCCGGTCGAAGACCCCGGACCGCCCCATCTGCGCCAGGAGATCGTCACGCAGTGGCATGCCGTCATCCAGACGTTCGGTTTGCAGCAGGTCCTTGACCGAGGGGCTGAGTTTCTGGCCGGTTTCCTTGAGCCAGATGGCGTCCAGGTGGCTGACGAGCAAATCCTCGTTGACCAGGTCCAGCATGGGGGGACTGACCTGGCCGTGAACCATGCGGGCCGGATCCTGAAAGAAATACTGGTCATGGGGGCTGCGGGCGGCGCAGTAGGTAATGACCAGGGCGGGCTGCCCCGAACGACCCGCCCGACCGCTGCGCTGGGCGTAATTGGCCGGCGTGGGGGGAACGTTACGCAGATAGACCGTGTTCAAGTCGGCGATGTCCACGCCCAGCTCCATGGTGGGGGAGCAGAACAGTACCGGCAGATCACCCTGGCGGAAACGGGCCTCACGTTCCAAACGATCTTCCATGTCCACCTGGGCGGTGTGTTCCCGCGCTTCGATACGGAAAAAAGTCCGGTCGCGGTTTTCCAGGGCTTGGGCGACGTTGCGGTACAGCGCCCGGAAAAAGGGGTTGCGAATCCGGCGAGAGGCCAGGCGGTCGTCTTTGGTCTGATCGGTTACTTCCCTTTCTTTTCCGGGTCGCCAGCGCAAAATGTCGGCCATCAGTTGCCAGCCGCGCAGGTCCCGGTGCAAGGCGGACGGTTCCACCAGGCCGTATTGGGCCGCGGCATCGAGCAGATCGTTCAATACGGTTTGGAAGGTGTCTTCGTTCTCCAAACGGCCCCGGCCTTCCCAGGCGGAGGGTTGGCTCAGTTGCCGGCCCAGGCGGGAACGGCTGGACAGGGAAACCGTGGGCACCTTGATCTTGTCCCGTTTGGGTCCCAGCACCAGGTAAGCCGAACTTATCGGAGTTTCGTCCTCATCGAACCCCCAGGGTGGCTTGAGGTGGGCGAAACTGGCCTGGCGGATGCGCTCCAGTTCGGCATCGTCCAGGTAGCGGGCCTTGAGACAGAGATTCTGGCGCATCAAGTCCAGCACTTGCCGTAGAACTTCCCGCCGGGCGCCAGGTGAGGCTTCGGCCAGCAGGGGGTGGCGATCCTGCCAAACCTGCTCGTCGGTGCACAGTTCTTCCAAGCCGTCGTAGTCGATGTGCAGAAGCCCCAATTGCTCCAGATTGGGGTGGGTGAAGCGCCAGCCCCGGCGCAGGTCGCGGTAGAGGCGGTAGCCCAGCACGTCGCGCAGGGCTTTTTCGGCCCGTCTCAAGCCCGGCCCTTTCAGATTGGGATTGCTCAAGAATTCCTGGCGGATGGCGGGATCGTCATCGCCGAAACCGAGGAAACCGAATACCTGCTGAGTCAGGTTTTCATCATTGAGTTCCTCCCGGGATTCAACCGCGGCCAACAGAGCGCTGCGCAGGAGGACAACCTGAATGAAGTCGTTGAAATGACCGGCTTGGAGGGCGGCATCCTGGCGATTGTCGGTGAATCCCAGGAGTTTGCGGGCTTCTTTGGGCAGGTTCCCGTCCTTTAAGCCGAGCAGATGACGCAGGGCCGACAGCACCAGAACTGTGGTTGCCGAACTGCGTCCTTCTCCGCTCAGCCCCGACAGGCGGCTGACTTCCTTGGCGGTGCCGGAATAACTGACGCCACAGTGGAGACAGAAACGCAGTTTGCCGGGGATGAACCAACCGGTCAGCCCTTGTTCCGGTTCCGATTCGTCGAGAAGCCGGCCATCGGTGGCTACGGTGACGGGGCGGGGGCGAAAGGCCCGGAAATGGGCTTTGAGACGGGGTGGATCATGGCGGAAGTCCAGCCAGGTTTCTGGATAGTCCTCCAGATTGTCGGAATCGAAGTCGAGTTCCTGCGCCGGCACGAACAGGCCGAACCGTGCCTCTTCGCGGCTGGTGTCGTCCAGTTCCCGCGGTTCCAGATGGGTGTCCGTCATCCAGACCGGATGGTATTCCTGGCCGCATTCGCGGCAGAAAACCAGATTGAAAAGCCGTTTGTCGCGCCGGCCCGGCTGGACCTGCTGGCCGCTGAGATCCAGATAACGTTGCCGTGCCGGTTCCAGGGTCGCATACAGATTGTCGGCGCCGGAGATGAATTGGTGCAGGCGGAACGCGAACAAACCCTGTGCCTGAACGTGCAACAGGAATTCCGTCAAGACCCGGTGGCAGGTATCCTGGGACAGACCGGCATCATGGGATAGCGATTCAGCCGCATCAAAGAGTGTTTTCGGCCTGGCGCGTACCCAACGGCCGTCCTGTTGCGCCAACCCCAGGCGGGTTTCCACCCAAACGGCCAAAGGGTGGTTGCGCAGGACGTCCAAATCCGATGGTTGCACGGTAAGCCAGGATTCGACCGCCTCGGCTAGTGCGTTTCGAGACGGGGGTTCTCCAGTGGTAACTTGTTCCAGGGTTTCGGTAATCACGCATTCCGGTTTGACTACGGCACCGAACAGCTTGCTGGCGACTTGGGCGACGACTTCGTTACGCTCCTGCAGGGAACCTTCGCTGGCCATGGTGGCTGAGGTTCCGATGCACAACAGGTTTTCGTTAAGAGCTTCGCGGACGCGACGGACCAGCAAAGCCACATCCGCACCCTGACGTCCCCGGTAGGTGTGCAATTCGTCGAGCACCAGAAAGTCCAAACCCTGCGCATGGCGCATGACCGCCTTGTCGGTATCGTCCTGGCGGGTCATGAGCAATTCCAACATCATGAAGTTGGTCAGCAGGATGTCCGGTGGCTCGGCCGCCATCCGTTCCCGTTCTTCCTGGCTTTCCTGGCCGGTGTAACGGCCGAAAGTAACCGGATACTGGCCTTGCGGATAGCCGCGATAAAGGAATTTCTCCAATTCCTCGCACTGGCTGTTGGCCAGGGCGTTCATGGGATAGATGACAATGGCGCGGATGCGGGGGGTAGGGCGGTTCTCCTTGTCGCGCAAGGCGTGATCGACGATGGGGACGAAATAGCTGAGGGATTTTCCTGAACCGGTACCGGTGGTCAGCACGTAGCTCTCCTTGCGTTTGGCGATATGGACGGCCTCTTCCTGGTGACGGTACAAGATCAACGGCGTGCCGGGACGGGTATCGGTCTTTCCCGTCCGGAAGATGCGCGCGCATTCCGGATGGAGGAGGCCTTGTTGCACCAGACGCTCGATCGAAGCGCCGCGGACAAAGCGGGGGTTGAACTGGATCAGCGGCGAGGGCCAGAATCTCCCGGAGTCGTATTCCCGATCCAGAAAGGCGCGGATATCGTCCGCCCTGACGCGGATGAAGCTTCTGGCGAAGCGTTGGTAGTCTGCGATGACCTGGCGGTGAAAGGCAAAAATATCCATCGCTCAAATCATATCCCCTCCGCCAACTGGCGGGCCAGGCCGGTGTAGTCCGCCGGGGTCAGGTCCCGCAGGCGGCGCTTGGCGTCCTCGGGGATGTCCAGCCCGGCGATGAAGGCGCGCAGGCCGGCGGCGTCGATGCGGCGGCCGCGGGTCAGTTCCTTGAGCTTCTCGTAGGGGCGCTCGACGCCGTAGCGGCGCATCACCGTCTGCACCGCCTCGGCCAGCACTTCCCAGTTGGCGTCCAGGTCTTCCGCCAGGCGCCCTTCGTCCACCTCGAGCTTGGCCAGCCCCTTGAGGGTGCTCTGCAGGGCCAGACGGGTGTGGGCCAAAGCCACCCCGAGATTGCGCAGCACGGTAGAGTCGGTCAGATCCCGCTGCCAGCGGGAGACGGGCAGTTTCTCCGCCAGATGGCGGGCGACGGCGTTGGCGATCCCCAGATTGCCTTCGGAATTTTCGAAGTCGATGGGGTTGACCTTGTGAGGCATGGTGGAAGAGCCCACCTCGGAGGCCGTGGTCTTCTGGCGGAAATACCCCAGGCTGATGTAGCCCCACACGTCGCGGTCGAAGTCGATGAGGACGGTGCCCAGGCGGGCGAGGGCGTCGAAGAATTCGGCGATCCAGTCGTGGGGCTCGATCTGGGTGGTGTAGGGATTCCAGACCAAGCCCAGCCCCTCGACGAAACGCCGGGACAGGGCCGGCCAGTCCACTTCCGGGTAGGCGACCACGTGGGCGTTGTAGTTGCCCACCGCGCCGTTGATCTTGCCGAGGATTTCCACGGCGGCCAACTGGCGGCGCTGCCGCCGCAGGCGGTGGACGACGTTGGCCATCTCCTTGCCCAGGGTGGTAGGGCTGGCGGGCTGACCGTGGGTGCGCGACAGCATCGGCACGGCGGCGGTGCGGTGCGCCAGGCGGGCGATCTCCTCGACGACCTCGTCCACCAGGGGCAGCAGGGCTTCGTCGCGACCGGCCTTCACCATCAGGGCGTAGGCCAGGTTGTTGATGTCCTCGGAGGTGCAGGCGAAGTGGATGAACTCGGCGATCCGGGCCAGTTCCGCCACGCCGGCCACTTTCTCCTTGAGGAAGTACTCGACGGCCTTGACGTCGTGGTTGGTGGTGCGCTCGATGGCCTTGACCCGCTCGGCATCGGCCTCGCTGAAGTTGACGACGATATCCTCGAGGAAACGCTGGGCTTCGGGCGACAGCGGCGGCACCTCGGCGATGGCCGGTTCCGCCGCCAGGGCCTGGAGCCAGCGGACTTCCACCAGCACCCGGTGACGGATCAGGCCGTATTCGCTGAACAGGGGGCGCAGGGCCTCGTTCTTGTCGGCGTAACGGCCGTCGATGGGGGAGATGGCGGTCAGGGGAGTGTGCATGATTCAGGCTCCTTGGTTCAGGGTTTCGATGACGCCGCCGCCGAGGCAAACCTCGCCGTCGTAGAACACCACCGACTGCCCCGGGGTGACGGCCCGCTGGGGCTGGTCGAAGGTGACTTGGAGCCGGTCTTCGCCGAGGCGGCGGACCCGGCAAGGCTGGTCCGGCTGCCGGTAGCGGATCTTGGCGGTGCAGCGGAAGTCGTCGCCGGGGGGATGGCCGGCGAGCCATTCCAATTGGCCCGCCTCGAGACCGCGCCGGAACAGCAGCGGGTGATCGTGGCCCTGGACCACGACCAGGGCGTTCCGTTCCAGATCCTTGGCGGCCACGTACCAGGGCCGGCCGGCGCCGCCGGCACGACCGCCGATGCCCAGACCCTGGCGCTGGCCCAGGGTGTAGTACATCAGCCCCTGGTGCTCGCCGATCACTTCCCCTTCCGGGGTGACGATGGGGCCGGGACGGGCCGGCAGATAGCGCTGGAGAAAATCACGGAACTTGCGTTCGCCGATGAAGCAGATGCCGGTGCTGTCCTTCTTGGCGTGATTGGGAAAACCGGCGGCGGCGGCGATGCGGCGCACCTCGGTCTTTTCCAGATGGCCGATGGGGAACCAGGTCCGGGACAGGGCCTCCTGCCCCATGGCGTAGAGGAAATAGCTCTGGTCCTTGTTGCCGTCGAGGCCGCGCAGCAGCTCGAAGCGCCCCAGATGACGGCGCACCCGGGCGTAGTGACCGGTGGCGATGACCTCGGCGCCCAAATCGAGGGCGTAGTCCAGGAACGCCTTGAACTTGATGTGTTTGTTGCAGAGGATGTCCGGATTGGGGGTGCGGCCGGCGCGGTATTCTTCGAGGAAGTGGGTAAACACCCGGTCCCAGTATTCGGCGGCGAAGTTGACCGCCTGCAGTTCGATGCCCAGGCGGTCACACACCTGGCGCGCATCCTCGAAGTCGCGCAGCGCGGTGCAGTATTCAGTACCGTCGTCCTCGTCCCAGTTCTTCATGAACAGGCCGGTGACCTCGTGGCCTTCCTCCAACAGCCTGAGGGCGGTGACCGAGGAATCGACCCCGCCGGACATGCCGACGATGACTTTGCTCATGGATAGTGTTTCAACAGGTTCAGGGGACAGCGCCGCCCGGATTCGTAGGCGGCGATGGAATCGAGGACCAGGGGGCTGCGCAGCCGTTCCCGGCGGGCCTCGATCTCGGCCCGGGTCAGCCAGTGGACGGCGAGGATGTCCGGGTCCTGGGGGCGGTCGGGCCGGTGATCGTCCACCTGGCCACAGAAGGCGAAGCGCAGGAAGGTCAAGGTCTCCGACACCGGCAGCAGTTGCACCGCCACCAGGGCTTCGGGCGTGAACAGGCGGCCGGTTTCCTCGAGCACTTCCCGGCGGGCGGCGGCCGGCAGCGATTCGCCCCGCTCCAGGTGGCCGGCGGGCTGATTGAAGACCCGGCGGCCTTCGACGACTTCCTCCACCAGGAGATAACGGCCGCCGCGTTCGACCACGGCGGCGACGGTGACGTTGGGCTTCCAGATCATAGGCGGCGTGTGTTCAAACAGCCGATTATTCTACTGGATTTCGTCTTGCCAAACGCCAAGCCGCGGCAAATAATGAAAACGGCAATCTCCAATCCACCGTTTTCGCTGCTTCCAGGGACTATTCATGACCTACGAACTGCGCAACCTGCCGTTCTCCGCCAAGGTGCTGTTCTCCGCCTATCTCATCATCATTGCCATCGGCTATTTCGTCGCCATGCTGCAGATTCTGTTCACCCACGGCCTGGCGGACGGCAAGTTCGGCCTTTCCATCGAAGACATCGTCTACAGTTATTACGGCAACCGCTCCGGCTCCAAGTTGGAGATCATGCTCAACGGTCCCATGAAACCCTATGCCCCCCCGGAAGATCGGTTCAAGATCATCCAGTGGGTCCGTGACGGGGCGCCCAGGGAGGGCTACGAAAAGGTCGTCAAGCCCATCGTCGAGAAACGTTGCGTGATGTGTCACAACGCCAATTCCTCCCTGCCCGATTTCACCCGTTACGAAGCGCTGAAGGAGCGGGCAGAAACCGACACCGGCGCCACGATTCAGTCCCTGGTGCGGGTTTCCCACATTCATCTGTTCGGTATCGCCTTCATCTTCATGTTCGTCGGGATCATCTTCTGTTTCGCCTCCGGGGTACCCGAGTTGTTGAAAGCGGTGGCGGTTTCCATGCCCTTCGTGTTCCAGATGACCGACATCGCCTCCTGGTGGCTGACCAAGCTGTCGCCCCATTTCGCCTGGCTGGTGGTGGCCGGCGGGGCCGGCATGGCGATGTCGTTCGTGTTCATGTGGATCGTGTCCATGTACGAGATGTGGATCCTTCCCCTACGGGAACGCCGGCAAACGATCCGGACCGAATCCTACGCCCGCTACTTACGGCCACGCCATTGAACCTGCTCCGAACGAAACGGTCGAAGACGAGGCCAACCATGAACGACATCCGCGAAAAACAACCGAGGAGATTCCCGCAACGAGCGATGTCACAATATAATGACGATGTGCAGACGGGTGACGGCGGCACCGGTACGGCGGTCCAGGAAGCCCGCCCCAAGCTCAAGCGGCCGCCGCTGTACAAGGTGATCCTGCTGAACGACGATTTCACCCCGATGGATTTCGTCGTCGAGGTGTTGATGCGGTTCTTCGGCATGAGCGAGGAAAAGGCCACCCAGATCATGCTGCACGTCCACACCCGGGGAGTCGGAGTATGCGGCGTCTTCACCCGCGACGTGGCGGAAACCAAGGTCCAGCAGGTCAACGAATATTCCCGTCGCCATCAGCATCCGTTGTTGTGTACGATGGAAGAAGCCTGAAGATCAACAGACCGAGCGGGTCCTGTCATGTTAAGCAAAGAGCTGGAACAATCCCTCAACGCGGCTTTCAAATACGCCCACACCAAACGCCACGAATACATCACCGTCGAGCACCTGTTGCTGGCGATGCTCGACAATTCCAGCGCCGTGGAAGTGTTGAAGGCGTGCGGTGGCAATCTCGATCAGTTGCGTGAGGAATTGGTCCAGTTCCTCGACGAAACCACCCCGCTCATCCCCCCCGGGGTCAACCGCGAAACCCAGCCGACCCTCGGCTTTCAGCGGGTGCTGCAGCGGGCGGTGTTCCACGTCCAGTCCTCGGGGAAAAAGGAAGTCACCGGCGCCAACATCCTGGTGGCCATCTTCAGCGAACAGGATTCCCACGCCGTCTATCTGCTCCACAAGCAGGACATCACCCGTCTCGACGTAGTGAACTACATCGCCCACGGCATATCCAAGGTGAAGGACGAGCAGGAAAGCGACCCTTCCCCTCAAGAAATGGGCGAGAACAGCGAAGAAAACCCGACCGCCAACGCCGGCAATCCGCTGGCCAAATACGCCACCAATCTCAACGAAGCCGCCCGGGCCGGCCGCATCGATCCCCTGATCGGCCGGGAGGCGGAAATCGAACGCACCATCCAGGTGCTGTGCCGACGCCGCAAGAACAATCCGCTGCTCGTGGGCGAGGCCGGGGTCGGCAAGACCGCCATCGCCGAGGGACTGGCCAAGAAGATCGTCGAGGAGGAAGTCCCCGAGGTGCTGCGGAATGCGGTGATCTACGCCCTCGACCTGGGCGCCCTGGTGGCCGGCACCAAGTACCGGGGCGATTTCGAAAAGCGCCTCAAGGCCCTCCTGGCCCAGTTGAAGCGGCAACCGGAGGCGATCCTGTTCATCGACGAAATCCACACCATCATCGGCGCCGGTTCCGCCTCCGGCGGGGTGATGGACGCCTCCAACCTGATCAAGCCGGTGCTGGCCTCCGGTGAGCTACGCTGCATCGGTTCGACCACTTACCAGGAATACCGCGGCATCTTCGAGAAGGACCGGGCGCTGGCCCGCCGTTTCCAGAAGATCGACATCCACGAGCCCAGCGTCGAAGAGACCTTCGAAATCCTCAAGGGCCTCAAATCCCGCTTCGAGGAGCATCACCAGGTCAAATACACCGAAGAGGCCCTCCGGGCGGCGGCGGAGCTGTCGGCCCGCTACATCACCGACCGGCACCTGCCCGACAAGGCCATCGACGTCATCGACGAGGCCGGTGCCCGCCAGCGCCTGCTCGCCGAAAGCAAACGCAAGCAGGTCATCGACACCGGGGAGATCGAGCAGGTCGTCGCCAAGATCGCCCGTATTCCGCCCCGGACGGTGTCGGCCAACGACAAGGAAAAGCTGCGCGATCTGGAAAAGAACCTCAAGATGCTGGTGTACGGCCAGGACGAAGCCATCGAGGAACTGGCGGCGGCGATCAAGCTGGCCCGCGCCGGCCTGCGGACAGAACGAAAACCCATCGGCGCCTTTCTGCTCGCCGGCCCCACCGGGGTGGGCAAGACCGAGGTCACCCGCCAGCTGGCCAAACTGCTGGGCCTGGAACTGATCCGCTTCGACATGTCCGAGTACATGGAGCGCCATACGGTGTCGCGCCTGATCGGCGCCCCGCCGGGCTACGTGGGCTACGACCAGGGCGGGCTGCTCACCGAGGAGGTCAACAAGCACCCCCACGCGGTGCTGCTCCTCGACGAGATCGAAAAGGCGCATCCGGACGTCTTCAATCTGTTGCTCCAGGTGATGGACCACGGCACTCTGACCGACAACAACGGCCGCAAGGCGGATTTCCGCAACATCATCCTGATCATGACCACCAACGCCGGGGCGGCGGAAACCAGCCGCGCCTCCATCGGCTTCACCCCCCAGGACCACTCTTCCGACAGCATGAAGGTGATCGAGAAGACCTTCACCCCGGAATTCCGCAACCGTCTCGACGCCATCATCCAGTTCCATCCCCTGGATCGCAAAGTCATCGGCCAGGTGGTGGACAAGTTCATCTTCGAACTGGAATCGCAACTGGCCGAGCGTGGCGTGACCCTGCAACTGACGCCCCAGGCGCGGGAATGGCTGGCTGAGCGCGGTTACGATCCCAAAATGGGGGCGCGGCCGATGGCGCGGGTGATCCAGGAATACGTGAAGAAACCACTGGCCGAAGACCTGCTGTTCGGCCGCCTGACCGAAGGCGGTCACGTGAAGTTTTTCGTGCAGAACGGCGAGCTGAAGTTCTCGGTGGAGAGCGGCAAGCCGGTCACCCCGGCGTGACGGGGTGCCGGATCACTTGAGGCGGAAAGTGATGCGGCCTTTGGTCAGGTCGTAAGGGGTCATCTCCACCTTGACCCGATCGCCGGTGAGGATGCGGATGTAATGTTTGCGCATCTTTCCGGAAATGTGGGCGGTGATGACGTGACCGTTGTCGAGCCTCACCCGGAACATGGTGTTGGGCAGGGTCTCGATCACGGTTCCCTCCATTTCGATGACGTCTTCTTTGGCCATGAATATGCGATCTTGTTTCGTTGTGCCGATGGGAAACAGTGGCGAAATGGTATCACAAAGCTGAAACGCCGACCAACGTCCTCCCGCGTTCCACCCTCGTGACGCGCCTGAACCGGCTGGCGGCGTTCTGGCACTACTTCTGGCGCCGGTTCGACGAAAGTCACTGCACCCACAGCGCTGCCGCCCTTTCCTACACCACCCTGCTCGCTCTGGTCCCCTTGCTGGCTCTGTCGCTGGCCGTCTTCACCGCCTTCCCTGCCTTTCACGAAGTCAGTGACAAGTTGATGAACGCGGCCTTCGAACTCCTGGTTCCCGCCGCCCGGGAAACCATTCAGCAATACGTCTACACCTTCGCCGAGAAGGCGAAAAAGCTCACCGGTCCGGGTGTCCTGTTCTTGATCGTCACCGCGTTGATGTTGATGGTCACCATCGAGCGGGCTCTCAACGAAATCTGGTGCGCCCCCCCTTACCGTACCCTTCACCGCCGACTGATGGTGTACTGGTCGGTTCTCACCCTGGGACCGTTGCTGGTCGGTGCCGGTATCGTGCTCACTTCCCGGATCGTCGCCACGGCCCACTTGGAGGAACAGCCGGGTCCGGAGCTCCTGAAACTGCTGCCCTTCCTGCTGGAAGGGGTCGCCTTCACCCTGCTGTTCCTCGTCGTACCCAACGCCCGGGTGAAAGTCCGCCTGGCGGTGGCAGGGGGATTCCTGAGCGCCGCCCTGTTCGAGGCCGCCAAGGCGGGATTCGCCGCCTACATCACCCACTTCCCCACTTACGAGGCGATCTACGGGGCGCTGGCGGCGGTTCCCATCTTCCTGGTGTGGCTGTACCTCTCCTGGATGGTGACCCTGCTGGGGGCCCAGTTCACTTTCTGTCTCCATACCTTCCGTTACGGCGATCCGGCACAGGCCGCACCGCTGCCGGAACACGACCTCGACCTGGCCTATCAGGTACTGCGGCAGATCTGGCGCGGCCAGCGCCAGGGAAGCGGCAGCGACGAGAGCGAACTGATCCGCTCCCTGCCCCACATCGATCCGGCGACCCTGGACCGGGTTCTGCATCGCCTGCGCCGCCACCGTTGGGTCGCCCGGGACGAAGAGGGATACTGGCTGTTGCGCCGCGACCCCCATCTGCATTCCCTGCTGGATCTTTACCGGAGCCATCCCTTCATCCTGCCCCCGAGCCGAACCGCCCAGCCGGAACTGCGCCCGCTGCTGACGCCGGTGGAAAACGAGATCGGCCACCGCTTCGCCGTACCGCTGGCGCGTCTGTTCGAGACTCCCCCACCTACTTCCACGGCAGAAGACGGAAAGGCGGTTTGACACTCGCCCATCTTGACGTTCCACCCCACCCTGGGGTACTTTAACTAGCTATTTTCCTACATGGTCTTTCGGGTGTTCAGGGTGGAGCTGAGCGGCGCAGAAATCGTTGTCCAGGCGTTGAAGGACGAAGGGGTCGAATTCATCTTCGGCTATCCCGGCGGGGCGGTCCTGCACATTTACGACGCTCTGTTCGGTCAGGAGGACGTCAAGCACGTCCTGGTGCGTCACGAACAGGGCGCCACCCACATGGCCGACGGATACGCCCGCGCCACCGGCAAGCCCGGCGTGGTGCTGGCCACTTCCGGTCCCGGGGCCACCAATCTGGTGACCGGCATCGCCACCGCCTACATGGATTCCATTCCGATGGTAGTCCTCACCGGACAGGTACCGACCCCGGTGATCGGCAGCGACGCCTTCCAGGAATGCGACACCGTCGGCATCACCCGCCCCTGCGTCAAGCACAACTTCCTGGTCAAGGACCGCCGCAAACTGGCCGAGACCATCAAGAAAGCGTTCCACATTGCCACCACCGGCCGCCCCGGCCCGGTGCTGGTGGACATCCCCAAGGACATCACCGATCCCAACGTCAAGGTTCCCTATCACTACCCGGAAACCATCTCGCTGCGTTCCTACAAACCCAAGGTCAAGGGCAATCCCCGCCAGATCAAGAAGGCGGCGGAGCTGATCCTGCAGGCCCGGCGGCCGATGATCTATGCCGGCGGCGGGGTGATCCTGGGCGAGGCGGCCCCGGAACTGACCGAGTTCACCCGCCTGCTCGGTTTCCCCATCACCCTGACCCTGATGGGACTGGGGGGCTATCCGGGCACCGACCGGCAGTTCCTCGGTATGCTGGGCATGCACGGCACCTACGAAGCCAACATGGCCATGCACGAATGCGACGTGCTCATCGCCATCGGCGCCCGCTTCGACGACCGGGTCACCGGCAAGCTGGACGCCTTCTGCCCTTACGCCAAGATCGTTCACATCGACGTGGACCCGGCCTCCATCGCCAAGAACGTGCCGGTGGACATTCCCATCGTCGGTCAGGTCAAACCGGTGCTCACCGATCTGATCGCCGAACTCAAGGCCTCGGGGAAGAAACCGGACGCCGATGCCCTGGCCGCCTGGTGGCAGCAGATCGAACGCTGGCGCGCGGTCGACTGCCTGCGTTACGACCGGGAAAGCCCCCTGATCAAACCCCAGTACGTCATCGAACAACTGTGGGAAGCGACCCGCGGCGAGGCCTACGTCACTTCCGACGTCGGCCAGCATCAGATGTGGGTGGCCCAGTATTACAAGTTCGACCGACCGCGCCACTGGATCAACTCCGGCGGTCTGGGGACCATGGGTTTCGGCATGCCGGCGGCCATCGGGGTCAAGCTGGCCCATCCCGATAGCGACGTGGTCTGCGTCACCGGCGAAGCCAGCATCCAGATGTGCATCCAGGAGCTGTCCACCGCGCTGCAGTACAAGACCCCGATCAAGATCGTCAACCTCAACAACCGCTACATGGGCATGGTGCGCCAGTGGCAGGAATTCACCTACGAGAGCCGCTACTCCCATTCCTACATGGACACCATTCCCGACTTCGTCCGCCTGGCGGAAGCCTACGGCCACGTCGGCATGCGGATCGAAAAACCGGAGGACGTGCGCCCGGCCCTGGATGAAGCCTTCAGAATGAAGGACCGGCTGGTGTTCCTGGATTTCATCACCGACCGCACCGAAAACGTCTATCCGATGGTGGAGGCCGGCAAGGCCCAGCACGAAATGCGCCTGCCGCCCTGGATCAATGTGGACCGGGAGCTGGCCTGATGCGACACATCATCTCCCTGCTGCTGGAAAACGAGGCCGGCGCCCTGGCGCGGGTCGCCGGGCTGTTCGCCGCCCGCGGTTACAACATCGAGGCGCTCACCGTGGCGCCCACCGAGGATCCGACGGTGTCGCGCATGACCATCGTCACTCGGGGCGACGAGCGCATCATCGAACAGATCACCAAGCAGCTCAACAAACTGATCGACGTCATCAAGCTGCTGGACATCTCCGGCGCCGACCACATCGAACGGGAGTTGATGCTGTTGAAGGTGCGCACCCACAACGGTTACGACCGCGAGGAAATCAAGCGCCTGTCGGACATCTTCCGCGGCCGCATCATCGACGTGACCGCCTGCAGTTACGTCATAGAAATGACGGGCGACAGCGCCAAACTCGACGCCTTCCTGGCCAACTTGACACCGGGGCAGATCATCGAGGTGGTCCGTTCCGGACCGACCGGCATCCTACGGGGCGAACGCGGCTTGCATCTGTGAAACACACCGAAAACTTCGCGACAAGAGGGACATTCATGCAGGTTTACTACGACAAAGACGCCGATCTTTCCATCATTCGGTCCAAGCAGGTCACCATCATCGGCTACGGCTCCCAGGGCCACGCCCACGCCAACAACCTGAAAGACTCGGGGGTGGCGGTGACGGTCGGTCTGCGTCCCGGTTCGGGCAGCTGGGCCAAGGCGGAGAAGGCCGGCCTTAAGGTCAAGCCCGTCGCCGAGGCGGTCCAGGGTGCCGACGTGGTCATGGTGCTGGCGCCGGACGAGCATCAGCCCAAACTGTACCGGGAACAGATCGAACCCAACATCAAAGAAGGAGCGGCGCTGGCCTTCGCCCACGGATTCAACATCCATTTTCAGATGATCGAGCCGCGCGCCGATCTCGACGTCATCATGATCGCCCCCAAGGGGCCCGGACACCTGGTGCGTTCCACCTACACCCAGGGCGGCGGGGTCCCGACCCTGATCGCGGTGTATCAGGACGCCAGCGGCCAGGCCAAGGAGATCGCCCTGTCCTACGCTTCGGCCAACGGCGGCGGCCGGGCCGGCATCATCGAAACCACCTTCCGCGAGGAAACCGAAACCGACCTGTTCGGGGAACAGGCGGTCTTGTGCGGCGGCGCCACCGCCCTGGTGCAGGCCGGTTTCGAAGTCCTGACCGAGGCCGGCTACGCCCCGGAAATGGCCTACTTCGAATGCCTGCACGAACTCAAGCTGATCGTCGATCTGATGTACGAGGGCGGGATCGCCAACATGCGCTATTCCATCTCCAACACCGCCGAGTACGGCGATCTGACCCGCGGCCCCCGGGTCATCGACGAGCGGACCAAGGAAGAGATGCGGCGCATCCTCAAGGAAATCCAGAACGGCGAGTTCGCCCGCGAATTCATCCTGGAAAACCAGGCCGGCTGCCCGACCCTCAAGGCCAAACGCCGTCTGGGAAAGGAACACCCCATCGAACAGGTCGGCGCCAGACTGAGGGAGATGATGCCCTGGATCAAGGCCAACCGCCTGGTGGATCAGGAAAAGAACTGAACCGGATCATGCCCGGGCGGCGGGAACGGACCGGTGGGGTCGGCGTGCTCTGGTCCCGGTTACCGGAAGACGCGGTCAGCGTCCGCCCCCCGATTCACCGGAGGGGGAAATAGCCGCCCATGCCAGCGCCGACCGCCAACAAACGCCGCCGCGGCATCTACCTGCTGCCCAATCTGTTCACCACCGGGTGTCTGTTCGGTGGCTTCTACGCCATCACCGCGGCCATGAAGGGCGACTTCGATCTGGCGGCGATCGCCATCTTCGCCGCCATGATTATGGACGGCCTCGACGGCCGCGTCGCCCGTCTCACCCACACTCAGACCGCCTTCGGCGCCGAATACGACAGCCTGTCGGACATGGTGTCCTTCGGAGTGGCACCGGCCCTGGTCATGTACCTGTGGTCGCTGTCGGGTCTGGCCAAGCTGGGGTGGTTCGCTGCCTTCGTCTATGCCGCCGCCGCGGCATTGCGCCTGGCCCGCTTCAACACCCAGATCGGCGTCGAGGACAAGCGGTATTTCCAGGGGCTGCCGAGCCCGTCGGCGGCCGCGATCGTCACCGGCTTCATCTGGGTGGGTGAAACCTACGGCCTGCAGGGCGAGGCGATGCGTTACGTGGCGACCCTCATCACCGCCGCCGCCGGTCTCCTGATGGTCAGCAATTTCCGCTATTACAGCTTCAAGGAGATCGACATTCGCCGCCGGGTCCCCTTCGTGGTCATCATCGCCATCGTCCTGGCCCTGGCGCTGGTGTCCACCAATCCCCAGCTCATGCTGTTCGCCATCTTCTCCGGCTACGCCGTCTCCGGCCCCTTGTGGACCCTGATCGAACTGCGTCGGCGCCGCGGCCGGCGGGGACGATCCCAAACGCCATCCTGAGGAAAACCGGTCAGCAAGGACTCTCTATCTCGGCCAGGTCCATCTGTGTTCGTCAGCGTGCTGAAGGCAGACGAGCCGCCGGTCGCGCAGCTTTTCCCCGGCGCTCGTGGAAATCTCCTTCAGTCGGGTTCGTCTTCCAGCTCTCGCCGGGCCGCCTCAAGGGCAGCCAACTGTTCGGGGGTCGGTTCAGGATAGTGCAAATCCAGCTTCTTCAGCGTCTGGACGATGAGGTCGGCGACGATGGCGCGGGTGGCCCATTTGTTGTCGGCGGGGACGATATACCAGGGAGCCCATTCGGTGCTGGTGGCGCTGATAGCCTGCTCGTAGGCCTTCATATAGGCGTCCCAGTGGCGGCGTTCGGCCAGATCAGCGGCGGAGAACTTCCAGTGCTTGTCCGGACGGGTGAGACGCTCGAGAAAACGTTTCTTCTGTTCCTTTTTGGACAGGTGGAGAAAGAATTTCAGCACCACGGTGCCGTTGCGGACCAAATGACGCTCGAAAGCGTTGATGTCCTCGTAGCGGGCTTCCCAGAACTTCTTTCCCCGCTTGCCCGGCGGCAGCTTCTGGGCCTCTAGCAGTTCCGGGTGGACCTTGACTACGAGCACGTCCTCGTAGTGAGAACGGTTGAAGATGCCGATCCGGCCCCGCTCGGGGAGGGCCTTCATATAGCGCCACAGGAAAGTGTGGTCCAGTTCTTCGGCCGAGGGCTCCTTGAAACTGAACACCTGGCACCCCTGGGGATTGACCCCGGACATGACGTGCTTGATGGTGCCGTCCTTGCCGGCGGCGTCCATGGCCTGAAACACGATCAGGAGGGAATAGCGGTCGTCGGCGTAGAGCCGCTCCTGCATTTCGGCCAGTTCCCGGCGACTGCGTTCCAGAACCTCGGCGGCCCGCTCTCGCACCACCCGTTTTCCCAGGGGCTTGAGCCCTTCGATTTGATCCCAGGCGGTGGGATAATCCGCGAGACGGATCTTCTTCCCCGGCTCGGCACGGAACAGATGCAGAAATTTCCGACGGATCACGCGGCATCCCCCTCCAGGGAACGGTGTGCGACCAGCGCTTCGATTTCCTGGTGCAGGCGGCGGTATTCCGGGCTTTCTGGCGGGCTGTAATTCCAATTCTTGTACAGGGCGGTGAGCTTGACGAAGAAGTCCCGCGCCGTTTCCTTGTCGGGGAAGTCGTAGCGAGCGTCGACGATCCGTTTGAGGAGGCGGAAGCTTTCGAGCTGGCGCTCGCGGGGGGAGCAGGCGTCCACCGGATCGAAGGCGTCCTGCTGGAGATAGACCATGTCCACCAGCACCGCCTTCTGCCAGGTGACGAAATCCTCCAGGGTGATGCCCTCCTCGCCGGTGACCTGCATGATCTGGTGGATGTCCTCGCCGCGCCGGACCAAGGTCTGGAGGCGCTTGACGTCCTCCACCCAGAGGGGATCCAGTTCGCGGCGGAACCAGTCGGCGAGCTGATCCAGATAGCGCGACCAGGAGATCAGCGGATCGATGGCCGGGTAGTAGCGCTTGTAGGCCCGTTCCGCCGACAGTCCCAGGAAGGCCTTCACCGTCCCCAGGGTCGCCTGGGTGACCGGCTCCTCGAAATTGCCCCCCGCCGGCGACACCGTGCCGATCATGGTCAACGCCCCCGTCTCGCCGTGGGCGCCGCGGATCACGCCGGCGCGCTCGTACACGCTCTTGATCGCCGAGTCCAGATAGGCGGGAAAGCCCTCTTCGCCGGGGATTTCTTCCATGCGCCCGGAAATCTCCCGCATCGCCTGGGCCCAGCGCGAAGTGGAATCGGCGATCAGCAAGGTGCGGTAGCCCATCTGGCGGAAGTATTCTCCCAGGGTCAGACCGCTGTAGATGGAAGCCTCGCGGGCGGCCACCGGCATCGAGGAAGTGTTGCAAATGATGATGGTGCGGTCCATCAGAGTGGCGCCGGTGCGCGGATCCTCGAGGTTGGGATATTGGGTGATGGTTTCCACCACCTCGCCGGCGCGTTCGCCGCAGGCGACGACGATGACGATGTCCACGTCGGCGTAGCGGGCGATGAGGCTCTGGAGCACGGTCTTGCCGGCGCCGAAGGGCCCGGGAATGCAGGCGGTGCCGCCCTGAGCGATGGGAAAGAAGGTATCGATGATGCGGATGGCGGTGGTGAGCGGGCGGTCGGGATAGAGGCGTTCGGCGAAACCGCGCCGCAGCAGCGGTTCGGGAATCGGGCGTCGCACCGGCCAGCGCTGCTGCAGGGTCAGTTCGCGCTCGGTGTCGTCGTCCCCGCGGCGGTAACGGATCACCGGGGTGTCCACGGTGACGCTTCCCTCGCGGATCCAGGTGATCTCCACCGGTGCCGGTTCGTCGAAAGGTACCAGGATCCGGTGCTGGAACGGGCCTTCCGGCACGGTGCCGAGCACCCCGCCGGGCGGGACCCGCTGGCCTGGTCCGACCTTGGGGGTGAAGGCCCATTTGCGCGCCGGATCGAGGGTGGGCAGGGCCACACCCCGCGGCAGGAAGAAACCGTAACGCTCGGCCAGACCGTGGAGGGGGTTGAGCAGGCCGTCGAACACCTGTCCCAGGAGACCGGGACCGAGGGTCGCCGACAACAGCTCGCCGCTCAGCTCCACCCGGTCGCCGACCCGAACCCCACGGGTGTCTTCGAACACCTGCACGTCGGCACGGCGGCCACGGACCCGCAATACTTCGGCCTTGAGACGTTCGTCGCCGACGCAGATATGGGCCATCTCGTTCTTGACGACCGGGGTGTCCTCGTCCACCTCGATCACCACCAGGCTTTCACGGACGCTGACGACGTGTGCGGTACGGAGGGCAGCGGCGTCACGGGACATGGCGGCTCTCCTGCAACAGACGTTCGAAACAAGTGGCGGCTGGACGGGGATCCTGACTCAGCCAGGCGTTGATGATGTCCCATTGGAACACGAAGGCGACCACCGCCGCGAATCCCAAAGGTTCGGCGGCGGCCAGCCGGTCCAGGTGGCGCCAGCAGCTTTCCAGCAGGTGACGTTCCAGGGCCACGGCGTCCTCCCGTTCCAGGGCCGCGCGCACCGCCGACAACCAAGGGTGACGGGCGGCCAGATGGAAATCGGGAGCCTGCCAATGGGCGCGGATATGGCGACCGTAAGGGCTGACCGTCCAGATCTCCGGCTCCGTCTCGGGACCCAGGCCGGCGTGGCGCAGGCGCAGGGCCGCCAGCGCCACCTGCTGGTCGAGGCGGAATTGGACGTATTCCCGCAACACGGATTGCCGGATCAGCGGCATGGCGCGGCGCCAACGGTGCAGCCAGGCGTCGTCGTCGGGACGACGGGAGACAGCGTGACGCCAGCTCACCAGGGCCTCGGCCTCCCAGATCTGGCGGGACTCGTCATCGGGCAGCATGCCGATGCGCTGTTCCAGGCGCAGGCGGGTGAGAGGCAGACGCTCGGCCCGCTGGAAATGGGGCAGATGGGGCAGGCTGCCGAGGACGGTGTAGTAACTTTGGTTCATTCGATGCCTTCCAGCAGGTTGCGGAAGCGGGGCAGCAGCCGCGCGCTCAACAACCGCGCCACCGCCTCGTCGCTGAGGTCGATCTCCATCTGATCGTCCACCAGGCGTACCCGCACGCCGCCGTGGAGATCGTCGGCGGGTACCAGTTCCACGCCCTCGCGCAGCATGTCGCTGGCGAGGCTGAGGATGGTCTGCCGGCCGGCTTCGCGCAGGCGTTCGTCGGGTTTGTCGCTGAGGAGGACTTCGGAGACGAAGATCTGGATCTGACGGTCGTGGATGAATTCCTCCACCGCCCTGCCGGCGAGCACCAGCACCAGATCGCGGATGAAGCACTCGTCGCAGGTGGCCTTGGAGACCAGACGGCGGACGAAGCGCTCGAAGGCATGGATGACCTGGGTTTCCAGATGGAGGATGGTGTCGCGGGCCGACAGCTTCAGGGCTTCCTCGGCGGCGGCCTTCTCCGCCTCGATGTCCTCGTGGGCCTGGGCCCGCAGCGCGTCCGCCTCGCGGCGGGCCTCGGCCACCAAAGCGGCGGCCCGGCGTTCGGCCTCCTTGACGATGCGCTCGGCTTCCTCGCGGGCGGCCCGCACCCCTTCCTCGCGGATGCGGTCGATCAGCTCCTGGACCCCAAGGGGGCGGGATTCGTTCGGGGCATTCATCGGGGAATCCCGGCGGAAAGCACCAGGGCGAAAACGAAGGCGAACACCGCGAAGCCTTCCACCAGGGCCGCCGGCGCCAGGGAAATTCCGAAGATCTCCAGTTTGTTCTTGGCGGCGTTGATGGCGGCGGCACAGGCGTCCCCCTGGGCGAAGGCGCTCGCCATCAGGGCCAGCCCCACCAGCAGGCCGAGACCGAAGATACCGGGAGAGTTGTCCACCGTCAGCTCGCGGCGCAGCGCCATGGTGACCACGATGCCGTAGATGCTCTGGGACGACGGCATCGCCGCCACGCCGATGTAGCGGCCGTAGCCGCTTTCCACGTCCAGCAACGCGCCGCAGGCGCTCATGCCGGCGCGGGCGCAGCCCACCATGCTGCCGATGGCGCCCAGGGCCAGGGGAGCGTACATCCCTACCCAGCCGAGGGTGACGATCAGGGAATCCATCGTTCCACCTCCTCAGATTTCACTCCGTTTCAGGGGGCGAAACAGACGGCCTTCCTGCTTCAGCCCCCATTTGAAAAACTCGATGACGTTGAGGCGCAGGCCGTGGATCACGCCTCCCGCCACCCCCAGGACCAGGTTGACGCCGTGACCCAGCAGCGCCACCAGCACCGCGACCGCCAGACCGACGCCGGGCAAGGTTTCGGGAAGGGTGAGGGCCATGTGATTGAACTGCATCGCCAGGGAACCGCTCGCCAGACCGAGGGCGAACAAACGCAAATAACTGAGGACGTCGCCGAACAGGGCGGTGACCCCGGTCAATTCCTTCAGTCCCGCCAGCAGCCGCCCGGGCCACGGCCGCCTGGGGTCAGCGTAGAACAGCACCAGCAGCAGACCGACGGCGGCCAGTCCCGCACCGAGCAGCGGCGGCAGCGGCAGCCCGAAACCCCGTTCCAGCACCCACACCAGCCCGCCGCCCACCACCAGCGCCCAACCTGCCGGGGCCAGTCCCGCGGCCCGGTCGTCGTGGCGGCGGGCGTCCATCACCGTGGCGAGCAGCAGGTGCAGGCAACCGATGAGGACCGACAGCGCCATCATGGTTTCGGTGTCGCTCATGTCCAGCCGGTGCAGGACGGCCAGGGGCGAGCCCGGGGGCGGGGCCAGACCGAAGTAACTGCCTACCAGGACTCCGTAGCCCAGGGAGAACAGCACCACGGTCAGGACCAGCGGGCGCCAGCGGCGGCCGGACGCCGTGCGCTCCAGGCGGCGCCAGGCGAACCACAGAGCCAGCCCCAGCAGGGCGGCGTAGCCGGCATCGGCCAGGATCATGGCGAAGAACAGGGCGAAAGAGAAGAACACCACCGGGGAGGGATCCCAGGTGCGGTAACCGGGGGTCATGTAGAAGTTGACCAGATCCTCGCCGGCCCGCAGCCAGGCGGGATTCTCCAGCAAGGTGGGAGGATCGTCGGCGGGGGACGGCGCTTCCCGCTGCAGCACGAGGCGGCGGTCGCGGGCGTAAGCCTCCAGTTCGACCACCCGCCGGGAGGGCATCCAACCTTGCAACGCCACCACCGGCGCGGCGGCCAGCAGCTGTTCGGCGGCCGCCTCCAGGGCGGCGCGGTCCCGCAAGGCAGCGAGATTGCGGCGCAGCAGGGTGTACCAGCGGGTCAGCCAGGCGCGTTCGGCCTGGGCATCCTCAATGGCCAACTCCACCGCGTCGAGGCGCTCTTCCAGCCGGCGCCGCGACCGGGCGCCCAGATGCACCCGAGGCACCGGCACCCCCCGCGGCTCCTCGCGGGAGATGAGGACCACGTAACTAAAGCGCTGGTCGCGGCGCACGACCTCCTGATAGTAGGGTAGGGTGCGGACGGCAGCCAGTTGGGTGTGGGGTACCACGTAGAACCACAAGCGCCAGCCGTCCATTTCCTCGAGGGGGGCGAATTCGAAATCCCCCCACGGACGCCACAGGCGCAGGCGGCGGATGAGAGCGTCGCGTTCGCTTTCCAGGTCGAGGAGACGGCGGCGCACTTCCAACACCCGGCGCACCACGGCCTCGGGGTCGAAATCCGATGCCCGGCGGATCTGGCGGCGGCGCTGGGGGCAATCGCGCAGGAACTGGAGCGCTTCCTCGAGACAGCACAGACATTTGTCCCGCCCCGGATGCATCGGGCATTCGTGGTGGAAGGCCAGTTCCCCCGTATCCGTCTTCGGGGCAGGTCCCTTCAGGGGAATCAACTCGACGCAGCCCATGTCCTGGAGCCGGGTGAGCAGGGGGCCTTCGTCCCCCTTCAGGCCGATCAGGGTGATCTTGTCGAGGGGGACGATGCTCATGCCATGCCTCCACGGGCGGCCTGTTGCTTGCGCTTGGCCAGCTTGGAGATGACCACCGCCGTCCGGTCGGCCTCGTCCAGATGAAGGCGGATCCGCTTGATGTTGTTCCGGGCGGTCGGGATCAGCACCTTCTCGAACAGGTTGACCCGCTGGGTCACCCTGCGCAGCTGGTGACGAAGGATGGACAGCCGCCGGGCGGCGATGTCGCGCCGCACCTCCAATTCCAGCGCCTGCTTCAGCCGCGCCACCAGCACGTCCACCCACGCCGGGGTGGCCAGACGGGAGTAATCGGCCACCCGGTATCGGGTTCCGCGAAAGACGGGCAGGCGCACACCAACGACGTTCTCCTCGCCGGTCTCGACCCGTTCCAGAACGACCAGACCACCGAGGTTGAAATCGGGATGGGCCAGCATCGGCAGTTCCTCCCCGATGCGCTCCGTCAGCGCCGCCCGTTCCGCCTCCAGGAGGGCCAGCTCGGTCTCGGCCCGCCTGACCGCGACGCTCAGCTGGCGGCGCTTGAGGTCTAGCGACGGCAGCAACCGCTGATAGAGCTTGAGACGTTCCTGTTCCTGGGTCAGGGCCTGTTTGCTGAGTTTGAGCCTAGCCATCTCGGCCGGTCGCCGTGGCTTTGGGAT
>JALSSF010000224.1 GCA_026984375.1 Methylothermaceae bacterium | reverse complement strand
ACGTCCATCCAGCCGGCCTCGTCGCCCAGACCGCTGTCGCGGATGAACGCCGGCGGCGACTGCGGCGGGGTGACGTGGATCAGGTCGTACTTCTCCACCACGGTCTCGCCGGTGTCGAGGTTCTCGAACACCGCCTCGCGGGCCTCGGGATGGATCGCCACCAGATTGTGGCGGAAATGGGTTTCGATGTTCCGGGGACGGATGACCTGGTCCATCAACGCCTGGGCGTACTTCTTGACCCCGAAGATCCCCGGCGTGGTGGTGTAGAAGGCCACCCGGCAGCGGTCACGGATGCCCTTGCGGCGGAACCAGTCCTCGGCCAGATAGGCGATCTTCTGCGGCGCCCCCGGGCATTTGATCGGCATCGGGGGCATGGTGAACAGGGCGGTGCCGCCCTCGAATTCACGTAGCATTCTCCAGGTATGGGGAACGGTGTCGTAGCTGTAGTTGCTGCAGATGCCGTGTTTGCCGACCAGGTCCCGGCTCAGTCCGTCGATCCTGTCCCAGTCCAATTTCAGCCCGGCGGCGACCACGAGAAAGTCGTAGCCGATCCGCTCCCCGCCGGCGGTTTCCACCACCTTGGATTCGGGATCGACGGCGGTCACGGCGTCACGGATCCAGGTCGCCGCCCCGGGCAGCAGCGCCTTCATCGGCCGGCGGGTGGTCTCCCTCGGGGTGACGCCGGCGCCCACCAGGGTCCACATGGGCTGGTAATAGTGATACTCGGACGGCTCGATCACGGCCACGTCCCGGCAGCCGAGCTGATCCACCACCCGGTGGGCCACGCCGGCCCCGGCAGCCCCACCGCCGACGATGACCACACGATGATGACGATTCGATTCTTTCATTGCTTTATCCTCCAGGAAGAGTTCTTCATTCGATGCGTTGCCACGCTTGCTTGCTACCGTACCGCCATCCATTGGCGCAGCTCCATCCATGCAGCTTCCAGATGGTTCCACAAATCCACCAGGGCCGGCCCGATGGTGTGACGTTCGCGATACAGGATGTAGCAGGCCATGAGGATCACGAACCAGGCGAATCCCTTGCGCAGGTGCCGGGCATGGATCCGGTGGGCCAACCAGCTGCCCAGGAAGGAACCAGCCACCGCCGATCCCGCCACGACCGAGGCCAACCGGTAGTCCACGCTCACATGGGTGAGATAACCCACGAAACCGGCGGCCGACTTCATGGCGATCACGAGCAGGGAGGTGCCGATGGCCAGATGCATGGGCAGACCGCCCAGCAGGGTCAGGGCCGGCACCACCAGGAAACCGCCGCCGGCCCCCACCAGCCCGGTCACCGCCCCCACCACCAAACCGTGGAGAACGACCTCCCCCAGCGGGATGCAATCGAGGCAGTCCCCGGGATTCCGTGGCCGCTCCGCCTTATGGCCGTTGCGCAGCATGGCCCAGGCGGTGGCGAACATGATGAGGGCGAACAGCATCAGCAACAGGGGCGATGGGATGAAACGGGCCATCCATCCTCCCAGATAGGCCCCCGCCATGCCAGCGACTCCGAACACTAGACCGACCCGCCAGCTGACCGACCCGCGCCGGGCGTGCTGGATCATGGCCACGAAACTGGTCACCCCGACGACCAGCAGGGAGGTGGCGATGGCCTCCTTCGGTGCCACATGAAGGGCGTAAACCAGGATGGGAACCGTCAGGATCGATCCCCCACCCCCCAACAGTCCCAGAGTGATGCCGATCAACAGGGAGAGCAGAACCGCAAGCAGCATCGATACGCCTCCAAAAATTGCCGTTCCCGGCAGGGCCGGTATGGCCAGGTATGATAGGCATTCTTCCGATTTATAACAATAATTTATATTCATATATTTTTAATTTATTAGAGCGAATGGGAATATCGCCATCCCGGTGGATATCCACCACCATGAATTGGTGGATAAGCACCATTCACGGGGGGGTGCTGGGGTATAACCGACTGATTTCGATCGACCCGCCAAATTGGCATGCCCGTTGCCAAATTCAAGGCAACGGATCATCAAGTCAGGAGCGTTCACCGTGCACGCCGTAACCGCATCGCTGCCCAAAACCGGCCTCGCCGGTCTGAAGGAAAACTGGCGTTACGATCTGGTCGCCGGATTCCAGATATTCCTCATCGCCTTGCCCCTGTGCCTTGGGATCGCCATGGCCTCCAACTTCCCGCCCATGGCCGGCATCATCGCCGCCTTCGTCGGCGGACTGCTGGTTTCCCGGATCAACGGCTCCCACGTGACCATTTCCGGCCCGGCCGCCGGTCTGATCGTCGTCACCCTGGGGGCGGTGGAAAGCCTGGGTCAGGGCGATCCTATCGTCGGCTATCACCGCGCCCTGGCGGCCATCGTCGTCGCCGGTCTCCTCCAGGTCGTCCTGGCACAGCTCAAGGCCGGCCGTTTCGTCGCCCTGGCCCCGGCCTCGGTGGTCCACGGCATGTTGGCGGCCATCGGCATCATCATCATGATCAAGCAGTTCTACGTCATGATCGACGTCAAGCCGGAGGGCGAACTGCTGGAAAACCTGGCCGGCATTCCCGAGGCGCTGACACGGATGAATCCCGAAATCGCCGTCATCGGCTTTTCGAGCCTGGCGATCCTGATCGTCTGGGAGATCCTCAAACCCAGGATCAAACTGCTGCAGATCCTCCCGGCACCGCTGGTGGTGGTCGCCGTCGGTCTGGGTCTGAGCCTGTATTTCGATCTGGAGCATCACCACAAATATTCCTGGCACTCCACCTTCTACGAGGTCGGCCCCAAGGAACTGCTGCCGGTGCCGCAAAGCTTCTGGGACGGCTTCGCCTTTCCCGACTTTTCCATGATCGGCACCCCAGCCTTCTGGATCGCGGTGGTCAGCATCTGCCTGGTGTCCAGTCTGGAGAGCCTGCTGTCGGCCGCCGCCATCGACAAGCTCGATCCGTTCCAGCGCCAGACCGATCTCAACAAGGACCTGCGCGGTCTCGGCATCGGCACCTCGGTGTCGGGCGCCATCGGCGGCCTGCCGATGATCTCGGAAATCGTCCGTTCCACCGCCAACATCCAGTTCGGCGCCCGCACCCAGTGGTCCAATTTTTTCCACGGCCTGTTCATGCTGGTGTTCGTGGCCCTGTTCCCGGGAATCATCCACGAAATCCCCAAGGCCTCGCTGGCGGGCCTCTTGGTGTTCACCGGTTACAAGCTGGCCTCGCCCCGGGAGTTCTACAAGACCTGGGAGATCGGCAAGGAACAACTGTTCCTGTTCGTCCTCACCATCGTCGCCGTCCTCGCCACCGACCTGCTCATCGGGGTGGCCATCGGCATCGCCGCCAAGATCGTCCTGCACCTGCTGCGGGGGGTCGATCTCAAGCAACTGTTCCGCATCTCCTTCGAAATCGAACCGACCGATGCCGATACCTATCACGTTCGCATCGACGGGGTGGCGATCTTCTCCAACTTTCTCGGTCTCAAGACTGCCCTGGCGGAACTGCCACCGGGTAAGAAGATCGTCTTCGACCTGACTCACGCCGATTTCATCGACCATACGGTGATGGAATTCCTCCACGAGTTCTGCGAGGACTACGAGCGCCGCGGTGGCCGGTGTGAGATCCACGGCCTGGAACTGCACGAGGCTGCCTCCAAACACCCCCTGGCGGCCCGGCGCCAGGCGGCCGAGCGTTTCCGGAACACCTTCCTGAAAGTCGAGGAACGAGGCGATCAGGTGACCGTGAAGATCGGCGGCGCCCGGCTGATGGAACGCCTCAATGCCGAACTGCGCGAGGAGCTGGGGGAACTACCCAAAGGCAAGAAAATCGTCTTCGACCTGTCCGACGCCTGGTGCTTCGCCCAACCGCCGCTCGACTACATCAACGCCTTCGTGGACGAACATCCGGGCAGATGTGAAGTACGGGGACTGGAGGGCAAAAAAGAATGATCCGCAATCTCGTCACCACCACCTGGCATCAAATCCGACGCCAGGGAACCGGTTCCCTGGCCGCCGGCTTCGGCTGGCTGCGCCAGCGACCCCAGATCGCCGCGGTTCTCGTCGGCGGCCTCCTGCTGACCCTGGGTTATTGGACGGTCGCCGGTGCCGGGGCCGCCCTGCCCTTCAGCCTGCTGGCGCTCGGTTTCGCCCTGGCCTCCGGCTTCGTCAGCCTCGGCGCCGACCGCCATCCGCGCCTGCTGCGCCACACCGCCTTCGGGCTGCTGGGGCTGTCCGGCATCGCCGGGCTCCTGGGCGGCGCCACCGCCCTCGCCGGCCAGGCGGACCTGGATCTGACCCTGCCCTTGGGGCTGCCTTGGCTGGCCTGGCATTTCCATCTCGACGCCCTGAGCGGCTTCTTCCTCTGTGTCATCAGCGTGGTGCTGATCGCCGTCGCCCTGTTCGGCCCTCATTACGTGGTCGAATACGAACACGGCCCCCATCCGCTTTCGCTGCTGGGTCTGGCCACCGGGCTGTTCATCGCCGGCATGCAGCTGGTGCTGCTGGCCGCCGACGCCTTCTTCTTCATGATCGCCTGGGAACTGATGTCGGTGGCCAGTTATTTCCTGGTGGCCTACACCCACGAACACGCCGCCAACCGTCACGCCGCCTTCATTTATCTGCTGATGGCGGAGATCGGCGCCCTGCTCATCATCCTCGCCTACGGGGTGCTCGTCGGTTTCGGCGACGGTTTCACCTTCGAGCAGATGCGCCACGCCCAGTTGACCCCGCTGTGGGCGGCGGTGGCCTTCGCCCTGGCCCTGGGCGGTTTCGGCATGAAGGCGGGGATCGTGCCTCTGCACGCCTGGCTGCCGGAGGCCCATCCGGTGGCCCCCTCCCATATCTCGGCGTTGATGAGCGGGGTGATGCTGAAAGTGGCGGTCTACGGCTTCATCCGCTTCACCTTCGACCTGGTGGGGGTGGAACACTTCCACTGGGGCTGGGGCGTGGCGGCCTTGTCCGCCGGCGCCGCCTCGGCGGTGCTGGGGGTGCTCTACGCCCTGATGCAGCACAATCTCAAGCGCCTGCTGGCCTATCATTCGGTGGAGAACATCGGCATCATCTTCATGGGGCTGGGCTTGGCGTTGCTGTTCTACGCCGACGGCAAACCCGCTCTGGGAACCATCGGCCTGATCGCCGCCCTCTACCACACCCTCAACCACGCCATCTTCAAGAGCCTGCTGTTCCTCGGCGCCGGGGTGATCCTGCAGCGCACCCACGAATCCGATCTCGAACGCCTGGGGGGATTGATCCACCGCATGCCGGTCACCGGGGCGTTGTTTCTGATCGGCTGCCTCAGCATCTCGGCCCTGCCGCCCTTCAACGGCTTCGTCTCCGAGTGGCTCACCTATCAGGCGGCGCTGCAGGTCTCGGCCCTCGACAGCGGGGTGCTGCGCAGCTTCGTGCCGGTCACCGCGGCGATGCTGGCCTTGACCGGCGGCCTGGCGGCGGCCTGTTTCGTCAAAGTGTTCGGGGTGGTGTTCCTGGGCAAGCCGAGGAGCCATCACGCTCACCGGGCCCGGCGGCTGGAATCCAAACCCGCCCTGGCGGGGATGGGTTGGCTGGCGGGATTGTGCCTGCTGCTGGGCGTCCTGCCGACGCCGCTGGTGCGCCTGCTCGAGGGGGTGAGCCGGCAGCTGACCGGGGCGGGCCTGCCGGAGACCGCCAGCCGCGGCTTCCTGTGGCTGGCGCCGGTATCGCCCCAAAGCGCCACCTATGCCGCTCTGGCGGTGATGACGGCGATGGGACTGGCCTGGCTGCTGACCTACGAATGGCTCCATCCGGGCCACGAACATCCCGAACGTCGGGCCTATCCCTGGGACTGCGGCTTCGGCGCCCTCACCCCGCGGATGCAGTACACCGCCAGCGCCTTCGCCATGCCCTTCCGGCGCATCTTCGCCGACTGCTTCGTGGTCCACGAGGACATCGACAAGACCACCGCCGGCATGGACGGTCTCAAGGTCACCGCCATTCGCTATCGGCTCCACGTGGAGGATCTGCTGTGGCACTGGTTCTACGCACCGGTGGCCCGGGCGCTGCACTGGAGCGTGCGTCAGGTGGGCCGGATCCAGACCGGCAACATCCGCGTCTATCTGGGCTATTCCTTCTTCACTCTACTCCTTCTACTGTGGGTGATCAGCCGATGACTTGGCTCGTCAATCTGTTACAGGTGATCCTGTTCGTCGCCGCCGCCCCGCTGCTGGCCGGCTGGATCAAGAAGCTGAAGTGCTGGAGCCAGAACCGCATGGCGCCGTCGATTCTTCAGCCCTATCGCGATCTTTTCAAACTGTTGCGCAAGGAGACGGTGGTGGCGGAAAACGCTTCCTGGATCTTCCACACCGCTCCTTACGTGATCTTCGCCGTGGCGGTGCTGGCGGCGGCTATCGTTCCCCTGGTGGCGGTGGCGGTTCCCAGCGCCCGGATGGCCGACATCATCGTCCTGGTGGGCTTCTTCGCCCTGGCCCGTTTCTTCCAGGCCCTGGCCGGGCTGGACATCG
>JALSSF010000223.1 GCA_026984375.1 Methylothermaceae bacterium | reverse complement strand
ATGATCCAGCGCCGGCGGCCGGGACGTATCGTCACTATCGCTTCGGTGGCCGGACTGCTGGGCAACCGCGGTCAGGTCAACTACAGCGCCGCCAAGTCCGGCATCATCGGTGCCACCAAGGCCCTGGCCCTGGAACTGGCCAAGCGCCGCATCACCGTCAATTGCGTCGCCCCGGGTCTGATCGAAACCGACATGATCGAAGGGTTGCCCTTGGACGAAATCGTGGCCCATGTCCCCCAGCGTCGTCTGGGGAAGCCGGAGGAGGTGGCGGCGGTGGTGGCGTTCCTGCTTTCGCCGGAAGCCGCTTACGTCACCCGCCAGGTGATCGCCGTCGACGGGGGATTGAGCGGATGAGACGGGTGGTGGTCACCGGTATGGCGGCCATCTCTCCCCTGGGAGGGGATTGGCCGACGATGCGCAGCCGTTTGCAGGCGCGGCGCAATGCGGTGGTCCGGCATGACGATTGGGCGGTCTACGAGGGTCTGCATTGTCTTCTGGGAGCGCCGGTGACCGATTTTCGGCTTCCCGCTCACTATACCCGCAAACGGACCCGCAGCATGGGCCGGGTGGCGCGAATGGCGGTCCGTGCCAGCGAGCTGGCCCTGGCCGACGCCGGCCTGCTGGACGACCCGGTGTTGAGTTCCGATGCGACCGGGGTTGCCTACGGTTCCTCGGTGGGATCCACCGACGCCGTCGCCGATTTCGGCGCCATGCTTCTCGGGCGCCGACTCGGCAGCCTGGATGCCAACACCTATCTCAAAATGATGGGGCACACGACCGCCGTCAACGTCGCCCTCTTTTTCCAGGTTCGCGGCCGCGTCATTCCTGCGGTGAGCGCCTGTACCTCCGGAAGCCAGGCTATCGGCTTCGCATACGAGGCCGTCAAGTCCGGCCGCCAGACGGTGATGATCGCCGGCGGCGCCGAGGAATTGTGTCCCACCGAGGTGGCGGTGTTCGACACGCTGTATGCCGCCAGCACCCGCAACGACGCGCCGGAAACCACTCCCCGCCCTTTCGACCGTGACCGCGACGGTCTGGTGCTGGGAGAGGGTGCCTGCACCCTGATTCTGGAAGACCGTGATCATGCCTTGGCCCGGGGTGCCCGCATCCACGCCGAAATCATCGGTTTCGGTACCAACACCGACGGCGCTCACGTCACCCAGCCCTCGCGGGCCACGATGCGCCGGGCGATGGAGCTGGCCTTGGCCGACGCCGGCCTGCCGGCGGCGGCGGTGGGCTACGTCAGTGCGCACGGTACCGCCACCCGGCAGGGGGACGAAGCCGAGAGCTGGGCCACCTGGGATGTCTACGGAGAGAACACGCCGGTCAGCACCCTCAAGAGTTACACCGGCCACACCCTGGGTGCCTGTGGAGCGCTGGAGGCTTTGGTGGCGATCGAAATGATGCGGGACGGTTGGTTCCATCCCAACCTCAATCTCGACGATCCCGATCCCGCTTGCGCCCCGTTGGATTATCTCGTCGGCGACGGTCGTAGGCTGGATTGTGAAGTGGTGGCGAGCCATAATTTCGCCTTCGGTGGCATCAATACCGCTCTGGTTCTGCGCCGACATGATTGAGCGATGGAACGGGCCCTGCGTTTTCTCGCCACCGTGATCAGCTATCTCGTCTACGCGCTCGGTTCCCTCGGGCTGTGGTCACTGGTGTACCCTGCCACCTGCTGGCGTCATCCGCCCGCCATGCGGTCCGTCCATGCCCGCCGGCTGAGCCGGCGGGCGTTCCGTTTCTTCGTCGCCTGGATGCGCTGGACCGGCGTTTGGGAGGTTCAGGTCGAGGGGATGGAGCATCTGCAGGGGAGCGGTCGGGTGATCATCGCCAACCATCCTTCCTTTCTCGATACCGTGTTGCTGTTCGCCCTGGTGGACGACGCCGTCTGCGTGGTCAAGCCTTCGCTGGCGAAAGTGCCGTTGGTGGGACGGCCGATCCGCTGCTGTGGCCATATCCAGGCGGGCGATTCCCAGAGTCTGATCCCGGCGGCGCTGACGGCGTTGCGGACGGGTGCCAACCTGATCCTGTTCCCCCAGGGAACCCGGACGCCGCCGGGGGAGCCGTGGCGTTTCCACCGCAGCGCCGCCCGCATCGCTCTGGAAGCCGGTGCACCGTTGGTGCCGGTGTTCTTCCGCTATCGCCCATCGTTGCTGGGGAGGGGACAGCGTTGGTATCACGTGCCGGCGCGCCGGCCGCAGGTGATGGTCGAGGTCGGTGTTCCGATCGATCCGGCGATCGTGTCCCCGGACCTGCCTCTGTCACGGGCGTCACGGCGGCTGACCCGAAAGTTGGAAACGCTGTACGCCGGCTGGGAACGGGGCCGCTGACACAAGACTGAACGGTAGCCCTGGCAACTTGGTCACCTTTTTCCCTTGCGCTACAATCAATCGGTAGGACGGAAAATCCACCTTTGGGAACGTACCCTTGACGAAGGCCATTACCGAAAACCGGGACGTCATCTTCTCCACCCTGTGCCACCTGCTCGAAGAGCTGTTCGAGATCGATCCGAACCGGGTGACGCTGGAGACGACCTTCGAGGAACTGGACATCGACAGTATCGATGCCGTCGATCTGGTGGTGCGTCTCCATGATCTTATCGGCAGACGCATTCCGCCCGAGGAATTCCGTCGCATCGCCACCCTCGGCGATGTGGTGGACGTAGTGCAGCGTCTCGCCGGCGAATGAACCGCCCGTTCCGCTGTCGGTGGCCGTGGGCGGTGCCGATCGTGCTCACCCTGCTGTATCCGCCTTTGGTCTGGTTCGCCCTGAACCGCATCGATCCCCGCTGGTTGTTGACGGTGCCGTTGGTCGTGCTGGCACTGCGGGCCTGGTGGTTGGAGGGGGGGTGGCCGCTGCGGATCCTGGTGCTGGTCGTGCTGGGGCTGTTGTTGTGGGGCGGGGAAACGTCACCGTTGTGGTATCCGGTATTTGTCAACGGGGCGTTTTTGATCTGGTTTCTGGCTTCGCTGTGGTGGACTCCGCCCCCGGTGGTGGAGCGGTTGGCGCGGCTGGCGGATCCGGACCTGCCGCCTGAAGGGGTACGATATACGCGCGGGGTCACCTGGGTCTGGTGTCTGTTCTTCGCCGTCAACGGTGCGCTCGCCGCTTTCACCGTCTGGTACGGGGATCTGCGGTGGTGGACCCTCTACAATGGCCTGATCGCCTATCTGTTGATGGGAATGCTGATCGTGGTGGAATACGGGGTGCGACGGCGGATGATGCGGTATCACGGTCATGCCTGATTCCCGTTTGTTGCCGCGGATCCTCAGTCGCGAGCGCGAGGGGTATCGGGTGGATTACCGGATCTATCTACCGGAGGATTTGGTCTGTTTTCAGGGGCACTTTCCCGGTTTTCCGCTTTTGGCCGGGGTGGTGCAGATCCATTGGGCCGCCACCCTGTTCCTGGATGAATTCGCCCTGTTCCTGGACTTCGATCGCATGGAGAACATCAAGTTCAAACGTCTGGTGGTACCGGAGATGACGGTGGTGTTGCGGCTCGATTACGATCCCTCACGCCGGCGTCTGGCCTTTTGCTATCGGGTACCGACGGGGGAGTGCAGCTCCGGGCGGATTTACTGGCGATGAGCGTGGCGTTCGATCCGTGTGCGGTGATTCCGGTCTATAACCACAGCGACCGCCTCGAAGTCATCGTCGCTGCGCTGCAGAACCACGGGCTTTCCTGTTTTTTGGTGGACGACGGCAGCGGATCGCCCCACTGCCGTGTCATCGACGCCTTGGCGAAGCGTCCCGGTGTGATCCGGCTGCGCCACTCCCGCAATCGCGGCAAGGGGGCGGCGGTGAAAACCGGTCTCCGGGCGGCGGCAGCAGCCGGGTTCAGCCACGTGCTACAGATCGATGCCGACGGTCAGCACGAGATAACCGACGTTCCGGCATTCCTGGCGGCGGCCTGCTCCGAACCGCGGGCGGTGGTTTGTGGTCGTCCCCGTTTCGATGGTTCCATGCCCCGCAGCCGATATTACGGTCGCTGGCTCACTCATGTATGGGTCTGGATCAATACTGGCTCTCTGGCGATTCCGGATTCCATGTGCGGTTTCCGTGTCTACCCCCTGGCCGCGGTGATGCCGCTGCTGGATTCGGTGCGCGGTGAACGGATGGATTTCGACATCGAAATCCTGGTACGGTTGTATTGGGCAGGTGTTCCCATGGTCTGGCTACCGACCCGGGTGTGTTATCGCGCCGATGGCGTTTCCCATTTTCGTTCCTGGGAAGACAACTGGTGCATCAGCCGAATGCACGCACGCTTGTTCCTCCGCCGTCTGCTTCGGCTGGGAGGGTGGCGGTGAGTCGGCACTGGGCGGCGATGGAGGAAAGGGGCGTCCTTTGGGGGATGCGTTTCCTGCTCGGCGTATATCTACTGTTCGGTCGCCCCGCTTTCCGCCTGTTGCTGTATCCTGTGGTGGGCTATTATTTCGTGGTCAACCGCCAGGCCCGGGCTGCCTCGCAGGATTACCTGCGTCGTCTGCATCGCTTCGCTCCCCGTCTGGGTCTGGACAGCCGATTGAGCCACAGCTATCGTCATTTTCTCAGCTTCGCCGAGTGTCTGCTCGACAAGATCGTCGTCTGGTTGGGGCGTTTCGATACCGATACGGTTACGTTCCACCACCGCGACCGGTTTCTGGAACTGCTGGAGCGTGGCCAGGGGGGGGTGATCGTCACCGCCCATTTGGGCAATCTGGAGGTTTGCCGCGCCCTGGCTGATTTCCGCAAGGGGCTGCGTCTCAATATCCTGGTACATACTAAACACGCGGAGAAGTTCAACCGCCTTCTCGCCAGCGTGGACAAGTCACGGAACATGACCCTGATCCAGGTGACCGATATCGATCCAACGACGGCGATCCTGTTGCAAGAGAAAGTGCGCCGCGGCGAGTTCGTCGTCCTGGTGGGGGATCGGATACCGATAGGCAGTCCCGAACGGGTGGTGAGGCTGCCGTTTCTGGGGCAGCCGGCTCCCTTTCCCCAGGGGCCGTGGCTGTTGGCCCATCTGCTCCAGTGTCCGGTGTTCACCTTGTTCTGCTACCGCAACGGCGGCTACCACATCCATTTCGATCCGCTCTACGACCGCGTCCGCCTGCCCCGCGGGCGGGACGCACGACAGGCGGCGATCGCCGAATGCGCCCGGGCCTTCGTCGATCGGCTGCAGGGGCACTGCCTGCGTGCGCCGTTGCAGTGGTTCAACTTCTATCCCTTTTGGGGGGACTCATGAATGTGCTGCCCAGCGCGGAAGTGACGCTGCAGGTCCCCTTTTTCGACACCGACATGCTCGGCGTCGTATGGCACGGGCATTACGTCAAGTATTTCGAGATCGCCCGTTGCGCCCTGCTCGAAAGCATCGCTTACGACTATCGCACCATGAGGGCCACCGGCTACGTATGGCCGGTGGTGGATCTCCAGATTCGTTATCTGGCCCCGGCCCGCTTCGGTCAGACTTTGCGGGTGGCGGTACGCATGGTCGAATACGAATACCGTCTGAAGCTGGCTTACGAGATTCGCGACGGCGAATCCAAACGCCTGGCCCGGGGGGTTACGGTGCAGGTGGCGGTAGCGGTGGACAGCGGCGAAATGTGTTTCGGCTCACCGCCGGTGCTGCTGGAGCGAATCGAGCGTTGGCGGCGCCAACAGGCGTGATCGGCGATCGGCCGCCGATCGCCGAGCTTGAGCGCAGCCACCGCAGGATCGCCTCAATAGTCGAGCACGTCCGGCTGGAACAGACGTTTCCCCCTGACCTTGAAGTCGGCGATCCGCTTCTGTCCCACCGGTCCGGTCAGAAAGGCGGCGTAGCGCATCGCCGCCTCGTAGTTGGCGCCGGGACAGCGTTTCGGATTGACGGCTATGATGTGGTAGGGGTTGTACAGCGCCGGATCACCCGCGAACACCACGTCGAGTCCCGGCAGTTTGGCGCGCATCGCCAGCCAGGTGCCGCGATCGGTGAGCACGTAGGCGCGTTTTTCGGCAGCGAAGGTCAGTGCAGCCCCCATGCCCTGGCCGATAGCGTCGTACCAGTCCCCTTTGGGCTCGATGCCGGCCTGGCGCCACAGGTGTCTCTCTTTTTTGTGGGTGCCGGAGTCGTCGCCCCGGGAAACGAAGCCGGCCCGGGCCTGGGCGATCCTTCGCAGCGCTTCGATGGCGCTTTTGGCCTGACGGACGCCGGCCGGGTCGTCTTCGGGGCCGACGATGACAAAGTCGTTGTGCATCACCGCCAGACGGTTGACGCCGTAGCCGGCCTCGACGAAGGCTTTTTCCGCCGCCGGGGCGTGGACCAGAACCACGTCCACGTCGCAGTTCTGCCCCAGTCTCAGGGCCTTGCCGGTGCCGACGGCGATCACGTCCACGGCGATGCCGGTACGCTCGGTGAACACCGGGTTGAGATAGGCCAGCAGACCGGAGTTGTCGGTGCTGGTGGTGGTGGCCAGGCGCAGGCGTCCC
>JALSSF010000222.1 GCA_026984375.1 Methylothermaceae bacterium | reverse complement strand
CGTTCCGATCTTTTTCCAGAGCCACGGCCAATAGACGATGGGCCGAGGGATCCTTCGGCACCCGAGCGACCAGTTTACGCAGCGTGGCCACCGCGCTGGCGGTCTGTCCCGCCGCCAATTGCGCCTGCCCCAGCAATTGCAGGAGTCGGGGATCGTCGGGATGCCGTTCCAGCGCCTGGCGCAGAATGCCGGCCGCTCTCAGGCCTTCGTTTCTGGCAAGGTGGTAACGTGCCAGCATCAGAACGGGCGGCAGCGCCTCCGGATTGCGATCCAGCGCCTTTTCCAGATAAGCGTTCATCTTGGGATAGTCTTTGCGCGCCTCGGCCACCTGAGCCAGGCCGATCAGGGCCCCGAGATGGCCGGGTCGGCGCTCCAGCACCTGTCGGTAATAGGTCTCCGCGCCATCCAGATCGCCTTTGCGGAACCGGAGCCTGGCCAGATTCAGGGCGGCGGTGACAGAGTCGGGAAACCGTTTCAGCACCTTCCGCCACTGGTCGACCGCCCCCTGCTCGTCCCCCTTCGCCAATAGGGCCGCCGCGATCAGATTGTGAGGCATGGGGTTGTCCGGCATCTTGGCAGCCAGTTTCCTGGCGTTCTCCAGCGCCTGGTCGAACCGCTTCTGTTTGATCTGGGCCAGCACCAGCATCACGTCCGCCTGCACCAATCCCGGATCCAGGGAGACGGCCTGTTCCAACTGCGTGACGGCACCGGTCAAATTACCGGAGACGATCTCGCCCAGAGCCAGCTGGGTCCGGATGGCCGCCGCATCCGGGGCCAGTTCCGCCGCCCGGCTCAACAATTCCGTCCCCTTGTCGAACTGACGCGCTTGCAGATAGGCGCTGCCCAGCAGGGCGAGCAACTGGGGATCGTTCCCGTGACGGTCGAGCCAGGGCGTCAACAGATCGATGGCGTCCTGGGGCCGTTTCCGCTTCATCTTCACCGCGGCGAGCAGTTTGACGGCCGGCAGGTGGTCCGGCAGGAGGCGGTGCGCCGATTCCAGGTATCCCTCCGCGGCCGCCAGCTCGTTCTGGCGGTAGGCGATGATCCCCAGCAGCAACTTGCTAGGCGCATGCCGGGGAACCCGATTGACCACCTGGGTCAGCGCATCCTCGGCCGCCTGCAGATCGCCCCGGCGAAATTCCAGCAGCCCTTTCAGATACAGGGCCATGGGGACCGACTTCGCCAAGGCGAACACCCGATCCAGATCCTTGCCCGCGGCATCCAGATCCCCCTTGGCCAGATACAGCGCCGCCCTTCCCAGCAACGCGCGGATATCGCGAGGCTGCTTTTCCAGAGCGGCATCGAAGGCGACCAAGGCCTGATCGATCTCCCCCCGCCGGCGATGGGCCTCGGCCGTCAGCAAAAGGGCCTCGACATTGTCCGGATCCTGGTCCAGCACCTCCTCGCTGAGCGCCAACACCCGATCCCACTCCCGCTGCATCAGCGCCAGCCGCGCCAGCCCCACCTTGGCCTCGACATTGCGGTCGTCCAGTTGCAGGGCCCGTTCGAAGGCCTGTTCCGCCTGGTCGCGCTGATCCAGGAAAATATGAGCCTGCCCCCGCAGGGCGACGATGTCCGCCTCGAGGCGGTCTTCGAACGACTCCCGGGGCTCGATCCGTTGCAGCACTTTTTTCGGCTGGCGCTGCAACAGATAGGCCTTGGCCAGGGGAACCGACCAGCGCTTCGGATCGACCTGGAGATCCCGCGCCTTTTCCAGCTCCTTGACGGCCCCGGGACCGTCGCCCAATTTCAGATAGGCCTCACCGAGCAACAGGCGTGCCTCCCCGTTGAGGGGCTGGTCGCGCAGCAGATTCTTCAACTGGATGACCGCCGCCCGGGTCTCGCCACGCTGCAGGTACTTCTTGGCTTCCTCCAGATAACGGGAAGGCGTCTCGGCCAGGGCGCCCAGGGAAGCGAACAGGCCCAACAGCAAAATGATTCTCGTCATGCTTTGACCTTGAGGTTGTATTTGTTCAACAGGGCATACAGGGTGGGACGGGTGACGTCGAGGATCTCGGCGGCCCGGGCCACCCGGCCTTCGGCTTCGCTCAGGGCCGCCGCCAGCGCCTGGCGTTCGGCCTGTTCCCGGGCTTCGCGCAGGGTCGGCAACCGGCGGCCGCCGTCCTCGACCAGCTTCAGGTCAGCGGGCTCCACCTTCGGCCCCCGGGCCAGGGCCACGGCGGTTTTCACCCGGCTCTGCAGCTCGCGGACGTTGCCGGGCCAGTCGTGGGATTCGAGCGCCGCCAGGGCCGCTTCGCTGAAATCGAGCAGATTGCGTTTCATCTCCCGGTTGAAGCGATGGAGGAAGGCCCGGGCCAGGACCGGGATGTCCTCGGGCCGTTCCCGCAAGGGCGGCAGTTCGATGACGGTTTCGTTGAGACGGTAGAACAGATCGCGGCGGAACCTTCCTTCGGCGATCAACTGCTCCAGATCCTGATGGGTGGCGCAGACGATGCGCACGTCCACCGGAATCTCGCGCCGGCCGCCGATACGCTCGATCACCCGCTCCTGGAGAAAGCGGAGCAATTTGGGCTGTAACGCCAGGGGCATGTCGCCGATCTCGTCCAGGAACAGGGTGCCGCCCGAGGCCATCTCCACCTTGCCGATGGTTTGTTTCCGGGCGTCGGTGAAGGCGCCCTTCTCGTAGCCGAACAATTCCGCCTCCAGGAGATTTTCCGGTATGGCGGCGGTGTTGATGGCGACGAAGGGGCCGTCGCGGCGCGGGCTGAGGGCGTGGATGGCGCGCGCCATGACCTCCTTGCCGGTCCCGCTCTCGCCCAGGAGCAATATGCTCAGATCCGTCGGCGCCAGCCGCTCGATCAGCCGGCAGATCTCCAGCATCTGGGGGTTGGCGGCGATCACCCCGTCGAGAGGATGGTTGACCGTGATCCGGGACAACTTACGGTTTTCCTCTTCCAGCTCGTAAAGGCGGAAGGCCCGGTCCACCACGAAGGCCAGCATGTCCGGCTCCACCGGCTTCTGATAGAAGTCGTAGGCCCCGGCCCCCACGGCACGCACGGCGTTGTCGAGATCGTCGTTGCCGGTGATGACGATGACCTTGGTCGAAGGTGACAGCTTCAGGATTTCCTCCAGGACGGCGAACCCTTCCGAAACACCCCCCGGATCCGGCGGCAGCCCCAAATCCAGGGTCACCACCGCCGGCTCGGTCTTCTTCACCACCGCCAGGGCCGATTCCCGGTCACCGGCGGTCAAGACCTTGTACTTCTCCGCAAAGCTCCACTTCAGTTGGCTCTGCAGCCCCGGATCGTCCTCCACCACGAGCAAAACCGGCCGATTCAAGCTGGCACCCTCCCGTCGTTTCGTTCTTCGGACACGTCAACCGCCAGAGGCAAAATGAAACGGAAGCAACTCCCTTTCCCGGGAACGCTGTCCACGGTCAGATCACCGCCGATTTCCCGGATGTATTCGCGGCTTTCGTAAGCGCCGATCCCCATGCCGCTCAACCCTTTGGTGGTCTCGAAGGGCTTGAACAGGCGCCGGCGCACGAAATCGGCGTCCATGCCGCAGCCGTTGTCTTCCACTTCAACTATAGCCTGATCGCCCCGGTCCAGGAGGCTGATCCGTACCCAGCCGTTCTTGCCCGCTGCTTCCTGGGCATTCTGAACGATGTGTTCGAACGCCGACGCCAGCCGGTCCGGCTGGGCCAGGACGAACAACTCCCGCCGGGCCCGGTTGCGGAACTGGGGACGGGGCAGTTGGCTGGCGCGGGCCGCGCTCACTTCCTGAAGCATCAGCGGCAACGAAACTTTTTCCCTGCGTTTCTCCGCCCCCATGTTTTTCAGCTGGGACAGCAAACGTTCCATCTTGCCCACCGCGTGTTCCACGGTGTTCATGGCGTCACGGACGAATTCGGGATTGCCGGCGTGGCGATCCGCGTTGCGGACCACCAGGGACAATTGGGCGATCAGGTTCTTCAGGTCATGGACCACGAAGGCGGCCAGGCGGTTGAAACCCTCGAACTGACGGGCCTCCAGCAAACGGCGCGAGGTTTCCTCCAGCGCCAGGAAGCCGGCCGCCTGGCGCCCGGCGGTCTTGAGGATGTCGATCACTTCCCAGTTGCAGTCGAAGCGGGCCCGGGGACGCTCCAGCAGGACCACGCCCCACAGCTCCGCACCGCAAAAGAGGGGGATCAGCAGCCAGGCGTTGGGACGCTGCCTCAGCCATTCAGGAACCGGCAGCCCTTCGTACAATTCCGGCAACCGGCTCAGCTCCTCGAAATCGATGACCCAACCGTGTCGCTGCATGAAGCGGAGAACGGGGTCCTGCGCCTCCAACCAGGGAATCTCGCCCTGGGGCTCGCCCCAATCGTCCCGATGCAGATAGCGGCCGCTGTCGCTTTTGATCCACAGGCTGCCGGCGGGACTTTCGACCAGATCCGCCAGGGCCCGGATCACCCGTTCCCCCAGGGGGCTCCGGTCATTCGGCTCCGACAGCGCCTCGGTAATGCGCAGCCACTCCTTGCGGTAATCGTAGCGGTAATTGAAAAAGTGCTTGTTCAGAAACACCCGCAGGCGGGCCCGCATCTGTCCGGAAAACAACAAGACCAACAACAGCAGGAAAGCGCCGACCAGGAAGGTCACCTGGAGAACCCGTCCCCACTCCCCGCCGTAGAAGCGCACGTAGTAGCCGGCGGAGGCCATCACCAGCAGATACAGCCCGGCCCCCACGACGGCCGCGGAGTGGAACACCACGTCGCGGGACACGAACGTCTCCACCGACCAGGTGGGATTGCGCGCCGCGGTGACCGCCAGCAACGGCACCAGCAGGGCTGCTATCAAGCCGCGGGCGGCCCATAGATCAGGATTGAAACGCCGGAACAACAGCGCATCGGCATACAGGTAGAATTCGTAGGCGAACAACCCTCCCAGGGCCAGACAGAGAAACTTGATATACCATCGCTTGTCCGGACGGGTGTTGCGATAGAGCTGTTCGACGGCCGTCAGACCCGCCAGGACCAGCAGCAGCTGGCCCATGATCTGCAGCTTGGGAAAGGGGGACCGGAGCCAGCCACTGTGGAGCCAGAAGCCGCCCCAGGCAGAAAGGATCAGCACCCCGCCCAGCCCGCAGGCGAGATACAGGAGTCCGCGTCCGATCCGGTCCGCGGTCAGATCCCGCGGCAGCAGGCGCCAGAGAAAAAGCAGCCACAGGGAAACGTGCACCGCTTCCAGAGTCCAGATCCAGCCGAGCGACAGGTTTCCGTAGGCCAGATACCAGGCGTTGACCCCGGCCCACACCACCATCCCGGCCGAGGCCAGTAACAACAGGCCGCCCGGCAGACGCCCCCGCCAGGAAGCGAGCAGGAGCAGGACGAGGATGAAAAAGCCCCCCGCACCGATGGTATAGCTGATCGCCCCGACCAAGGGGTTCATGATCAGCGGGCCCCCTTGCCCCATAACACCACTTCGACCGTGCGCAGCAGGATCAGGAAATCCAAAAACAGACTGTAGTTCTTGACGTAGTAAAGATCGTACTGCAACTTTTCCAGGGTGTCGGCCTCGTTTTCGGCATAGGGGTAGCAGACCTGGGCCCATCCGGTGATACCCGGCTTGACCCGGTGGCGCTCGGAATAATAGGGGATGGTCTCGGCGAACTTTTCCACGAACTCGGGACGCTCCGGGCGGGGACCGACGAAGCTCATGTCGCCCCGCAGGACGTTCCACAGCTGGGGCAGTTCGTCGATGCGGGTCTTGCGGATGAAGCGCCCCACCCGGGTGATCCGATCGTCGTTGCGGCTGGCCATCCGGACCCCGTCTTTCTCCGCATCCGGGCGCATGCTCCGGAACTTGATGACCTGAAACAGGCGCCAGTCGGCCCCGACGCGGGTCTGGCGGTAAAAGATCGGATGACGACCCCGGCATTCCACGGCGATGGCGACGGCGGTGGCCAGCATGATCGGCCAGCTGACCAGCAGCAGAGCCATGCTGGCGGCGATGTCGAACAGCCGCTTGACCAGCATGCTGCTTCGCATGCGAAAGCCGTCGGAAAACACCAGCCAGCTGGGATGGAGACAGTCGATCTTGACGATGCCCGCCTCCCGCTCGAAGAAGGTGAGCAGATCCACCACGTCGAAGCCGCTCATCTTGCAGTCGAGAATCTCCTCCACCGGAAATCCCCCGCGCCGGTCGTCGGGGGCCACCACGATCTCGTCGATGTCCTCCCGTTCGGCATAGGCCCCGATGGGGCTGTCCAGTTCCAGAAGACGGTCCGAAGGCACCCGGCAGGTTTCGTTGCCCATGCGCACGAAACCGACGAAAGTGAGGTTGCCGTAGGGGACGCGGCGTTCGAAATCGAGGATGCGGCGGGCGTTTTCCCCGGCCCCCAGCACCAGGATGCGGCGCTTGAGCCGGCGGCTGTCCACCAAGCGGTGGAACAGGTAACGCAGAACCAGGGTGGCGAAAAAGGAAAACAGCAGGGCGAAACCGAAAATGCCCCGCCCGATGAACAATTCGGGAAAGGCGTAGAAAAACAGACTCATCACCAGCGTGGCCAACACGATGCTGACAAGCAGGCGCAAGACCAGGTTGGCGACGCTCCACTGGGTGGGACGCTGGTACAGGCCGGCGCTGACGTTGCCGATGATCATGGTGACGGCGAAGAGCCAGGCCACGATCCACCAATCGCCCTCGATGCGCCAGTCGCTGCTGCGCAGAAAGCGCAAACTGCCGCCGATGAAGATGGCGGAAAGATAGATGGCGAATTCCGACAGCAGCAGCCCTAGATAGGCGGTGGAAATGTAATGACGGAATATACGGATCGTCGGCATGGTCTGAACGGTTGCTTTGTTACGGCCTTCCGTTGGCGAGATTTATGCTAACAAAAAAACTCCTGGCTGCGCACGATTTCACAGGGCTTCATAGCCGTGCGCCTTCAAGCCCCAACCGAGCAGAGACAGCATCTTGGCATTGGTGCGCCGCAACCGGCCACTCAGAATTCGGGCCAGATGACGGTAAAAGCGGGCGGCAGCTTCCGGATGGTTTTCCAGACAGTCACGCAGGACATCGAGGGGGATGACCGCCACGACCCCGTCGGTGACACCGACGACGCTGGCCACATGAGGCCCGTCGTCCAGAAGCGCCAGTTCCCCGAACACCTCGCCGGGTTCCAGAATCTGATAGCCGGGACGGATCTTCCGATCCGCCAAAATCACGGTTCCGGTCACCTGGACCCGACCCTGCAGCAGGACGAAAACGTTCCCACAACGCTCCCCTTCCCTTACAATGGTTTCATTAACCCGGAACCTGCAGCGGCGCCAGTGCTCTCCTTCGAGTAAGCTCCCACTGTCGATCAACAGCTCCTTCAGCATCATGCCTCGCTTTCGTCATGAACTATCTTAAAAATAGATGCAAATGCTCTATGCTTCTTACTGACCACCGGTCCCTCCGGTCAGAGGAGCCGGAAGAGTCAATCGACGGGTATCGAGATGCCCGCCCGCGATCGATCAACGCTCGTCCCACCAGGACCTGACGCATCATCGGGAGGTTTTATGTTGTCGCTGGAAAACGCCAAAATCGCCGTGGTCGGACTGGGGTACGTAGGCCTGCCCCTGGCGGTCGAATTCGGCCGCATTTACCCCACGATCGGTTTCGACATCAACCGCAACCGGATCGAGGAACTGAAGCGCGGCATCGACCGGTCGCTGGAAGTGGATCCGGAAGATCTCCGACGCGCCGAGAACCTACGTTACACCGCCGATCCCGAGGATCTGGCCGGCTGCAATGTCTTCATCGTCACAGTCCCGACTCCCATCGACAATCACAAGCGGCCGGACCTGCAGCCGCTGATCTCCGCCAGCGTCACCGTGGGCAAGGTCCTCAAGCCCGGCGACGTGGTGGTGTACGAATCCACCGTCTATCCCGGTGCCACCGAGGAGGTGTGCGTTCCGGTGCTGGAGCGGGAATCCGGACTGCGGTTCAACCGGGACTTTTACGCCGGCTACAGTCCTGAACGCATCAATCCCGGCGACAAGCAGCACCGCCTGACCAACATCGTCAAGGTCACTTCCGGCTCCACCCCGGAGGCGGCGGATTTCGTGGACCGCCTCTACAAGAGCATCATCACCGCGGGCACCCACCGGGCCAGCAGCATCAAGGTGGCCGAAGCGGCCAAGGTCATCGAAAACACCCAGCGCGACGTCAACATCGCCCTGATCAACGAGCTGGCGGTGCTGTTCAACAAGCTGGGTCTGGACACCCTGGAAGTGCTGGAAGCGGCCGGCAGCAAGTGGAATTTCCTGCCTTTCCGTCCCGGCCTGGTCGGCGGCCACTGCATCGGCGTCGATCCCTACTACCTGACCCACAAGGCCCAGGAGATCGGCCACCACCCGGAAATCATCCTGGCCGGCCGGCGCATCAACGATTCCATGGGTGAATACGTGGTCGCCCGGGTGGTGAAGCTGATGAATCAGCGCCGGATTCATGTCTGCCAGGCCAACGTGCTGATTCTGGGCATCACCTTCAAGGAAAACTGTCCCGACATCCGCAACACCCGGGTCATCGACATGATCCGGGAACTGGAAACCTACAACGCCCGGGTGGATGTCCACGATCCCTGGGCCCACAGCGACGAAACCCGGGCCGAACTGGGCATCGACCTGGTCGCCCAACCCCGCAAAGGACACTACGACGCCATCATCGTGGCCACCGGACACGATCAGTTCAAGGCCATGGGGGCGCAGGCCATCCGGGAGCTGGGCAAACCCGAGGCGGTGCTGTTCGACGTCAAGGGTATCCTGCCCAAGGATCAAGTGGACGGCCGCCTATGAAGATTCTGGTAACCGGCACGGCCGGCTTCATCGGTTCCTTCGTGGCCCATCGACTCCTGGATCGGGGAGACGAGGTCGTCGGCATCGACAACGTCAACGATTATTACGACGTCACCCTCAAGGAGGACCGGCTGGCCCGCCTCAAGGCCCGCCCCGGCTTCACCGAAATCCGCGCCAGCCTGGAGGATCGTGCCGCGATCGAGGCGGCCTTCTGGCGTCACCGCCCCCGTCGGGTGATCCATCTCGCCGCCCAGGCCGGGGTGCGCTATTCCCTGGAGAACCCCCATGCCTACATCGACGCCAACCTGGTGGGATTCTGCAACATTCTGGAAGCCTGCCGCCACCATGAGGTCGAACACCTGGTCTACGCCTCCTCCAGTTCGGTGTACGGCGCCAACACCCGGATGCCGTTTTCCGTCCACCACAACGTGGACCATCCGGTAAGCCTGTACGCGGCCACCAAGAAGGCCAACGAACTGATGGCCCATACCTACAGCCACCTGTACGGCCTGCCGACCACCGGATTACGCTTCTTCACGGTCTACGGCCCCTGGGGGAGGCCGGACATGGCCCTGTTCAAATTCACCCGCAATATCCTGGCGGGACGGCCCATCGACGTGTACAATCACGGCCGGCACAAACGGGATTTCACCTACATCGACGACATCGTCGAAGGGGTGGTGAAGATCCTGGATCACGTGGCGGCACCGAACCCCCGCTGGAACGGGGATCGGCCTGACCCGGGCACCAGCAGCGCCCCCTACCGCCTCTACAACATCGGCTGCCACAATCCCGTGGAACTGATGCGCTTCATCGAAGTCCTCGAGGAAGCCTTGGGAAAGAAGGCGGAAAAAAATTTCCTGCCGATGCAGAAGGGCGACGTGCCGGCGACCTATGCCGACGTCACCGATCTGATGGAGGAGGTCGGTTACGCCCCCACCACCCCCATCGAGGTGGGCATCGGCCGTTTCGTGGCCTGGTACAAGGACTATTACGGCATCGATGCGTGACGTTCCCCTGCTGGGTTTCGCCGCCTTCAGCGGCACCGGCAAGACCACCCTGCTGACCCGCCTGCTGCCCCTGCTCCGGGAGCAGGGGCTGCGGGTTGGCGTGATCAAACACGCCCACCACCGCTTCGACATCGACCAACCGGGCAAGGACAGCCACCGCCTGCGCCAAGCCGGCGCCAACCCGGTCATGGTGGTGTCCAGAAGACGGCGTGCCGTCATCCATGAATACCCGGACCGGGGCGAGGTGAATCTGTTCGATCAGCTTTCCTATCTGGGCGAGGTGGAACTGGATTTGATCCTGGTGGAGGGGTTCAAGCACGCCCCTATCGCCAAGATCGAACTCCACCGCCCCCGACTGGGCCATCCGCTGCTGTTCCCCGACGACCCGCACGTCATCGCCGTGGCCACCGACGCACCGCTGGCCGTCCCCTGCCCCCTGCCCCGACTGGACCTCAACCGGCCGGAGCGGATCGCCGAGTTCATCCTCCATGACTTCCTTCGCTGACGATCCCTGCCGGGGCGGCTTGTTGCCGCTGGAGACGGCGCTGACGCGGATCCTCGCCGCCATCGAGCCCCTGGACGCCGACGAATGGCTCGACCTGCGCCTGGCTGCGGGCCGCATTCTCGCCCGGGACGTCCACGCACCTACCGACCTGCCGGCGTTCACCAATGCCGCCATGGACGGTTATGCCGTGGTCACGGCGGAACTGGCGCCGGAGACTCCCCTGACCCTGGTCGGCCGCGCCCTGGCCGGCAAGCCCTTCGCCGGGACGCTGCGTTCCGGCCAGTGCGTGCGCATCTTCACCGGGGCGGCGGTTCCCCGGGGCGCCGATGCGGTGGTGATGCAGGAGGCGGTCCGGCGGGAGGGAAACCGGATCTATCTCCAGCACTTGCCCCAGTCAGGGGAAAACATCCGTCCCGCCGGCGGCGATGTCCGGCGAGGGGAACGGGTTCTGCGCCGGGGTGACCGCCTGGCGGCGGCCCAGTTAGGGTTGCTCGCCGCCCTGGGGATTTCGACGGTCCGGGTCTTCCAACGCCCCCGGGTGGCCTACTTCTCCAGCGGCGACGAACTGACCCCCCTCGGCACCCCGCTGGCGCCAGGCCGAATTTACGACAGCAATCGCTACAGCCTGTATGGCCTGCTGCACCCGTTACCGGTCGCCCCGGTCGATCTCGGTCGGCAGCCGGACGATCGGGAGCGGCTGGCCGCCTGCCTGGCGCAGGCCGGGGAGCAGTTCGACGTCGTCGTCAGCACCGGCGGGGCTTCGGTCGGCGAAGCCGATCTGCTGCGCCAGGCCCTGACCCGGGTGGGGGAGCTGCACCTGTGGCGTATCGCCGTCAAACCCGGCAAGCCCCTCATCTTCGGCCGCATCCGGCGGGCCTGGTATTTCGGTCTGCCGGGCAACCCGGTCTCGGTGCACGTCACCTTCAGCCAGATCGTCCGCCCGGCCCTGTGGCGTCTGGCCGGCGGCCGGCCGTTCCGGCCGCTGCGCCTCCAGGTTCCCTGCCGCAACCAGCTCCGCAAGGCAGCGGGAAGGCTGGAATTCCAGCGCGGCCGCCTGATCCTTGGCGGTGACGGAATCTGGCAGGTCGAAGGGCTGGCGGGGCAGGGATCCCACCAGCTGACCACCCTGGCCCAGGCCAACTGCTACATCGTTCTGCCGGCGGAAAGCACCGGAGCCGACCCCGGCGACGTGGTGGAAGTCGAACCGTTCGAGACCAGCATCTTTCATGACTGAGGGGCTGTTCATCACCGGGACCAACACCGGGGTCGGCAAGACCTGGGTGGGCTGCGCCCTGGCGGAGGCGCTGCGCCGGCGCGGGATGCGGCTGCAGGTTCGCAAGCCGGTGGAAAGCGGCTGTCCGGAAACGGGAGACGGACTCCTCCCCCAGGACGCCCTGGCGCTGCGGAACGCCGCCGCCGCCCCGGAATCCCTGCAGCAAATCTGCCCTTACCGGTTCCGCACCCCGGTCTCCCCGGCGCGGGCGGCCGAACTGGAAAGACGGCCGCTCACCCTGGCGGCGCTGGCCGACGCCTGCCGTCCCCTGCCCGGTCACTGGCGCCTGGTGGAGGGCGCCGGGGGATTCTATTCCCCCCTGGCGGCGGACGGGGTCAACGCCGATCTGGCCGAAGCCCTGAAGCTGCCGCTCCTGGTGGTCGCGCCGGACCGTTTGGGGGTGCTCAGTGCCATCCTGCTGACCCTGGAGGCCGCGGAGCGGCGCGGCCTGACCACCGCCGCCGTTTTCCTCAACCGCATCACCCCTCCCCCCAAGGAAGTGGACAACGCCGCCGAACTGCGCCGCTGGACCGGCGTGCCGGTGGTCCAGGATGTGGAGGCGCTGATCGCCCTGTTATCGGGCTAAACCGTTTCCGGCTTGCGGTCCCGGAGCAGCAGATTGTGCACCGCCGCCTTGGGGGGCAGGCCCTGATAGAGAATGGCATGGACCTGTTCCACGATCGGCATCTCGACCCCCAGGCGGCGGGCCAGGTTCCACACCAGACGCGCGGTGAGGATGCCTTCGATCTCCTGGCCGATTTTCGCCTTGACGGCTTCGACGGATTTTCCCCGCCCGAGTCCCAGACCCAGACGCCGGTTGCGGGACTGGTCGTCGGTGCAAGTCAGTATCAGGTCGCCGACGCCCGCCAGCCCCATCAGGGTCTTCGCCCTGGCCCCCATGGCCTCCCCCAGACGCATCATCTCCGCCAGTCCCCGGGTGATCAGGGCGGCGCGGGCGTTGGCCCCGAATCCCATGCCATCGGAAACCCCGGCGGCGATGGCCAGGACGTTCTTGACCGCACCGCCCAGTTGCACCCCGATGAGATCGTCGTTGGTATAAGCACGGAAGAAGTCGTTGTGGAACAGTTCCGCCACCGCGGCGGCATAGGCCGGATCGGGGGAAGCGACGGTGATGGCCGTGGGCAGACCGCGCATCACCTCGCGGGCGAAGGTGGGACCGGACAGGGCCGCCATCATGACCTCCTCCTCCAGGATCTCCTCCACCACCCGATGGAGCAGACGGCCGCTGGACGGATCCAGTCCCTTGGTACCCCAGGCGATCCGGGGCCGGGATGACACCAGGGGACGCAGTCGCTTCAGGCAGTCGGCGAATCCGTGACTGGGCACCGCCAGCAGCAGCAAATCCCGGCCTGTCACCGCCCGGGCCAGCTCGGCTTCGAACACGATGGAGCGCGCCAGCGGCATCCCCGGCAGATAGCGGTCGTTGCGCCGGGTTCGGGCCAACGCTTCGACGTGCGCCGGATCGATGTCCCACAGGGTCACGTCGAAACCGTTGCCGGCGATCACCTGGGCCAGCGCCGTTCCCCAGGAGCCGGCTCCCAGCACACAGGCGGAACGGAGCCGTATCGGGGTCTCAGTTGGGCTTGTCACCGCTCTGCTGGGCTTCCTGCTGCATCTTCTGGGCGTAGATGGCCTCGAAATTGACCGGCGGCAAAACCATGGGCAGGAAACCGCCCTTCATAGAGAGGTCGGAAACCACTTCTCTGACGTAAGGGAACAAAACGTTGGGACAGTAAATCCCCAGCAGCGGCCCTAGCTCCTCCTGGGCGAATCCCTGGATGGCGAAGATACCCGCCTGGACCGCTTCCACCAGATAGGCGGTTTTTTCCTCCAGTTTGACCGTCACCGTCACCGTCAGGGTGACCTCGTAGAGGTCCTCCTGAAGCTTCTGGGTGTTGCTGGAGAGGTTGAATTCGACGTGCGGCTCCCACTTGAGGCGGAAAATGTCCGGGGAATTGGGGGTCTCGAAGGAGACGTCCTTCAGATAAAGCTTTTGAATCGCGAACTGTTTTTCTTCGGCCATGTTCGATCCTTAGGTCTTCTTCGGTTTGGTCGCCGGCAAATTGGCATCTTCCCATGCCGTCATGCCGCCCTTGAGCATATAAACTCTGGTAAAGCCCGCTTTGACCAGTTTCTTGCAGGCCGCCGGGGAACGGGTTCCCGACTGACAGGTGACGATGACGGGCCGGTCCTTGAACGAAGCCAACTCTTCCAGCCGCTTGTCCAGCTCACCGAGCGGAATCAACTGGGCATCGCCGATGTGCCCCTTGGCCCATTCCGGCGGCTCCCGCACGTCGACGACGACGGCGTCCTCCTGGTTGAGGAGCATGACCGCCTGCAGCGGACTCACGACCTGATACTTGCGCAACAGACTCTCCACCAGGTCGCGGAGTAACAACACCGTCACCACGGCGAAGGCGATGACCAGATAAAGATGATTGCCGATAAATTCCAAGAGACGCTCCATAACGCTCCCTTCCGTTGTCAATGGGCTTCCGTGATCCGCGGATCGTGGTGACAGAAAACCTCGCGGATCATTTCGATCAGCTTGAGGGTCCGGGGGTCGTCGATCCGGTAGAAAACCTTGTTGGCCCGCTTGTCGAAGGTCAACAATCCCTTCTGTCGTAGAATGGCCAGATGCTGTGAGACGTTGCTCTGGGTCGTTCCCACTTTTTCCACGATCTCCTGTACGCTGGTGGGACCACCGCCCAGGATGCAGAGAATCTTCAATCGCAGAGGATGGGACATGGCCTTCAGACAAGCCGCAGCCCGGACGATGTCTTCCTCATCGGCGATAGGTTGCTGAATCATAGGCACCTCGGCTATCAAACCCTCGCGGCATTTTCCGTTGGAGGCGCATCGTTCGCCATCCAATCGATCGTCCGACCGCGCCGTCGATCAGAATCGGCTATTATAACCCTTTTGACCGGTCGTGCTTCGCAAAAGCCCCGCAATCGATGTCGCAACACGGCCCGCTATCCCGCCTGTCCGTTCTGCTGTGCCTGGTTCTACCGGCCTTCCCCTGCCACGCGCAAAGCCGTGATCTCGACCGGCTCAACCGACGCATCGAACAGGTCAGCGCCGAAATGCGGCGGCTCCTGGGAGAAAAACAAGCGCAGGAAAAGAAATTGGCGGATCTGGAGAAGGAAATCGGCCGGATCGCCCTGGAACTGCGCCGCTTGAAAGAAAAAATCCGGCACTACCGGCGCCAGAGCCGGCAACTGGCCCAGGCGCTGAAACGACAACAACAATCATTGCAACGGCAACGCCGCCAACTGGCCAGCCTGCTCCGAACCGCCTACGCCCTCGGGCGCCGTCCCTCTCTGCAGCTGCTGTTGAACCTGGACGACCCCGCCGCCGCCGGCCGGGTGCTTACCTATTACCGTTACTTCAACCAGGCCCAGATAAAACGGATCGAGGCGGTCCGCCGGCGCTTGGCCGACATCCGCCGACTGCAGCGACAAATCGATACCGCCCGACAGCGACTCGACCGCCTGGCGGCGCAACAACGGCAGCGCCTGGTCCAACTGCAGACCACCCGCAAGCAACGCCGGCAACTGTTGGAGGAAATTCGGGGAAGGCTGCAAGATCGTCAATCACAGCTGGCCAAACTACGCCAGGATCAACAGCGGCTGCAACGATTGCTCCAGGCGGTCGAGCGGAAGAACCGGGCGAACCAGGAAAGCGAAAGCCGGTCGTTTCCCGCACGCCGCCACGAGCTGCCGTGGCCGGTGGCGGGGCGCCTGGTCACCGACTTCGGCAGCAGACGGGGAACCGGGCGTTGGGAGGGAGTCGTGATCCGGGCCCCCGAAGACACGCCGGTGAAGGCCGTCCACCCAGGGCGGGTCATCTTCTCCGGATGGATGCCCGGTTACGGTCAGCTGCTGATCGTTCGTCACGATCATCATTTCATGACCCTGTACGCTTTCAACCAGACCCTGTTGAAAACGGTGGGGGAACGGGTCGAGGAAGGAGAGGTGATCGCCACGGTCGGCCGCAGCGGCGGCCGGGAAAGACCGGGACTGTATTTCGCCATTCGCCAAGGCACCCGGCCCGTCGACCCCAAGCAGTGGTGCCGCCCGCCCCGGCGGGGTCGGGTAAAATGACGCCCGGCCAAAATATGTCATACTAATTTGGGTTACCGTTCACAACGGCTCCCTTCGACAGATCATTTAAGGAAGAATCGATGCGCACGAAGACCAACCTGTTTCTGATCACCCTAGGGACGCTTCTCGGGGTTCTACTCGGCACCTGCGGCAGCGTTTTCGCCGAGCGGGCGGCCCGCCAGGCCGACACGATTCCCTTCACCGAGTTGCGCACTTTCACCGAAGTGTTCAGCCGGATCGAAAGCGATTACGTGGAACCGGTCTCCGACAAGAAACTGCTGGAAAACGCCATCCGCGGCATGCTGTCGGGTCTCGATCCCCATTCGGCCTATCTGAATCCGGAAGAATACAAGGAGCTGCGAATCGGTACCACCGGCCAGTTCGGCGGTCTGGGCATCGAAGTGGGCATGGAAAACGGCTTCATCAAAGTCATCGCCCCCATCGACGACACACCGGCCCAGCGTGCCGGCATCAAGGCCGGCGACCTGATCATCCGCCTGGACGACAAGCCGGTCAAGGGCATGACCCTGCAGGAAGCGGTCAAGATCATGCGGGGCAAGCCGGGCACCGCGATCACCCTGACCATCGTGCGGGAAGGCGAGGACAAGCCCCTCAAGATCACCATCACCCGCGCCATCATCAAGATCAAGAGCGTCAAGTCCAGGATTCTGGAACCCGGCTACGGTTACGTGCGAATCACCAGCTTCCAGTCCCGCACCGGTGAACAGCTCCACAAAGCCATCGCCGACCTCAAGAAGGAAGGAGCACTCAAGGGCTTGATCCTCGACCTGCGCAACAATCCCGGCGGGGTCCTGAACGCGGCGGTGGCCGTGAGCGACGCCTTTCTCGACCAGGGTAAGATCGTCTACACCGACGGGCGCATCGAGGAGGCCAAGATGGAATTCAAGGCCACTCCCGGTGACGTGATCGAAGGGGTGCCGATGGTGGTGCTGATCAACGCCGGTTCGGCCTCGGCCTCGGAAATCGTTGCCGGCGCGCTCCAGGATCATCGCCGTGCCATCATCATGGGTCAGAAATCCTTCGGCAAAGGCTCGGTTCAGACCATCCTTCCCCTCAGCAACGGCGGCGCCATCAAACTGACCACGGCGCGTTACTACACTCCCTCGGGCCGTTCCATCCAGGCCGAAGGCATCGTGCCCGACATCGTCCTGGGCATGGTCCGCCTGGAAACCATCGCCGAGGCGGAAGAATTCAAACCGGTCACCGAGGCCAGCCTGAACCGCCATCTGGAAAACGGCACCCGGAAAAAACGTCCGGAAAACCAGGAAGAAAAGGCGCGTAAGGAGAACGAAGCCCTGCTGAAGGACTATTACCTCCACGAGGCACTCAACGTCCTCAAGGGAATTAACATCGTCAAGTCCCGACAGTGACACGGAATGCGGAAGGGGGCCCTACGGCCCCCTTCGGTGATCATTCCCCAGCGACCAGGCGGCGCTGTTGGATCAGCCCCGGCCCGTCGGCGGCCGACTGGTATCTCACCGAGAAGGTCTCGAAGGCCCTGAGGACTTCCTCGAGGGATTCCGCTCCCCGGTATTCGAAGGCATCGACCCCCACTCTAGCCAGATAATAGATCTGATCGGGAAGGAAGTCGCCAGCCACGCGGATCTCTCCGGCGTAGCGGTGGCGCTCCCGCAGCAATCGAGCCAGGGAAAACGCCCGTCCATCGGTAAAGCGGGACAGTTCCAGCAGGATCAGCTGAATCCAGGGCAGATCCGGAACCAACCGTTGCAGCTCGTCCGGGGCTTCGCAGTCGAGGCGCACCCCGATTTCCCCGTCCCTGGCCAGCAGCGTTTCCCGCTCGACCAGCCAGCGGCCGAAGGGTACGGTCACCCGGCCGTTGGCCGGAATCTCCTCGTCGGTCAGGTGCACCCAGGCATCCTCGACGATTTCCCGGTTCTTAATGATTCGCATAGACTCGCTCCTTGAAAGGTTGAACGCCGACACGGCGAACCGTGGCCAGGAACGGCTCTTCCTCCATCCGCAAGTCCACATAGGTCCGGATGATGGCCTCGACGCTGTCGGCCACCCGGTCCTTGGCCACGGCGGGGCCCAGGCGCTCCCCCAGGGAGGCGTCGTCGGACGAGGAGCCGCCCAGGGTGATCTGGTACCACTCCTCGCCTTTCTTGTCGACCCCCAGAATCCCGATATGGCCAACGCTGTGATGGCCGCAGCCGTTCATGCAGCCGGAGAGGTTGACGCGGATGTCCCCCAGGTCGTAGAGATAATCTAAATCCTCGAAGCGCTGGTAGATGTCGTGGGCCACGGAGATGGAACTGGCGTTGGCCAGGGCGCAATAGTGCAGGCCGGGGCAGCAGATCATGTCGGTGAGCTTGCCGATGTTGGCGGTGGCCAGATTGATCTCCCGCAACGCCTGCCACAACTCGTAGAGATCGGCCTGGCGCACGTCGGCGAACACCAGGTTCTGGGTATGGGTGGTGCGGGTGACGCCGAAGCTGTATCGTTCCGACAACTCGGCCACCCGGTCGAGCTGCGCCGCAGTCAGGTCCCCGGGCGCCACTCCCGGCGGCTTGAGGGACAGAAACACCACCCGGTAGCCCGGAACCTTGTGTTCCACGGTGTTGTGCCGGTACCAGGCGTCGAAACCGCGATCCTCACGACGCAAGTCGTCCCAGGTCCGTACCGGGGCATCCGGGTCGTAATCGGGCCGAATGAAACGGGCCTGATACCAGCGGATGGTCGCCTCCTCGAGGGGAAAGTTGTCACGGATGGCACGCCATTCCCGCTCCACCGCCTCGCGGAACGCCTCGACCCCCATTTCCCGGACCAGAATCTTGATCCGGGCCTTGAACTTGTTGTCCCGGCGGCCGTACAGGTTGTAGACTCGCAGGATGGCCTCCAGATAGGTCAGCAGGTCCCGCTTGGGCAGGAACGGACGGATCACCTGACCGATGACGGGGGTACGCCCCAACCCGCCGCCGACAATGACTTCGAAGCCGACCTCTCCCGCCGGGTTCCTGACCAGGCGCAAACCGATGTCGTGGACGCGCACCGCCGCCCGGTCCTTGGCGGCGCCGGTCACTGCGATCTTGAACTTGCGCGGCAGGAAGGCGAACTCCGGATGCAGGGTGGACCACTGGCGGATGATCTCGCAGTAGGGTCTGGGATCCTCCACCTCGTCGGCGCAGACCCCGGCCAGGGGGTCGGAGGTGGTGTTGCGAATGCAGTTGCCGCTGGTCTGAATGGCGTGCATCTGCACGCTGGCCAAGTCTTCCAGAATCGCGGGGACGTCCTCCACCTTCGGCCAATTGAGCTGAATGTTCTGACGGGTAGTGAAGTGGACGTAACCTTTGTCATAGGTCCGGGCGATGTGGGCGACCATCCGTAGCTGGCGGGAGGCCAGATGACCATAGGGCACGGCGATGCGCAGCATGGGGGCATAACGCTGGATGTAGAGACCATTCTGCAATCTCAGGGGCAGAAATTGCTCCTCGGTCAGTTTGCCCTCGAAAAAGCGCCGTGTCTGGCCGCGGAACTGCGCTGCGCGTTCGTTCACCACAGTCTGGTCGAATTCGTCGTATTGGTACATGGCGTCCTCGGGCAATTCCTTAACTTGATGCTCAATTATCGCCCGATCCCTTATGAAAAAAAACAATAAAAAAGTGATAACGCTGAAACCAAAGGGAATATTCTGGCCCGCCACCTTCCGTGGAAGCGGGTGATGCGACCTGCGGCCCCCGCCAAGTGACCGGTGGCAAGCTGTTTCATCAGCAAGACTTCCGCAGCGGCGACAAAATTGCCTATCATATAAAGCTATTTGTCCGTTATTTGCGCTCAACCACAACCATAACTTTTAGGGGGTTATCTTGTTCAGGTTCATCTTCGCTCTCGTTGCTCTGCTCGCACTGCCCGGCCTTGCGGCCGCCTCTCAATGGGAGACTTTGGACATGGTCGCCACCGAACGCGGCCTGTACTGCCTTCTGATATTCATCATCGCCTACATCCTGGTGATGACGGAAGAATTCACCGAGCTTCGCAAGTCGAAGCCGGTCATCATCGCCGCCGCCATCATCTGGGGCGAGGTCGCCTACATGGCCGCCACCAAGGGACCGGAGAAGCTGGCGGAACTGGACGGGGCGATCGTCCATCATCTGGCGGAATACGCCGAACTGATGCTGTTCCTGCTGGTGGCCATGACCTACATCAACGCCATGGCGAACCGCAACGTCTTTGAGCGCCTGCGCTCCTGGCTGCTGAGCCGCAGCTTCGGCTACCGCAAGCTGTTTTGGATCACCGGCGTCATCACCTTCTTCCTGTCCGCGGTCGCCGACAACCTGACCTCCGCCCTGCTGATCGGCGCGGTGGTGCTGGCCGTGGGCAAGGACAACCCCCGCTTCACCGCCCTCGGCCTGATCAACCTGGTGATCGCCGCCAACGCCGGCGGGGCCTTCAGCCCCTTCGGCGACATCACCACCCTAATGGTCTGGCAGGCAGAAAAGGCCACCTTCTTCCAGTTCTTCGAGCTGTTCATTCCTTCGGTGGTCAATTACCTCGTTCCCGCCGCGGCGATGCATTTCGCCATCCCCGACGAACAGCCCGAACAAACCCAGGGGGGACTGGTGCCGCTGAAGATCGGGGCATTGACCGTCTGCGGCCTATTCGCCCTCACCATCGCCCTGGCGGTGAGCTTTCGCCAATTCCTCCACCTTCCTCCCTTCCTGGGCATGATGCTGGGCTGGGGCATCCTTTCCCTCTTCGCCTTCTGGATCAAATTTCAGGAGGAACACCTGCCTGAAGATCAGCGTTTCGACATTTTCGACATGGTCAAGGAAGCCGAGTGGGACACCCTGCTGTTCTTCTTCGGGGTGATCTTCTGCGTCGCCGGCCTCGATCACATCGGCTACATGGACCTGACCGCCGAATGGATGTACCAGGACCTGGGACCGACGGTGGCCAACATCCTGGTGGGTTTTCTGTCCGCCATCGTCGACAACATTCCGGTCATGTTTGCGGTCCTGACCATGGATCCGGACATGGACCTGTATCAATGGCTGCTGGTGACCCTGACCGCCGGCGTCGGCGGCTCGATGCTGTCCATCGGTTCGGCGGCCGGGGTGGCCCTGATGGGGATCTCCAAAGGGAAATACACTTTCTTCTCCCATCTGCGCTGGACGCCGGCCATCATGGCGGGTTACTTCGCCAGCATCGCCGTACACTACTGGCTCAACGCCTCGTAAACGCCGGAAGCCCCCGCTCAGTCCCGGGCGGGGGCAGGCTGCAGCCAGCGGCGAAACCGCAGCAGCACCAGCAGGCCCGGCAGGGCGACGGCGGCACAGAACAGAAAGAAATTCACCCACCCCAGCCACTCGGCGAGCATCCCGGTGGGGGCGGCGACGATGACCCGGGGAATTCCCATCAGGCTGGACAACAAGGCGTATTGGGTCGCGGTGAAACGGCGGTCGGTCTGACTAGCCATGAAAGCGACGAAGGCCGCGGTTCCCATGCCAGCCGACAAATTCTCGAAGGTGACGACCCCGGTCAATCCCGCCAGGCTCGGTCCCCAGTGGGCCAGGACGGCGAAACCGGCGGTGGACAGCGACTGGAGGATACCGAACAGCCACAGGGCGGTGTAGATGCCCAGGCGCAGGATCAACAGCCCCCCGACCAGCCCGCCGACGACCGTGGCCCAAAAGCCGAACAACTTCACCACGGCACCGATTTCCGTCTTGCTGAATCCCAGATCGAGATAGAACGGCATGGTCATGTGACTGGCCATGGTATCGCCGATCTTGTAAAGCAGGATGAACAGCAGGATCCAGACGGCGTCCGGGCGGCGGAAAAACTCCCGGAACGGCCGGAGCACCGCCTGGGTCAGGGTCCGCGGGGTTCCCGGTTCCACCTTGGGTTCCCGGGCCCACAGGGTCACCAGGCCGCCAGTCGCCATCAACAAACCGCAGAGGGCGTAGACCCAGCGGAAGCCGATGAAGTCGGCCAGGATCAGACCACCCCCGGAGGTCAGCAGCATTCCCAGACGGTAGCCGTTGACGTACAGCGAAGCGCCGAGCCCCTGCTCCAGGTCGGCCAGCGACTCGCGCCGGTAGGCGTCGATGAGAATGTCCTGGGTCGCCGACAGGAAGGTGACCAGCAGGGCACACAGGGCCACTACCCACGGAGCCGAGGCCGGATCGACCCATCCCAGACCGGCGATGGCCAGTGCCAGGGCACATTGCACGATCAGGAGCCAGCCGCGCCGCCGCCCCAACCAGGGCAGGGTGAAGCGGTCGAACAACGGCGCCCACAGGAATTTGCCGGTGTAGGGCAGGCCCACCAGAGCGAACAGCCCGATGGTCGCCAGATCGACGCCGGACTCCCGCATCCAGGCCTGCAGCACCGAGCCGGTCAACAACAGGGGAAGACCGCTGTAGAAGCCCATGAAAAAGGCGACGGCCATCCGCCGGCTCAGCACGGTGCGCCAGCCGGCGGAAGAATCAGAAGGGATAGTCATATTCGATGATCAGCGGTGCGTGGTCGGAGAAACGTTGTTCCTTGTAGATTTCCGCCCGGCGGATCCGGTCCCGCAAGGTAGGGGAGACGATCTGGTAATCGATGCGCCAGCCGACGTTCTTTTCCCAAGCCCGCCCCCGGTTCGACCACCAGGTGTATTGATCCGGCTCCCGATTGACCACCCGGAAGGCGTCGATCCAGCCCTCCTCCCCGAACAGCCGGTCCAACCAGGCACGCTCCTCGGGAAGAAAGCCGGAGCGTTTCTGATTGGCGCGCCAGTTCTTGATGTCGATCTTCTTATGGGCGATGTTGAAGTCGCCACAGAAAACGTAATCCCGCCCGCTGCGAGCGCATTGGCGCATGAAGCGTAGAAAGCGGTCCATGAACTGAAACTTGAAAGCCTGGCGCGCTTCGCCGGACGTCCCGGAAGGAACGTAGACCGAGGCGACGCTGAGGCTACCGAAACGCGCTTCCAGATAACGGCCTTCGGCATCGGCCTCCGGCCAGCCGAAACCGTACTGCAGCTCGTCAGGTTCCTTGAGAGCATACAGCGCCACCCCGCCATACCCCTTCTTCCGGGCCGGATAATAGTAACAATGATAGCCCTGGGGCCAGAATTCAGGATCCTGCAATTGCTCCAGCCCGGCCTTGATCTCCTGGAGGCAGACCACCTCGAAGCGGCGGGTCGCCAGCCAGGCGAAAAATCCTTTCCTGGCCGCCGCACGGATTCCGTTGACGTTGAGGGTCATGACCTGCATGGCGCTTTCATCCGGTGGACAAACCGGCGTCATCAACTATATTAAAAACACGGCATTCATCCTGACATACCTTGGCAAGAACGCAAAATCCATGGCGACACCGTCGGCAAACCTGTTCAAACTCAGCGGACTGGCCCGCTGCCTGGTGGACGCCGGCCTCCTGACCGAGGCCGAGGCGGCCCAGCATCAGGAACAGGCCGACAAGCAACACATCCGTCTGGCCGCCTATCTGGTCGCCAACAAGATCCTCACGCCCTTGGAAATCGCCGTCACCGCCTCGCGCCAATTCGGGGTGCCGTTGTTCGACCTGGACGCCATGGACATGGAACTGGCCCCGGTCCAACTGGTCAGCGACAAGCTGATCCAGAAACATCACGTGCTGCCCTTGTTCCAGCGGGGCAACCGGCTGTTCGTCGCCGTCTCCGATCCCACCAATTTTCAGGGCCTGGACGAGATCAAGTTCCACACCGGGCTCAATGCGGAAACCGTGGTGGTCGAGGAGGACAAGCTGGCCAAGGCCATCGACGCCGTCCTGGAGGCGGCGGACAGCAGCATGCAGGACCTTCTCGACGAAGATCTCGACAATCTGCAGGTATCCAGCGAGGAAGAAGCGGCACCGGCCACCGTCAACGAGTCGGAACTGGAAGACGCCCCGATCGTCCGCTTCGTCAACAAAATCCTGTTGGATTCGATCAAGAAAGGGGCGTCCGACATCCACCTGGAGCCCTACGAAAAAAACTTCCGCATCCGGCTGCGCATCGACGGCATCCTCCACGAGGTCGCCTCGCCCCCGCCCAGTCTGGCGACCCGGATCATCTCCCGCATCAAGGTGATGTCGCGCATGGACATCGCCGAACGGCGCCTGCCCCAGGACGGGCGGATCAAGATGATCCTGTCGCGCAATCAGGCGATCGACTTCCGGGTCAACACCTGTCCCACCCTGTTCGGGGAGAAGGTAGTGCTCCGTCTCCTCGATCCGACCAGCGCCCAAATCGGCATCGACAAGCTCGGCTTCGAGCCCGAACAGCAGGAACTGTTTCTCAAGGCCATCCACAAGCCCTACGGCATGATTCTGGTGACCGGACCGACCGGGAGCGGCAAGACGGTCACCCTGTACACCGCCCTCAACATCCTCAACACCCCCGACCGCAACATTTCGACGGCGGAGGACCCGGTGGAAATCACCGTACCCGGCATCAACCAGGTCAACGTGCACCCGAAAGCGGGGCTGACCTTCGCCGAAGCCCTGCGGGCCTTCCTGCGCCAGGACCCCGACATCATCATGGTCGGGGAGATCCGCGACCTGGAGACGGCCGAAATCGCCGTCAAGGCGGCCCAGACCGGCCACCTGGTCCTCTCCACCCTGCACACCAACGACGCCCCCCAGACCTTGAACCGACTGGCCCAGATGGGCGTTCCCCCGTTCAACATCGCCTCGTCGGTCAACCTGATCCTGGCCCAGCGCCTCGCCCGGCGCCTTTGCCAGTACTGCAAGCAGGAGGTCGAACTCCCCCGCGAACTGCTGCTGAGCACCGGTTTCCGGGAGGAGGAACTGGACGAACTGGTCATCTTCGGCGCCAATCCGGAAGGCTGCGAGCACTGCACCAAGGGCTACAAAGGACGGGTCGGCATCTATCAGGTCATGCCCGTCACCGAGGCGATCCACCGCCTGATTCTGGAGGGAGGCAACGCCCTGCAGATCGCCGAACAGGCCCGCGCCGACGGCATCAACGACCTGCGGGAATCGGGCCTCAACAAGGTGCGCCAGGGCATCACCAGTCTCGAGGAAATCGACCGAGTGACACAGGAATAAACCATGGCAGCGAAAGCGGAAAACGACGAACTGGTTCTTTTCACCTGGGAAGGCATCGACCGCTCCGGCAAACGGATCAAAGGGGAACAACCGGGCAAGAGCGAAACCCTGGTCAAAGCCCAACTGCGTCAGCAGGGGATCAAACCCATCAAGGTGAAGAAAAAGCCCAAACCGCTGTTCGGGGGGCGCAAGAAGAAGATCACCAGCAAGGACATCGCCGTCTTCAGCCGCCAGCTGGCAACCATGCTGGCGGCCGGCGTCCCCCTGGTCCAGGCGTTCGACATCGTCGGCCAGGGCCACGAGAATCCCAGCATGCGAGAATTGCTGCTCGGCATCAAAACCGACATCGAATCCGGCAGCACCCTGACGGAAGCCCTGCGCAAACACCCGTTGTATTTCGACGATCTGTTCTGCAACCTGGTGGAAGCGGGGGAACAGGCCGGGGTCCTGGAAACCCTGCTGGACAAAATCGCCACCTACAAGGAAAAGACCGAATCCCTCAAGGCCAAGGTGAAAAAGGCCCTGACCTATCCCACCGCCGTGATCGTGGTCGCCTGTATCGTCACCGCCATCCTTTTGATCTTCGTGGTTCCCCAGTTCGAGGAACTGTTCAAGGGCTTCGGCGCCGACCTGCCCGCCTTCACCCAACTGGTGATCGACCTGTCCCGTTTCATGCAGGCCAACTGGTATTATCTCTTCGGCGTCCTGGCGGCGGCCGGCTATGCCTTTTTCTACGTCCACAAGCGTTCGCTGGCCTTCCGCCGCTTTCTCGACCGGCTGTTCCTGAAAATCCCCGTCATCGGCCCGCAGATTCTGCACAAATCCGCCATCGCCCGCTTCGCCCGCACCCTGGCCACCATGTCGGCCGCCGGCGTCCCTCTGGTGGAGGCCCTGGAGTCGGTGGCGGGCGCCTCCGGCAACGCGGTCTATCACGACGCCATCCTGGAAATCCGCGAACAGGTCGCCACCGGCCAGCAATTGCAGCAGGCGATGCGGCAGACCGGCCTGTTTCCCCACATGGTGGTCCAGATGGTGGCCATCGGGGAGGAATCCGGCTCCATCGACAGCATGCTCTCCAAGGTAGCCGACTTCTACGAGGAGGAAGTCGACAATGCCGTGGACTCTCTCAGCAGTTTGATGGAACCGATGATCATGGCCTTCCTCGGCATTGTAGTGGGGGGATTGGTCATCGCCATGTATCTGCCCATCTTCAAGCTCGGTTCCGTGGTGTGATGCTGGAGTTGCTGCGCCAGCATCCCGCCCTGTTCTTCACCGCCGTCGCCGTCCTGGGCCTGCTGGTCGGCAGCTTCCTCAACGTGGTGATCCTGCGCCTGCCGGTGATGCTGGAACGGCAGTGGCGCCTCGAATGCCGCCAGTTCCTGGAGCTCCCGGAATCCCCCCCGGAAGAACGCCTGGATCTGCTCTATCCGCCCTCCCGCTGCCCCCGCTGCGGTCATCGCATTCGCGCCTGGGAGAACGTTCCGGTGCTGAGCTGGCTGTGGCTGCGGGGGCGGTGCAGCCGCTGCCGGGAGCCGATTTCCCCCCGTTATCCGGTGATCGAGGGCTTGACCGCGATCCTGTCGCTCGCCGTCGCCTGGCGTTTCGGGGTCTCGCCCCAGACGCTCTGGGCGCTGGTGCTGACCTGGGGCCTGATCGTCCTGAGCGTCATCGACTACGACCATCAACTGCTCCCGGATGCCCTGACTCTGCCCCTGCTCTGGCTCGGTCTGCTGTTGAGCCTGTCCGGCGTCTTCACCGATCCCCGTTCCGCTATCATGGGGGCGGCCGCAGGTTATCTGCTGCTGTGGGGCGTCTATCAATCGTTCCGCCTGATCACCGGAAAGGAGGGCATGGGATACGGCGACTTCAAACTGCTGGCGCTGCTCGGGGCCTGGCTCGGCTGGCAGATGCTACCGCTGATCGTGCTGCTTTCCTCTTTGGTGGGGGCGCTCGCCGGCGTGACCCTGATCTTGTTCCGCGGGCGCGATCGCGGTCTGCCGATTCCCTTCGGCCCTTATCTGGCCGTCGCCGGCTGGATCGCCCTGATGTGGGGGGAAACGCTCAACCGCTGGTACCTGCAATCGAGCGGCCTCGGCTGAATGCTCAAGATCGGCCTGACCGGCGGCATCGGCAGCGGCAAGACCACCGTGGCCCGTCTGTTTCGGGAACACGGCGTTCCGACCATCGACACCGACTGGATCGCCCACCAACTGGTGCGTCCGGGGCAGCCGGCCCTCGAGGCCCTGATCGATGAATTCGGTCCCGGGATTCTGACGCCGGCCGGGGCCCTGGACCGGGCCCGTTTGCGGGCGCAAGTCTTCGCCGACCCCGGAAAGAAAGCCCGCCTGGAGGCGATTCTCCATCCGGCCATTTTCGCCGAGATGGAGCGTCGCCTGGCCCGATTGCAGGCACCCTACTGTCTGATCGCCATTCCCCTTCTGGTGGAAACCGGCGCCCGCCACCGGGTCGACCGGGTACTGGTGGTCGACTGCCCGGAATCGTTGCAGATCGCCCGGCTCCGCCACCGGGAGGGTCTCGACGAGGAACTGATCCGCCGCATCATCGCCAGCCAGGCCACCCGCCAGGAGCGCCTCGCCATCGCCGACGAGGTCGTCACCAACGACCGCGATCTGACCGCCCTGGCCCGCCAGGTGGCGGAACTCCACCGTTTCTACCGGCGTCTCAGCGCGGAAAGGACCGATCCCTGATCCCCGATGACATCCCGCCTCATCCCCCTGAGCCTTTACGTTCATCTGCCCTGGTGCCTGCGCAAGTGTCCCTACTGCGACTTCAATTCCCATGCCGTTCGGGGAGAAATCCCGGAATCGTCCTACGTGGACGCCCTGCTGGCCGACCTGGATCAGGATCTGGCGCTGGCCGGCGACCGGCCGCTGATCAGCATCTTCATCGGCGGCGGAACCCCGAGCCTGTTCTCGCCCCCGGCCCTGGAACGCCTGCTCCGGGGCATCGGCGAGCGGATCGCCTGGACACCGGAAATCGAAATCACCCTGGAGGCCAATCCCGGCACGGTGGAAAGCGACCGCTTCGCGGCCTTCAGGGCCCTGGGAATCAACCGTCTCTCCCTCGGCGTCCAGTCGTTTCAGGACGACAAACTGAAACGCCTCGGGCGCATTCACGACGGCGGCGAGGCGATCCGGGCCGTGGAGATCGCCCGGCGGGCCGGCTTTTCCAACCTCAACCTGGATCTCATGTTCGGACTGCCCGGTCAAAGCGTCGCCGACGCCCTTGTCGATCTGGAAACGGCCCTGGCGCTCCATCCCGACCACCTTTCCTGGTATCAACTGACCCTGGAGCCCAACACCCTGTTCGCCAAATATCCGCCTCCCCTGCCGGAAGACGAGCAACTCTGGGAAATCCAGTGCGCCGGCCTGGAGAAACTGGCCGAGGCCGGCTTCGAGCGCTACGAAATCTCCGCCCACGCCCGCAACGGGAAGCGTTGCCGGCACAACCTGAACTACTGGCGCTTCGGCGACTACCTGGGCATCGGCGCCGGCGCCCACGGAAAAATCACCGATCCTTCGGACGAGACGATCCTGCGTTACTGGAAAATCCGCCACCCGGAGCACTACATCGAGAAAGCATCTACCGATGCACGCCTGGGAGGATGGCAGCCGGTCGGGGAAACGGAAAAGCCGCTGGAATTCCTGATGAACACACTCCGGCTCCGGGAAGGATTCACCCCGGCCCGGTTCGAGTCCCGTACCGGCATGGACTACCGCACGATCGCGGCGCGGATCGAAGACCTGATCGCCGAGGGCTGGCTGGTCCGGGAGGGCGGTGCCGTCCGCTGCAGCGAACGGGGATGGAACTTCCTCGATTCCATCCTGGGCCGTTTCGCCTGAAACTGGCCGATTTTTGACCAGGAACAAAA
>JALSSF010000221.1 GCA_026984375.1 Methylothermaceae bacterium | reverse complement strand
GGCGGGCGGCGCGCTCGATACGGGCGACGGCGTCGTCGATGCCCTTGAGGGTCCAGTGGGCGAAGCGGGAATCGGGCCCCCGGCGGTGGGCCTGTTCGTCGTAGCCGAGCAGGTTCACGTGAACGATCGGTAGGCCTCTGGCGATGTCGAGACGGGCGCCGATCACCGAAAGTTCACGCAGCAGGATGACGATTCCCACCCGGGTGGGGATGAATTTCAGCTCCTTGAAAAAATCCTGACCGGCGACGATACCGCGGAGGAAGTCGACGACGGCCAGACCCAGTTCGATGCCCAGCAGGGCGGCCAGACGGACGAAACTAGGCAGATGCAGCAACGCGAACAGGCCGACGATCCAGGGGGGAGCGCCCCGGAGCGGCGGCCCCCAGCCGATGGCGGCGGGGCAGAAATGGGGTTCGGCGGCGCCGCCGGTGAAGTTGTCCACGTAGGCGCTGCCGCCTTCGAGCAAAGGCCGGCCGCCGCTCCGGCGCAGGCGCGCCTCCACCGCGGCCGCCGGTCCCGGTTCGTACATCCGGACCACTTCGCCGCTTTCCCGGTCCCGGAAGCTGAACGCCGGCACCGCTTTGCCGATGCCGTAGAACAGCAGTCCCTGGCTGGCGGGCGTGGTGGCCGGGAGCCCGGAATAATGGCGGTGCAACCGGTACCGCCCCCGGCGCAGCCATCGTTTCAGGTGGGGCATGCGTCGTCCCTTCAGGGCTCGTTCCAACTGGGGCAGGGCCAGGCCGTCGATCTGGATCAGCACCAGTCCCGGTGTGTCGGGAGGGCCGTCGAAGCAGGGCAGATCCAGCAGGCGGATGAACCATTCGCTGCGGTTCAGGTAACGGCGCCAGCGGCGCTGGAAAGACTTGAACCAGGCCATGGGATTACGAAGTCATGTCCTCGAGCAAGGGTTCCCCGCTGGTGATGGCGCTGCCGGCCGCCTCCATCATTTCCCGGACGATGTCCCATTCGGCCTTGATCCGTCGCAGCACCTGTTCCCAGGCTTCCTGTTCGGCGCGGGTGTGGGAGCGGGGCTTGGAGGCGAGCAACGTCCGGTAACAGCTCAGGGCCTTGTCCGCGGTGCGGGGCAGGGAGAATCGTTCGGCGGTCCGGCGGGCCGCTTCCTGGAGCCGGGCGCGTTGTTCCGGGGTCCGTTCGAAGATCCAGTCCAGGGCGGCCTGGAAGCGGGCGACGTCCTCCTCCATCACCAGGCGGCCATTTTCTGCATCCCGCACCACTTCCCGGGCCCCCGGCGCGTCCAGGGCCACCACCGGCGTGCCGGCGGCCATGGCCTCCACCAGAACCAGCCCTTGGGTCTCGCTCTTGGAGGAAAAGGCGAACACGTCCATGGCGTGGTAGGCGTCGGCCAGCCGTTGCCCCACCAGCACGCCGATCAGGTGATAGCGGTCGGCCACCCGGCGGCGTTCCAGGATCCGGCGGATTTCCGGTTCGCTGGGACCGCGGCCGGCGACCAGGAAGTGGGCTTCCGGATGCCGTTCCAGGAATCCGGCCACCGCCTCGGCCAGAAAGCCCAGGTTTTTTTCCGGGGCCAGGCGGCTGACGTGGCCGACCACGAAGGCCCGGTCCGGAATGCCGTGCCGCCGCCGGAAGGCCCGGCCGTCCCCTTGGGCGAAGCGTTCGATGCGTATGCCGGTGGGGACCACTTCCACCGGGGTGACGACCCCGCGTTCCCGCAGCAGTTCGGCGATGCTCTCGCTGGGGGCGAACACCAGGTCGCACAGGTTGGCGTAACGGGTCGCCAGCTCGATGACGAAGCGCTTGAGCACCGGGGAATCGACCACGTAATGGGTGTAGTACTCGTAGCGGGTGTGGTGGGTGAACACCAGGGGCAGATTCCGGGCTCTGGCCTCCCTCAGGGCGGTCATGCCCAGCAGATAGGGATGATGGGAGTGGATCAGGTCGGGGGCGAAGGCGTCCAGGGCGTCGTCCAGGTCGCTCAGCAGGGGCAGCACCACGGCGAAATCGCTGCCGTTGAAGTTCTGGATCGCCGGCACCCGTACCACGTCGACTTCCTTTGCAGGGGCGTTGGGAAATTCCGGTGCCACCACCAGCACCCGGTGGCCGCGCCGGCGGAATTCCTCGGTGAAGGAAGACACGGAGCGGGCCACGCCGCCGACGTGGGGCAGGTAGGTATTGGTCATCATGACGATGTTCATAGGCGTACCTTTCCGATTTCGGCGGCGACCTCCACGGGATCGCGCTCCGGCAGGTGAACGGTCAGCGGCGGCGTTTCCCGGTGCCAGTCCGCTTCCCAGGTGATTTCGGTGCGGCCTCCGGCGTCGGTTTCCAGGGTCAGGGAGAGGGTGCCGAACCGGGTCGGCGCCGGTCCGAAGGCCAAGTGGTGTCCCGGCCGGCGCCAGTCTTCGGGGATGCCGCCCGCCAGGATCAGGCGGTCGCCCTCTTCGCGCACGAAAGCGTTGCGCAGCATCAGCAGCCATTCCGCCGCCGCCCACACGTGCTGGCCGTCGCCCATGCAGCCGCCCAGGGTACGGGGATGGACGGCCTCGGGCCATTGCCCGGTCGCCGAGGCCAGCCCGGCGACCGCCTCCATCAGATCGAGGCAGCGGGGATCGCCGGCTCGCAGCAGCACCTGGGCTACGTGGAGGGTCAGATAGGCGTTGATGCCGGAGTGGATCATGTCCTGGAAGAAGCCTCCGTGGACGAAACAGTGCTGCAGCAGATATTCCGCCGTCTGCAGCAGACGCGGGTCCCGCGGGGGGAACAACTGGAGCGGATAGCCGGCCGCCAAGGAACCGACGGCACCGGCGTCCAGACGGCGGGTCGGGGCGGCGGGCATGGCCGGGGTGCCGAGGCGGCGGGCGGCCGCGGCCAGGCTCCGGTCCACCGCCTGACGGAAATCGGCCGCTTCCCGACGGAAGCTTTGCGCCAGGGCGGGTTCCGCCGGGTCGAGCAGGCGCGCGGCGGCTTCCAGACCGGCGATGGACCAGAAGTCGTCCCAATAGTAGTAATCGTTGGGTCCCAGATGTTCGGCGCTGAAGCCGGCCGGCATCAGCCCGCCGTGGGGAGAACCGTCCCTGGGCAGGCGTTTGCCGACGATCCACCGTCCCCCGCTGACCACGGCGTCGCGCCATTCGGGCTTGAGGGGGCGGTCGGTCAGTTCGCAGAACCGTTCCAGGATCCACAGGGCCTCCCCGTTGGCATCCCATTCCCCCTCCTGGGAATGGAAGTAGCCTTTCCGGTCCTGACGCTGAGGAAACTGGTCGAGCACGGCCTCGGCCCGGGGAATCAGGCCCATGCACAGCAGGGCGTGGACGATGAAGGCGGCGTCCCGGAACCAGAAACGGCGGTAGGTGTAAGGACCGGGGAAGGCGTCACCGGGACAGTGCAGAATCAGGGTGGTCAGGGCGGCGTCGTAGAGGAACTGGATTTTCTCGTCGACGGTTTCCAGGCGGCAGGCCTGCCGGCGTTCCCGGTTCCAGCCGTCGGCGTGCAGCGGCCTCGATCGTTCAGGTTCCAGGGGAATACGCAGTTCGACGCGGCGTTCCTCGCCCGGATGGATCCGATACATCGCCGCCGCCGTCGCCATGCCGACGCCGCAGCGGACCCGTCGCTCCTGCTCCCGGGAGCCGGAGAGGTGAAAGGCGACGTCACCACCGTGGTAATCGCTGGCGTGATGACGTTCCGGGGCGGTGGAAAATTCGATCCGGGCTCGGTGATCGACGAGCCAGGCGCCGCCTTCGAGCCGAATGTCGTGAATGAAACTGATGCCCTCGGGATTGTAGGGTCTCAGACTGATCACCAGCCAGGCGGGCCGGTCGCCGGCGGCGGTCACCTTCAGATGGCATCCGGGGCGGCCCCCGTCCAAGGCGACGAAGGCGCAGGTCTCCAGGCGAAAGCGGCCGTTCCCGGTCCGGGTCACGACCTGGGGGGCGGGTGACAACGACAGCCGCTGTTCCGCTTCCCGGCACTGGGAGGGATACAAGTGGGGGCCGTCCTCGTCACCGACGATCCAGCAGTCCAACGACCAGCCGTCGTAGTGGGGGGTCAGCAGTCCCCGGGGATCGACGATGGGGTATTGGTCCAGGTCGGGCCAGCCGACCGCGGTCCAGTTGCGGTGGGTGAGATTGACGTGGGTGATGGAAAAGGCCCGGGGGATGAAGGATTCATCTTCGGGGTCGAATTGCCGCACGATCCAGTACGGCCAGATCCAGTCGAGATTGTGCTGGATGACCCGGCTGTTGATCAACCCTCGGGCGTGGAACACGATCCCGGCGCGCAGCAGTTCGATGGGTTCGCCCACTTCCGAAGGCTGGGCGAAATCCCGCAGGCGGGCCAGCAGGGCCACCGGATCGATGAAACCGTGGGAGCGGGCCAGATAGCGGACCACGAAGCGCCAGGGAAACCACTTGAGCCACATGCTAGCGCTCCTCCTCCAGGGCGTGATAGCGCCTGAGCGCCTGGCGGGCGATCCGCTGGAGGTAGACGATCAGGGCCACCGTAGCCAGAAATCCCAGAGCGTACAGTCCCCACTGCAGCGGATTGGTCACGCCTTTGAGGCCCAGGGCCGCCATGGCCCCGAGCCAGACGTTGTGCAGGGTGAAAGGGACGATGCCGACCAGGGTGCCCAGAACGAAGTCCCGGAATTTGACGGGAGTCAGTCCAAAGAAATAATTGGACAGTTTTCCGGGGAAGAAAGGCACCAACCGGGTGAGCAGCACGATTTGCCAGCCGTGGCGCCCGGCCTCTTCCGCCATCACGTTCAGATGGACCCGTCGTCGCAGCCAGCGGGCGGCCCTGTCGCCGAAAAAATGGCGGGCGATGAGATAGGCCAGGGCGGCGCCCAGGGTGGTGCCGAGCACCACGTAGATCGTGCCCTTGACGACGCCGAAGACGAAGCCGGCCCCGGTGGTGAAGAACACTCCGGGCAACAGCAGCACCACCACGGCGGCCATGAGAAGAACGAACAGCACCGGCGCCAGGACGCCCTGGCGGTCGATCCACTGCAGCCAGCGGATGACCTCGTCGTGCCAGTCGAACGCCATCAGGAGCGCCACCACCGCGGCCACGAACAGGGTGCTGATCAGCACCGTCACCAGGATGGGGTTCTGTCGCTGCAGCCACGCCGTGAAACGGGTCATGACGGTTCCATCCAGTCGATTTGCGTTTAGGATGCGGTCTGGCGGTACAGGTTTCAAGCGGAATTTCCTTCGTCCGTCGTCGTCTTAATTGAAATATGGTCCCTTATTGCAATGCGATGACGGTTGTTTCATCATCCCCCGACAGGCGGATGAGGACCTTGACAACGATAAAAGAGAAGCTGAAAAGAATCGTCCGTGCCGTCCGCAGGCGCCTGTCTCTCCGGGTGATCGTCGGCGGCCCGGCGGGTCTGTTCGCCTGGGGCCTGTCCGGGGCCGGGGCGCTGGCGGCTCTGATCTGGGGGCTCAAGGCCATCGCTCTGCCCCTGCTGATGATCAAGAGCGCCTCGTGGGGTATCTGGGGCGCCGGGGTGTTGCGCGAGTCGCAGCGGCGCAAAAAATCCCTCGAGAAAGCGGAGCGCGCCGCTAACCGCGGGGATCGGAGTAGCGGTTCCTCACCCTGAGGGGCTCCCACAGTTTCAGCCGCATCGTTCGGTCGCGCCACACCAGTTCCCCCGCGTCCCGCCAGGGCTGCTCGAGGTTCCAGCGGCGTAGTCCCGGTTCCCAGTCCGCCGGCATGCGGATGGTCTTGGCCTTGAGGCGGAAGCGGGCGTCGTTCAGATCGATGCCCATCCGCCGGCCGTAGAAGGCGTTCAGTCGGGGTGTGACCGCCACGTTGGCCCACATGGAATGCACCCGGCCCCAGTTGGGGGCCACCAGACGTCCTTCCCGGTTGACGAACGGCAACCAGCGCTCCCGGCCCTGGTCGTCGATCCAGGTGATGGCGAAGATGGTCTCGTAGCCTTTGAAATGATCGGCCAGGTAGAGGGCGTGGGGCGTGATACCGAAGAAGGCGTGGCTGAAGGACAGCAGCAGGTTGCTGAGCGCCGCCGCAGGTCCCAGGGTGGCATCGTCGACATCCAACCGGTGCAGCAGGCCGTAGTGCAGGGTGCTGTTGAGCTGCAGCAATCCCAGCACCACCAGCGCCTTGGCGAGGCGGAGCGCCCGGCGGTGGGGCGGACCGAGGAACGTTTCCCAGCGGGGCTCCGGCGGGCCGGAAACCGGCGGCGGAACCGGACAGCTTTGGTCGCAGCGCTGCCGGGTGTCGGCGATGTGGCGGTAGAGGCGCCCGGCCAGGTGATAAATACCTGGGAGTCGCAACAGCCAGGCCAAGGGTTTCGACCAGCCCAGGGCCTTGAGGATCTGCACATAGGTGTCCACTCCCCGGTAGCGGCGTCCCTGCCGGTCCACGGCGTAAAGATCCTGCAGCAGATCGGATTCGTCGAGACCGGCGAGGGCCGGTTCCCCGGAGGCGTGGCTTTGCAGGTCGAGAAAGCGCACGGCGCGGCGGACGTCGAAATGTTCCAC
>JALSSF010000220.1 GCA_026984375.1 Methylothermaceae bacterium | reverse complement strand
CATGTTGGTGGTTTCCGAGGTGCTCACCACCCAACGGCCGTCGGGGCTGACGGCGATGCCCTCCGGTTCCACCCCCACGGGAACGGCCTTGACGACCTTGCCGGTCTTCAGGTCGATCACTGTCACCTGGTTGTCGTCCTCGTTGGAGACGTACATCCGCCGGCCCTCGGGGTCGATGGCGAAGGTTTCCGGGTCCTCCCCGGAGGGCAGGGTGCCGACGACCCGGTAGCTCTCGGCGTCGAGCACCTGAATGGTGTCGTCGTCGCTGACGGCGACGTAGAGCTTCTTGAAATCGGGGCCGAACTTGAGGTCCCGGGGACGACGGCCGATCTTGACCGTCTTTTTCAGCACCAGTTCGTCCCCGTCGACCACCGCCAGGGCGTTGTCCTTTTCCAGAGTGACCACGACGGTGTCGGCGAACAGGTTCGGGATGAAGACCAACAGGAAGCAAAAAATCAGAATGTACATGACTCAGACCTGATAAGGAATGACGACGAAATCGAGTTCGGGGGGGAAATCGCGGGTATTGCGGGTGACTAGCTTGAGACCGTGGCACTGGGCCACGGCGGCCTGAAAGGCATCCGGGAGCTTCCAGCCATTGCTTTGCCGCAGCCTGGCGGCCAGGTCGGCGCTCTCCCGGTCGAGGGGCAGGAAATGGAAAGCATCGAGCAGCCGGGCTGCCAGATGAAGCCCGGTATCATCGCTGAATCCGCTCAGCACCTCGGCGCGGGTGACGGCCGAGATCGCCGCTTCATTTTTGACCCGGGCCAGGAACGCGCCGGCCGGGTCGATGCCGTTGAAATGATCGATCAAGATGACCGAGTCCAGTAGGTAGTTCACTTGTCGGTTCCGCCCGACCACTCGTCCCGCAGGCGCTTCTGGTATTCGAGTCCGTCCCCCTGGGTCCAGATGCCCCGGGTTTGCTGCAGCAGTCGTTCGAAGGTTTTAGGCGTTGCCGCCTCCGCCTCCCGCATTCTGCGAACGGCCCGGCGCACCAGTTCGGTCATCGGCACCTTTTCCTCTTTGGCCTTGCGGTCCAGCCAGGCTTTGTCCTCCGGATCGAGATTGATGACGGTACGTACCATGGCAGTCGAATGACGATATCGAATAGTTTGAAATGATATTTCCCGTCTCGAGCGGCGGTCAAGGCGATCGTGGTCTGAGATGGCAGGCCGATTCCCGTTCGTCGTAGCCCAGGGTGTCCAGTTCGTCGACCGGGTGCAGGAAGCCTTCCAGCGGTGCGACGGCCACCACCGCCCGGGGGCCGGTGAGCAGGATCGGCTGACGCAGCTGGCCGTTCCAGGGGCGGAAGGATAACGGACGGCCCTTGAAGCCCGCCAGGGCCAGACGGTCGCTCAGGAGAAATTCCCGGATTTTGGCGAAATCGGTGCTTTGGGTGCGGGTGGCGGCCTCGCCGATGGCGCGGACCGCCAGCCAGGCGGCGTAGTCGCGGGGTTTCATCCAGCGACCGGCGTGGTCGCGGAAACGGTTCTGCAGCTGTACCGCACCCCATTGCTCGTGGGCCGGGTGCCAGGCGGTGGCCACCAGGCCCTGGGTACCGGCCACCGGCCGCGGCAGCCAGGTGCGGTAGGGGAAATAGTCGCCGAACAGCCCGGCCTCGTCGGCCACCAGGAGGATGTCGTAATCGACCCCCTGGGTGAAGGTGGCCACCAGCGACTGAGCGCTGCGGCGGGCGTCAAAGGTGTAGGTCCAGGGCTTTTCCGCCACGATTTCAAGGCCGAAGCGGCGGGCGCTGCGTTTGAGGGCGGCGGCGAAGCGGCGGTCCTGCTCCCGGGTGCCGGGCACCAGGAACCAGTCCTCCCAACGCTTCTTCTTCAGGTACTGGCCCAGGGCGTCGGCGCGCATGGCGTGGCTGGGCAGGGTGTGGAGCACGTTGGCGCGGCACTGACGGCCCCGCAGAACGTCGTCGTAGGCGCCGGCGTTGTACAATAGAACATTTTCGGCGCCGGGCATGTCGGCCAAGGCCAGCAGGTCGGCCGCGGGCAGGTTGACGACGATGTGACGGTAGCCTTCTTTGAGCAGGAAATAGAACGCCCGTTGGGGATCCTCGTCCCGGTCCAGCACCGCCCCCAGCAGGCGGAAGGTCTGCCCGGTGAAGCGGCCGGTGGTGTTGTCGTCCTCGATCCCCAGTTCGGCCCCGCGCAGGCCGATGTCGTCGTAGATCGGTTCCAGGTTGGCGGTGGCAGGACGCAGATCGGGCGGCTTCTTGCCGAGGAAGGCGATGTGGACGGTGTCGGCCGCGGCGGCCAGGCCGGCGAACAGTCCCAGCAACAGAACGGCGATTCGCAACATGGATTGAATCCCAGTGAAATGGTAGAAAATTATACCCCATCCCCGCCCCGGGTCTGGCTGCTGTGCGGCCACAAGGCCGGTGACAACGCCCAGCTACTGGCCCTGGCCCGGGCCCTGGGCTGGCCGTATCAGGTCAAACGCCTGGCCTATCGCCCCTACGAACTCCTGGTGGGACGCTTCGGTGCCACCCTGGCCGGCATCGACACCGGCCGCAGCGATCCCCTGGCACCGCCCTGGCCCGATCTGATTCTCACCGCCGGTCGCCGCAACGAGGCTGCCGCTCTGTGGATCAGGAAGCAGGCCGGAAAGCCGGTGCGCCTCGTCCACGTGGGTCGGCCCTGGGCGCCTCTCGACCGCTTCGATCTCGTCGTCACCACCCCGCAGTACCGCCTGCCGCTACGGCCCAACGTGCTGCTCAACACCCTGCCGCTCCACGATCTGGACCGAGCCGCGCTCGACCGGGAGGCGGCGCGTTGGCGCGACCGTCTGGGGGTGAAACCGCCTTATCTCACCGTGCTCCTGGGCGGCGACAGCGGTCCGTACCTGTTCGAGACCGCCGCCGCCCGCCGGCTGGCGCGCCAGGTGAGCGGACTGGCCCGCCGCCTGGGGGCTTCGGTGCTGGCGACCTCCAGCGCCCGTACCGCGGCCGATGCCGTCGCCGCCTTCGAGGCGGCCCTGACGGTCCCGTACCGATTGCATCGTTACGGGACGAGTGACAATCCCTACCGCGCCTTGCTGGGACTGGCGGAGGCGGTCGTGGTCACCGGCGACAGCATTTCCATGATCACCGAAGCCTGCGTCACCGGTCGGCCGGTGTTTCTCTTTCCCTTCGGCGACGGGCGCTGGGCTATGCGCCCGGCAGCGCCCGTGACCCCGGCGCTGCCGTTCTGGCACCGGCGCCGCTGGCGCGCCCGCCGCAGCGCCCTGGCGTTGACCCTGGCACCACCGCGCCTGCGCCGGGAGATCCGCCGCATCCACCAAGCCCTGATCGCGGCCGGTCGTGCGGCCTGGCTCGGGGAGGCTTTCCGGGGGGAGGCGCCGCCCCTGGCGGACGAGCTCACCCGAACCGCGGCGCGGGTGCGGGCCCTGATGGAGGGTTAGCGGTCGTTCATCGGGACCGGAGGCTGACGGTCGTTCCCCGGACGGATGACGCAGCGGCGCTCAGGCCGCCTGTTTCTGGATCGCCCCGTCCCAGCCCAGGGGATGCCCCGGCGGCGGCGCCAGCGGTTCGATCCGTTCCAGCACCTCGAAGGCATCGTGGCGCACGTGATTCTGCGCCATTTCCCGACGGAGATCCTCCTCGGTGACCAGCCCGTTCTCCAGGCACTCCCTCACCAGCCCGAAGAAGTAACGTTCGACGTTGGGATCGGGGTGGGGTTTGTAGTGTCCCAGCAGGGCGTATTCACCGAACAGATGGCGGCGGGCGCGCAGGATCAGACCCCAGAGGTTTTTCTTTTCCGCCGGGCGGAAGTCCACCGGCAGGCCCGTCTTCCAGGGTTGGGTCTTGCGCTTGGTGGTGTGGAGCATCTTGGTTCGGGGGGTGAGGCGGTCGAAGTCGTTCCATTCGTCCTCGAACAGCTCGATGAGTTCGCGCGGCTCCCGCTTGAGGCAGATCCAGTCCATGTAGTCCACCTCGAAATCGAACAGCTTGGCGAAGGTTTTCTCCGGATCCCAGTGGGTCAGCTTGGCGTTGTCGAGCAGCATCACGCTGCTGGCCAGACAGCCTTCCTTGCCCTTCTTGCCGGTGCGCGGGCGGCAAAGGATCCCGGCATCGCCCATGTCCCGCGACAGCAATTCCCACACGTCGCCGACGGCGAATACGTCCGGGTCCACCACCACCGCCCGGCCCTGGTAGTTCATCAGCTTGGGGGGCAGGAAGCGTAGGGGGGTGAAGGATTGGAGATCGTCGTTGAGCCAGACACGTTTCTGGCCGTCGCGCAGGTAAATTTGCCCCTCGCGCGCGTGCAGCCAGGAGTGATCCTTGTGTTCGATGATCTCCACCGCGAACTTGTCGGCGTTGGGGGAATTGCGTTTCATGCTGTAGGCGGCGACCACGGCGCCGAGCCACTGCTTGTGATTGGTGTGGATGAAGACTTTGTATTCCATGCTGTTTACCCGTTCGGATGACAGACGCCTAAGTTTAACCGAATAAATCCATGTGATCGATAAGGTTTAGGGTGTGACCTTTACCGTCCAGCCCTGCCGGCGGACTCGTTCCCCGAAATCCGCCAGCCAGTCCTCGGGCAAAGGGCTCAGACGGGATGCTTCCGGTTGTCTGGAGGGGCGTGCCAGTCCGTAGAGCATGACGCCCCGGATCGGAATTCGCCGCTGCCCGAGGGTGGCGAGAAAGTCCAGGTAGGCCTGGCATTCATCGGCGGCGGGCGGATGGCCGTCGATGGCGAACAGACAGGTTTGCACCCAGACGGGACAACAGGCGGCGGCGGCTTCCAGTTGGGACAGCAGCCGTTGCGGGCTCGAGGCCGCCCCGTTGATTCGCCGGATGCCGGCCGGGGTGACCCGGTCGACCTTGAACCAGAGTTCCCCGCCCATCTTTCCCCAGCGCTCCAGGCCGCGCCTCACCGCGGGCCGGTGCACTTGGCTGCCGTTACTGATGATGACTTTTTTCAGCGGTGGAAGCGTGCGGGTTTCGGCCAGGACGGTGGCGACGGCGTCGACGGCGGCGTCGAAATTCCCCAGGGTGGTGGGCTCGCCGTTGCCGGAGATGGCGATGTCGCGCAACCGGCGGAACGGCTCGGGAACCTGAAAGCGGCGGTAAAAAGCCCCCGTTTCGATGTCGGTCAGCATGGCGGTCAGCTCGGAGCGCAACAGGTTTTCGTTCAGGGGCGGGGCGGCGCCCCGGCGCAGCCCCTCGACCTGGCAATAGATGCAGCGCCAGTTGCAGGCGTTGTTGGGATTGAGGTTGATGCCGATGGAGATGCCGCCCGCCCGCCGGGAGACCACCGGATACACGTAAGTGAGACCGGCCGCGTCACGGCGGTGATCGTGAACGGACAGCGGACGCGCCATGGTCATTCGGTGAGCGGTCGGGGGATGGCCTGTTCGCCGACGAAGCGCCAGAAGTCCAGGCTGCCGTGCTCCTCGAAGGGGATGCGGATGTCGCGGCTCCAGCCGCGGGCCACGCTGAGATGGCCCTTGACCTGATAATCGATGGCCTGACGGGTGCCCAGTTCCATCAGTTGCCGCAGGACGTCCAGGGTCTGCACCAGGGCGATCACCTTGACCGTGGCGCTGCCGTAGGCGGGTATGTCCAGCGGCTGGTTGCTCAGGCCGCGGGCGACGGGGTGGCCGTTGAGAAGGATGTCGCTGACGGCGCCGTTGATCTTGAAACCGTAGGCGTTGGGATTGTCGACCCGCAGGGTGACCAGAAACTCCTGGGCCAGCAGGTTGCCCCCGCGCAGGCGGATGTCCGTCACCGAGACCCGGGGTTGTTCGAAGGTGGAGAGGCTGGCGCAGCCGGCCAACCACAGTATCGAAAGGAAAAAGACGATGGCACGCATGGCACGGGAATCCTCGCTGAGAATGCCGATTCTATCACGATTGTCCGCAAGGATTCTCCCTGAGTCACAAACGAAGACGCCCCGGCGGACCGGGGCGTCGAGAACGCGAGGCGCGCCGGTTCAGAGGCTGTAGTACATGTCGAATTCCACCGGATGGGTGCTCATGCGCAGCCGGGTGACCTCCTCCATCTTCAGTTCGATGTAGGCGTCGATCAGATCGTCGCTGAACACACCACCGGCCTTGAGGAAGTCGCGGTCCTCGTCCAGGGCTCTCAGGGCCTCGTCGAAGGAGAAGCACACCTTGGGAATGTTGGCCTCTTCCTCCGGCGGCAGGTCGTAGAGATTCTTGTCCATGGCGTCGCCCGGATGAATCTTGTTGAGGATGCCGTCGAGGCCGGCCATCAACATGGCGGAGAAGGCCAGGTAGGGGTTGGCGGTGGAATCGGGGAAGCGCACCTCGATACGCCGGGCCTTCGGATTGGCGATGAAGGGAACGCGCACCGAGGCGGAACGGTTGCGGGCTGAATAGGCCAGCATCACCGGCGCCTCGAAGCCGGGCACCAGACGTTTGTAGCTGTTGGTGGAGGCGTTGGTGAAGGCGTTGATGGCGCGGGCGTGCTTGAGGATACCGCCGATGTAGTACAGGGCGGTTTCCGACAGGCCGCCGTAGAGAT
>JALSSF010000219.1 GCA_026984375.1 Methylothermaceae bacterium | reverse complement strand
CGGCATCTCCTGTTACCGGGACCTGACCCGTGCCAGTGCCGCCGAACAGGCGGGCGCCAGCTACGTGGCCTTCGGCGCCTTCTTCCCCTCGCCCAGCAAACCGGAAGCCCCCCCCGCCCCCCTGACGCTGCTGCGGCAGGCGCGCCGGACCCTGCGGTGCCCGGTCGTCGCCATCGGCGGCATCACCCTGGACCGGGCACCGGAAGTAATTGAGGCCGGCGCCGATCTGATCGCAGTGATCAGCGCCCTGTTCCATTCACCGGACCCCCGGAAGGCCGCTTCCGCTTTCGCCCGTCTGTTCCCCGATCCGGAGCCGAAACGGGAATGAGCCCGATCTCCCCGCCCCGAAGACGGTTTTTGCGTCTGCTGGCCTGGTGCAGCGGCTGGACCCTGCTGCCGCGTTTGGCCCGCCCGGACGATGACCGCCTGCGGCAAAGCCTCGAGGAATTGACGGGCGGCGTCGAGCCCGCATTCCATCCGGGCGTCGGATTGCGGATGCCGTCGCGGGCGGTCTCCCGTCTGGCAGTCCCGGTTCGGGTGAATTGCCGCCTCCGGCACGTGGACATGATCGCCCTGCTGGTCCGCGATCACCCCGATCCCCTCGCGGCCCGCTTCAACCTGTCTCCCCGGACGCGCCCCTACATCCGCACCCATCTGCGCATTCTGAAGGACAGCGAGGTGATCGCCGTGGTGCGCGCCGACGGCCGCTATTTCCGCCAAAGCGCCAAGATCAGCGTATCGGAAGGTTGCAGCTGATGATCGAATACCGCAGCAAGCGGCGCAGCGACGACAGCGTCGAAGTCCGCCTGTTCTTCCCGACCAACGAGACTTGGACCGGCAAGGAGACCTGGCCCAAACGCCACCTGGATCACCTGAGTGTCCATCTCCACGGCGTCCTGATCCTGGAAGCCGGCTTCGGGCCCGGCATCGCACCGGAACCTTTTTTCGCCCTGCGCATCGACGATACCCGTCCCGGGGACCGGCTGGAAATCCACTGGCGCACCAACCAAGGCCAAAGCGGCGTCCTGGAGATCATCCTGCCATAGGCTCAGGGGTTTTCACTTCCCTCCTCCTCCACCTGCCACAGTTTCTCCAATTGGTAGAACTGGCGGGTTTCCGGCAGCATCACATGGACGATGACATCCCCCAGATCCACCAGCACCCAGTCGCGGGAATGCTCACCCTCGACCCCGAGCGGCTTGATGCGATGCGCCGCCATCGTCTCGACCACGTGATCGGCGAGTGCATGGACGTGGCGCTCGGAAGTGCCGGAAGCCACCACCATGTAATCGGTCACGCTGGTCTTGCCGCGCACATCGAGCACGGTCACCTCCCTGGCCTTCATGTCGTCGAGGGCGTCGAGCACCCACTGGAGCAATCGTTCAGTCATGTTTCGACTCCGTCGCATAGGACCGTTTGATCGAATCGAGCACGGGATCGGGCAACAAATAGCGGGGGTCCCGTCCCTGGCGCAAACACTGCCGGATCAAGGTGCCGGAAATTTCCAGCCGGGTCACGCGGGTGAAATGGATCCGGCCCGCCGGAAGCCGCTGCAATTCCCGCGCTTCCGCCGTCCCCAGCCGTTCGACCCATTCCAGCAGCGGAGGATGCCAGTCGGCCCGATAACCGGGACGGTCCATCACCACGATATGGGCCAGGTCGAACAGGCGCTGCCAGCGATGCCAGCCCGGCAACCCCAGAAAGGCGTCCAGGCCCAGAATCAGACAAAGCGGCTCCTTGCCCACCTCCTGGCGCAGCGAGGCCAGGGTGTCCACCATGAAGGAGGGACCCGGACGCTCCAGTTCCCGGGTATCGAGGACGAAACCGGGGGTGTCCGCCAGCGCCAGTTGGAGAAAGCGGCATCGCTGCCGGGCGGAAAAATGAGGCTGGCGGCGATGGGGGGGCACCCGGCAGGGAATGAAATGCACCGCCCGCAGCGCCAGGCTCTCCATGACCTCCAGAGCGGTGCGCAGATGGCCGTAGTGAACCGGATCGAAGGTGCCGCCGTAAACGCCGATCATTCAGGTGCGGATCTGGCCGTCACCGAGGACGACGAATTTCTGGGTGGTCAGTCCCTCCAGCCCGACCGGACCGCGGGCATGAAGCTTGTCGGTGCTGATGCCGATCTCGGCCCCCAGGCCGTATTCGAAACCGTCGGCGAAGCGGGTGGAGGCGTTGACCATCACCGAACTGGAGTCCACCTCCCGCAGAAACCGCCGGGCTCGGGTGTAGTCCTCGGTGACGATGGCGTCGGTATGGGCGGAGCCGTAACGGGCGATGTGGTCCATGGCCATGTCCAGGTGATCGACGACCCGGACGGCCAGGATCGGTCCCAGGTACTCCGCGTACCAGTCCTCCTCGGTGGCCGGTCTGCAATCCCCGACGATGGCGCAGGTGCGCTCGCAACCGCGCAGCTCCACGCCGGCCCGGCGGAATTCCTGCGCCAGCCGCGGCAGCACCCGGTCGGCGACGGCCTCGTGCACCAGCAGGGTTTCCATGGCGTTGCAGACCCCGAAGCGCTGGGTCTTGGCGTTGACGGCGATCCGCACCGCCTTGTCGAGATCGGCCCGGTCGTCGATGTAGACGTGGCAGACCCCGTCCAGATGCTTGATGACCGGAATGCGCGACTCGGCCACGATACGCTCGATCAGGCCCTTGCCCCCCCGGGGGACGATGACGTCCACGTAGCGGTCCATCTGCAGCAGGGCTCCGACCGCCGCCCGGTCGGTGGTCTCTACCACCTGTACCGCAGTCTCGGGCAGCCCGGCCCGTTCCAGACCGGCACGGATACAGGCGGCCAGGGCCTGGTTGGAATGAATCGCCTCGCTGCCGCCGCGCAGGATACAGGCGTTTCCCGCCTTCAGGCACAAGCCGGCGGCATCCACGGTGACGTTGGGACGGGATTCGTAGATGATGCCGATGACCCCCAGGGGCACCCGCATCCTGCCCACCTGGATACCGGAGGGACGAAACTTGAGATCGGTGATCTCCCCCACCGGGTCCGGCAGAGCGGCGATCTGGCGCAACCCTTCGGCCATGGCCGCGATGCGGGCGTCGGTCAGGGTCAGGCGGTCCAGCAGGGCGTCGCTCAGTCCCCGCTGGCGGCCGGCCACCAGATCGCGCCGGTTTCTCTCCTGAATCGCCTCCCGGTTCGCCTCGATGGCGTCGGCGATGGCACGCAGGGCGGTATCCTTGCTCCCGGTATCCGTCCGGGCCATGAGCCGGGACGCTTCGCGCGCCTGCCGGGCGAGGGTTTCCACATAAGCTCGAATGTCGTTGACGCTCATCGCTCTCATCCTGTCTCCATCATACCAATCCACCGATCGGGGCCGCCGGCCAGACTCAGGCACAAATCGCGCAGCCCTGGCCACGCCCCGCCGTCCTGCTGTCCCTTGATCTGGGCGTCGATTCGCGCCGCCAGGCGAACGGCCCGATGCAAGTCCGCCGCCCGCAGCCGCTGCAGAGCCCGTTCCAGTTGGGCCTTGCGCCGGTCCCACAGCCGCAGCCGACGACAACTCTCCGTCAGGGAAACGCCGCGGCGCCGGTCGTCCAACAACGTCAGCAACAATCGCAATTCGCGGGTGACCGCCCATAATACCACGGCCGGTGCCACGCCTTCCGCCGCCAGTCCAGTCAGGATCCGGTCACAGCGCGCCACCTGGCCCAGCAATACGGCTTCCACCAGGTCGAAGACGTCGAAACGGGCGCTGTCCGCCACCGCCCGGGCCAGTCGCTCGGCATCGACAACGGCGGCACCGAACAAAACGTGTAGTTTATCGATTTCCTGGGCGGCAGCCAGCAGATTGCCCTCGGTGCGCAGGGCCAGCAACTGCAGGGCGTCACCGCTCAGCCGCAACCCCCGTGTCCTGGCGCGGCGCTCCAGCCAGGCGAGGAACTCCCGGCCGTGAAGGACACGGGTCTGCACCGCGACGCCGAGACGCTCCAGGCTCCGGAACCAGCCCGCCCGGGGCACCGCCGCCGGGGCGTTTTCCAGGATCAACAGCAAGACGGTGTCGGAGGGCGGCGCTTCGGCATAGCGGCCCAGAATCCTGGCTCCGTCGTTCCCCACCTTGCCCTCCGGCACCCGGACATCCAGAAGACGGCGGCTGGCGAACAGGGGCAGGGCCTCGGTTTCCGCCGCCAGTTCCCCCCAGTCGAACCCTGGCAACACGGTGAAGATCCGGCGTTCCTCGAAGCCGTGGTCGCGGCAACAGCGGCGAATCGCGTCGGCGGCCTCGGTCAACTGAAGCGGCTCGTCGCCGTGAAGCAGATAGACCGGGCTGGGTCCCTGGCGTAAGTGAAGCGCCAACCGAGGGAAATCAATCCGCATGGACCAGTGCCCTCCGCAACCGGCGCAGCAGGGTGCGGGCCGCCTCCCGCCGCATTTCCTCCCGGATGACGCCCTCCTCTTCCGATTTGCCGATGATCTGGAACTGGGGATTGAGATAAATGCGACGGATGGTGATGGTCTGCATGGGCGACAGCACGCCGCCGTCCGGTTTGCGCACCTCGAAGCGAACCCGATAGATCAGCTCGAACTCGATCGCCTTGCCGTGTTCGTCCAGCGAGACGATGCGACGGTCCTGCTGGATCTGATGGACGACCACCACGCTGCCGGCCTCCTTGGGATCGGTCACCAGCCGCCCTCCCACCAGCTCGAGCAGACGCTGCAGCTCGCGGGCGAACGGATGATCCAGACCGATACCCGCCAGGGCGATGACCCGCTTGTCGGGGGGCAAAGCCACGGCGCCGCGCAGGTGGAAACCGCATCCGCTCAAAATCAACCAGACCAGCAACAAAGGCAGCAATCGCATGAAAGGCGCATCCCCAACTTGCGTGACAAAGCCGTATAATACCCGCTTTTAACCGACAGGCCAGCGACCGTGAGCCAGCCACGCACGTTTCAAGACCTGATCCTCGCCCTTCAGGATTACTGGGGCCGTCAGGGCTGCGCCCTGCTCCAGCCCATGGACATGGAGGTGGGCGCCGGCACCTTCCACCCGGGCACTTTCCTGCGCGCCATCGGGCCGGAACCGTGGCGCACTGCCTACGTCCAGCCGTCGCGCCGCCCCACCGACGGGCGCTACGGGGAGAATCCCAACCGCCTGCAGCATTACTACCAGTTCCAGGTGCTGCTCAAACCCTCTCCCCCTGACATTCAGGACCTGTATCTGGAATCCCTGCGGGTTTTGGGTTTCGATCTGCTGGAACACGACGTCCGCTTCGTGGAGGACAACTGGGAATCCCCCACCCTGGGCGCCTGGGGGCTGGGCTGGGAAGTGTGGCTCGACGGCATGGAGATCACCCAGTTCACCTACTTCCAGCAGGTGGGCGGCCTCGACTGCCGTCCGGTGTCGGGCGAGATCACCTACGGTCTCGAGCGCATCGCCATGGTGCTGCAGAACGTGGAAAGCGTCTTCGACCTGGTGTGGGCCGAGAACGGCGCGCAGACCATCACTTACGGCGACGTGTTCCATCAGAACGAGGTGGAAATGTCCGCCTACAACTTCGAACACGCCGACGTGGATTTTCTCTTCCAGGCCTTCGACCATTACGAGGCCGAGTGCAAAAAACTGCTGGAACACCAGCTGCCGCTCCCCGCCTACGACCAAGTGCTCAAGGCGTCCCACACCTTCAATCTCCTCGACGCCCGTCACGCCCTCTCGGTCACCGAACGCCAGCGCTACATTCTGCGGGTGCGGGAACTGGCCCGCGGCGTCGCCCACACCTACTACGAGCGCCGCAAGGCGTTGGGATTCCCCATGCTGGAGAAGGAAGCCGCATGAACCGTCACGATCTATTGTTCGAACTGGGCACCGAGGAACTGCCCCCCAAGGCGTTGCACGCTCTGATGGAGGCCCTGCGCGATGGGGTGGCCGAGCGCCTGACCAAGGCCGACCTGGCCTTCGCCTACCTCGACGCCTACGCGACTCCCCGGCGTCTGGCGCTGATCGTCCACGAACTGTGCGAAGCCCAGCCGGACAAAACCGTCGAGCGCCGGGGTCCGGCCGTAAAAGCCGCCTTCGACGCCGAGGGCAAACCGACCGCCGCCGCCCTGGGCTTCGCCAAGAGCTGCGGGGTCGCCGTCGAGGATCTGGAAATCCTGGAGAACGAGAAGGGCCGCTGGCTCCTGTGCCGGATTCACCAGCAGGGCCGAAAGGCCGAGGAACTGGTGCCCGACATCCTGAACCGGGCCCTGGCCGCCCTGCCCATCCCCAAGCGGATGCGCTGGGGCGACGGTGAGGCCGAATTCGTCCGTCCGGTCCACTGGGCGGTGCTCCTGTACGGCGACCGGGTCATCGAGACGGAAATCCTCGGGGTGAAAACCGGCGCCGTCACCCACGGCCACCGTTTCCACTGCCCGCGACCGCTGCGGCTGCGCCAGCCGGATCATTATCCCCAACTGCTGCTGAGCGAAGGCCGGGTGCTCGCCGACTTCGCCGAGCGCCGCAACCACATCCGCCAGCAGGCGGAGCAACTGGCCCGGGAGGCCGGCGGCCGCGTCC
>JALSSF010000218.1 GCA_026984375.1 Methylothermaceae bacterium | reverse complement strand
ATCTCGGGGTTCTGTTCCGGAAACAGGGTCTTCCGCAAACGGATGTCGGCCTGGGGCAGATGGACCTTCCCGGTCACCCGGACCACCCGGTCGTCGGCCGCTACCGCCAGATCGGGGGAAACCAGAATCCGGGCCCGGGGCAGGGAGACGGCTTCGAAACGGTCGCCGCGGAGGTGGAGTCGGACCGACAATCCGTGTCGCAGCCGTATTCCGCCGCGGATGGCGATCCGTCCCGGCCCGGAACGGAGGTGCCCCGAGACCGTGAACCCCTTGCCGCTTTCGCCGCGGATCCGCAGGTCGGTTTGCCGGATGTGGATGCCGGCGGGCACGAGCCAGGCGCCGGCGTCCGTCAGGCGGAGATCGACGCCGACGACCGGTCGCCGCCAGGTGCCGGCCAGGCGCAGCCGGCCGTGCAGCCGGCCGTCGACCTCACGCAGCTGCGGGGTCAGGATTTCCACCAGTCGCAGCCGGGTGAAGTCCACCCGGGCCCGGCCTTCGAGGCGCCGTCCGTCCAGGTCGGTGGCGAGACCGGCCTCGACCGAGCCCTGTCGTGGAAACGGCAGGAACAGTTCGGCTTGCAGGCGCCGGTTTTCCAGCACCACCTGTCCCCGCCCGTCCGCCAAGGCCAGCGACACCTGGCGGTCGGCTTCGACCGTGGCGGCGAGGGTGGCCTTCGGCAGCCGCCAGCGCAGTCGTCCACGGCGTCCCCCTCGCCATCGGCGATAGGAAAAACGGGCCTCGAGGTCGCCGGTGATCGAAGTTTCCCGGGGCAACAGGGGTTGCAGCAGGGTCAGGGGCAGGCGGTCGATCCGTCCTTCCCAGGACGCGGTTCGGCCGGGCCGATAGCGGCCTGCAGCGTTCAGGCGAACCGGCCCCAGCGGTCCCAGAGCCTCGAGCCGCAGGCGGTGATCGGCGAACCGCCCCGAGGCGTCGACCCGAACCCGGTCGAACCGCCAGGCCCCGGCCTGCACCAGGCGAACATCGAGGTGCAGGCGGGAGTTCGGGTCCCGGGGCTGGCCGCGGGCCTGCAGGCTCAGGCGCTTCAGGGAAACCCATCCGCCCCAGCGGAGCCGGTGCCCCCGCAGGGAAAGGCGGATTCTGGGCCGGGCGGGCGCACCGCGGATCCGTCCCCGGCCTTTCAGATCGCCGGCCAGGCCCGGGGCGACGACGTCGAGCCGGGGGGCGTGGAGTCGGAAGCTCAGATCCAGCCGCTGACGGCCGGCGAATCCCTGCAACTGCAAGCGGTTGTCGCTCCAGGACAGGTCGAAACGGTCGCTTCGCAGGCGCCGGTTCCGATAGGTCAGCCGGCCCCGGGCCTGCAGAGGCTGGCCGCGGAGCCTGCCCTGCAGACGCTCCAGATCCAGGGACACCTGCAGGTCCGGAGCCAGCCGTCCCTCGCATCGGGCGCTCAGATGCAGATCCCCCGGAAATTCCGCCTGCCACCAGCCGGGGTCGAGGTGGTTTCCCTCCAGTGCCACCCGCCAGTTCAGGGCCGGGTCCCAGCGGACCGCTCCGGAGCCGGTCAACGTGCCGGCCTGCCCCTCGGCCCGGAAGTCGAAGTGCTCGAATCCCTGGAGATTTCCCTGGCCCTCAAGTTGTAACCGGGTGGACGGCAGTCGGAGGCCGGCAAGGGTGGCTGCCAGCGAGATCCGGTAATCGTCGGGGGTGCCGTGCAGGCGGTAACGCCCCTGGCGGGCCAGCCAGGGGGGTTCGGCGTCGAGAGGCCAGTGGATCTGCCGCCATCGGCCCTGGAGGTCGAAACCGGGATGTTCCAGAATTCCGGTCAGGGTGCCGGTGGTGGTGACGGTGAAGGGAGTGGTGAGCCGATGGTCCAGGGTCAGGCGCCGCAGATCGCCTTCGATCTGCCCCCGGCCACGGAAATCGGGGCGATAGCGCCAGTCGAACCGCAGGGAGAGGGGATAACGGTCCTGCATCCGGAGCCGGCCGTGGCCGTGGAACGTGAAGGCGGCCCACGCTACCGTGGCCCGGCGCAGTTGCAGCCGGGAGCCTGTCACGGCCAGGCCCAGCTCGATGCGGTCGATCGCGACCGCATCGGAGCCGGGGCGCCGGATCGAGAGCCGGTCGACGCTCAGACGGTCGACGACCAGCGGCAGGGGGAGGTGGATTACCGGCAGGGCGGTCGGTTCCCGGGGAGGGGATTTTTCCTTCAGTTCGACGGTGAGGCCGGTCAGTTCGAGGCGCTGGATCCGTACCTGTCGCTGGCCCAGGGAGCGGGGATGCCAGCGCAGCAGTACCCTGGAAACGCGCAGTTTCCATTCCGGGCTTTGGTAGCGCAGCCCCTGAAGCCGCAGGGAGCTGAGCAGGGTGCCGTCGATCCGCCGGATCGACAAAGACGGGTACAGCGTCTGTATCGCCCGGAACAGCAGCCGGGTTCCCGGCTCGCTGGCTACCAGCAGCGCCAGGGCCGAGAACAGCAGCAGAAGCGACACCAGAAACAGTACGAATGCGCGTTTCACAGTTCCGGCCCCAGGGCGAAATGAATGCGGAGCCGCGGCCGGTCGCGCCATACCGGTGTGGCGAAGTCGAGCCGGACCACACCGACGGGGGAGAACCAGCGGATTCCCACGCCGGCGCCGAAACGCACCTGGCCGGCGATCTCACCGAGCCGGTCATAGGCGTTGCCGGCGTCGAGGAACAAGGCCAGGCCCCAATTCCGGAGAAACCGCTGTTCGTATTCCAGGCTGACGGTGCCCAGGTACCGGCCGCCGGTGACGTGGCCTTCGTCGTTCTTCGGACCGAGGCGCCGGTAGCCGTAACCCCGGATGCTCCGGTTGCCGCCGGCGTAGAACCGGGTGCCGGCGGGAATACTGGAGAAGCGGGGGGCGAACAGGGCCCCCAGCTCCCAACGGTGCAACACGCGGGCGTGCCAGGGAAGGGAAAAAATGTAGCTGCCGCGCAGATGGGCCTTGAGATAATGGCCGCCGTCCCCCAGCAAGGCGACGCCGCCGCCGGTGAGGAAGTCGAATTTGCGCCCGCGGACCACGAATCTGCCCGGCCGCCGGAGACGTTCGTGGGTCCAGTGGAGCGAGGGGACCAGCATCAAGGAGGACACCGGTTCCGCTTTGTTCTTGAAATGGGAACGTTCGTAGCTCAGACCGAGGCGGACCGTCTCGCTCCAGGCGCCTCTCGGATGGAGATAGGTGGCGTTGAAGGTGCCCTGGTTGGCGCGGTAGGTGTCAAGACGGAGGTGGCGGAAGCCGGCGTTGAAGTCCAGGCGCTCTTCGGGACCGGCCAGGGGAATCCGATAGCTGCCGGTGACGCCGGGGTCGACCGGGGACAGTTTCAGGTCGGCCTGGAATCGGTGGCCGCGGCGGTTGAGGTAACGGTCGAGATAGCCGAACCGGATCCGGGGCCCGGTGTCGGTGTCGAAGCCGAGACCCACCTTGAAGCGATGGCGCTTTTTGGGCTTGACGACCACGCTGACGACCACTTCGGGCCGGGGGCGGCGCACCGGCCGGGTCTTGATCTCGATTTGCCGGAACAGGTCCGTGGCGGCCAGGCGGCGGTACAGTTCCGTCGCGACGCTGGCCTCGTAAGGTCGGCCGGGTTCGAGGCCGAGATAACGGTCGAGGAAGGCGGGATCGAGAAAATCCTGGCGCACCTGGATGGGCCCGATTCGGTAGCGGGGGCCGGAATCGAACACCAGGTCGATCTCGGCCCGGTTACGGGCGGGATCGACTTTCAGTTCGTGCACCCGGAAACGGGCGTCGAAATACCCCCGGCGCAGGGCCAGGTTGTGGAACATCAGCTTGAGCCGTTCGTAGCGGCCGTGATCGAGCGGGTCTCCCGGGCGGATGGGCGGATCGCGTTGCAGTTTCCGGAATTCCGGATCGTCCGCGGCCTCTCCTTCGATGGCCAGACGGAGGCGGGCGACCCGGACCCGGGGGCCGGGGACGATCTTCAGGGTCAGACGCCAGCATTCCCGTCCCCGTTGGAATTCCAGGCGGACGATCCGGAGATGGTAGTAGCCCAATGCCCGGGCGGCGGCGTCGATCTCGCGCTCGATCCGGTGCCGCAGCGACCACAGTCTCGCCAGCGGCCGGTCGCAGGGTTCCCGGCCGATGCCCAGATGGGCGCGGATGTTGTCGGCCAGTCGGGGAGGGGCGTCTTCGATGTGGATTTCCGGTTGGGGGTCGGCCACGGCGCTCCACGCTGCCAAAAGCAGGATTCCGATCGTCGGACAGCGCATCGCCGGTCAGGCGTTCCGGTAGGCTTCCAGCAGTTCGCGCGCTTTTTCCACTTCGTCCTCCGCCACCCACAATCGTACCAGGTCGGTGACCGGAAGCTCGCCGATGCCGCCCTGGAGATAATAACCGCTGATGTGAACGTGCAGGCCGTGCTGTTCCAGATAACCTTTGAGGATATGGGCCTCGAGAATGTCGGCGGCGTTATAGACCGGTTGCATCGTCACTGTCGCAGATGGATCAGGCGGTTAAAATACCCGTCACCGAGACGATTGGCAAAGGGAAGGCGATGAAAGCGTATCTGGTGGGCGGTGCGGTGCGGGACCGGTTGTTGGGGCTGCCGGTCCGGGAGCGGGACTGGGTCGTGGTGGGGGAGACTCCGGAAGGCATGATACGGCGCGGTTTCAAGCAGGTCGGCAAGGATTTCCCGGTGTTCCTGCATCCGGAGACCCACGAGGAATACGCCCTGGCCCGCACCGAACGCAAGGTGGCCCCGGGACACCGCGGCTTCGTCGTCCATGCCGCTCCGGACGTGACCTTGGAGGAGGACCTCCGGCGCCGGGATCTCACCATCAACGCCATGGCCATGACCCCGGACGGCGAGCTCATCGACCCCTACGGGGGACGCGAGGATCTGAAGAAGCGAATTTTGCGCCACGTTTCCCCGGCCTTCGCCGAAGACCCGTTGCGGATCCTGCGGGTGGCCCGTTTCGCCGCCAAGCTGGCCCATCTGGGATTCCGGGTGGCGCCGGAAACCATGGAATTGATGCGGCGCATGGTCGCCGCCGGCGAGGTGGACGCCCTGACGCCGGAGCGGGTATGGCAGGAACTGGTCCGGGCCTTGGGGGAGCGGACCCCGGCGCGCTTTTTCGAGGTGCTGCGCGAATGCGGCGCCAACGCCCGGCTGTTCCCGGAGATCGACCGGTTGTTCGGCGTCCCCCAGCCGGTGAAGTGGCATCCCGAGATCGACACCGGTGTCCATGTCCTCATGGCCCTGACCCAGGCGGCGCGTTTGACCCCGGACACCGTGACCCGTTTCGCCGCCCTGACCCACGATCTGGGCAAGGGGCTGACGCCGCCGCACCAGTGGCCCAGTCACCGGGGGCACGAAACCCGGGGGCTGGAACCCCTGGCGCAACTGTGTCAACGCCTGAAGGCGCCGCGGGCTTATCACCGTCTGGCCCGGAAGGTGATGCGTTATCACTGCCAATGCCATCGGGTATTCGAGTTACGGCCCGTCACCATCGTCGACATGCTCTATGCCCTGGAGGTGTTGCACCAGGAGCGTGACTTCGAGCCGTTCCTGCTGGCGTGTCAGGCCGATATCCAGGGACGCAAGGGCTGGCAGGACCGGCCTTATCCTCAGGCGGACTGGTGGCGGGCGCTGCGCCAGGCGGCATTGCGGGTGAAGGCGGGGGATTTGCTCGCCAAGGGGTTGCGGGGGAAGGCTTTGGGGATGGAACTGCGCCAGGCCCGGATCCGGGCGGTGACCGAGGAGAAACGCCGCTTGCAGGCGACACGGGCCCGGTAAGGGCGGCTTCAGGGCTGGAGACAGAACAACAGGCGGGCGCGATCGATTTCGATCTCGTCGCCGTGGTTCAGCGCCACGGTGCGGTCGCCGAGGGAATCGCCGTTGATCTTGATGTCCTGTCCCCCTTCGAGGCAGGAAAGAAAATAACCGTTCCGGCGCCGGGCGATCACGGCGATGCCGCCGCCGGTATGGCCCAGGCGGACCATGGCCTGTTTCAGGGGAATCACTCGGCCGATGTTCTTGCCGTTGAGAAATTGCAGGACCGCTTCGGGTTCTTTTTCCGGTGTCTTCGGGGATACCGGTGTCCGGGACGCCCTGGTTTCGGCGAAAAAGGTCAGGGTGTGCTTGCCCAGGCCGATTATGTCCCCGTCGACGAGCTGGTGACGATCGGCCGGTTTGCCGTTCACCCGTACGGGGAAGCGGTCGTCGCTTTCCCGCACCAACTCAGGGCCGTCCGGATGATCGAGGTCGATGATGATGTGTTTGGGAGCGATGGCGAGGCTGTCGATGCGGATGGTGTTGTCGGGGTCGCGCCCGACGGTGACGATTCCCCCGTCGCAGTGATGGACCGAGATCGTGTCGCCTTTGAAGCTCAACTTCAGTTTCGCCATGGACGCCTCGCACCGATTGTTCCCAATTCAAGTATAGACGGTAAGTTTGAACCGGATACTTTACGATTGGGGATAAATGCGGACCTTGCTGACCACGTTGCCGTCCATTTCCAGAATCTCCACTTGAAAACCGTTGAGGCGCAGGCTGGTTCCGGGACTGGGAATGGTTTCCAGATGCTCCATGATCAGACCGTTGAGGGTTTTGGGCCCGTCGGTGGGTAGGTCCCAGCCGGTCAGGCGGTTGAGTTCGCGGATGGAAATGCCGGCATCGACGATGTAACTGCCGTCGCTCTGTTTCCGGACCAGGCCGGCGCCCTCGGTCAGACCACCGATCAGTTCCTGGATGATGTCCGTCAGGGTGACCAGTCCCAGGACGTCGCCGTACTCGTCCACCACCAGGGCGAACCGCTGGTGGTGTTTTTTGAAGTCCACCAGTACCTGGTGGAGGGGAGTGTTCTCCGGCACGAAATAGATTTCGTCGAGATTTTGGCGCAGCACCTCCTTGTTAAAGGCGTCCGCCGGGATCTTGGGGAGCAGTTTGCGGAGGTGGAGCAGGCCGATCACGTTGTCGATGTTCTTCTTGTACACCGGCAGGCGGGTGTGGGGACTGGTCTTGATCTTCTCGACGATGGTTTCGATCGGTTCGTCCAGATCGATGCCGCAGATCTCGTGACGGGGCACCATCACGTCTTCGACGGTGGCGCTCTCCAGGTCCAGGATGGTGAGCAGCATGGCGTGATAGCGCTCCGGCAGGCGGGCTCCGGCCTCCGCCACCACCGTGCGCAATTCCTCGGCGGAGAGCACGATACCCGGCGCTTGTTTCAGGCGTACCCCGACGATCCACAACAAGGTATTGGTGACCAGATTGACCAGCCACACCAGGGGGTAGAAGATTTTCAGCAGCGGCAGCAGGATCCAGACGGCGAAGAAGGCCACCCCTTCGGGATGGGTGGCGGCCAGGGTCTTGGGTCCCACCTCGGCGAAGATCAGAATCACCAGGGTCAACGCCCCGGCGGCGGCGGCGATACCGGCTTCGCCGTACAGGCGCAGGGCGATGATCGTGGCCAGCGAGGAGGCGAGGATGTTGACGAAATTGTTGCCCAGCAGGATCAGGCCGATGAGGCGGTCGGGGCGTTCCAGAAGCTTTTGGGCCAGCAGGGCGCTGGCGTGTTTCTTTTTGACCAGGTGTTGCAGCCGGTATCGGTTGAGCGCCATCAGGGCGGTTTCGGAACCGGAGAAGAAGGCCGAGAGCAGAATCAGGACTCCCAGGGTGGTGAACAGCAGGCTCAGAGGGATGTCGCTCAAAGAAGTAGCGCTCCATGTCGTTGCAGGTAGTCTGATTTCTAAGGCTTGCCCGTCGGGTTGTCAAGTTCGCCCGCCCGTGGTCGAGAAGTGGCCGGGGTGGAAACGACGAATTTTTGACAACCCCGGAAGGGGGTGTTTTACTTTCCCGACGGATTTCGGCTCGCGATACGTCCATCCATGAAATTGCAATCCATTCTGCTGGTGGCTCCGGACACTGAGGATCGTCGCCAGATACAGGCGGTCCTGGAATTCAGCGAATATTCCGTGGTGGCCGTCGAGTCCGGAGAGCTGGAAACGGTGCTGAGCGGTGAGGATGGCTTCCAGATGGCGCTGGTCGCCGGCGACCAGGCTCTGGCCCGCACGGTGCAGTGCTTGCACCGGCAGATCCCTCGAACCCCGGTCGTCGTCGTCCGGCGGCGTGGAGACCCGGAACGTTTGTCCACCGCGGTGGAAGAGGTGGTCGTGGGCACGTTGGACTGGCCCACCACCTATCCGGTGCTGACCGAGCTGTTCCAGCGTCTGTCGCAGGAACGAGAGATCAACCGGCGCAGCCGCCGTTCCCTGGAGCTGTTCCGCAGCCTGACCGGGGATAGTCCGGCCATCCGGCGGACCCGCAAGTTGATCGAGCAGGTGGCCGATACCGACGTCACCGTCCTCATCCTGGGGGAATCGGGCACCGGTAAGGAGGTGATCGCCCGCAACCTGCACTACCGGTCGTCGCGGCGCCACAAGCCCTTCGTACCGGTCAATTGCGGCGCGATTCCCGGGGAATTGCTGGAGAGTGAACTGTTCGGTCATGAAAAGGGGGCCTTCACCGGCGCCCTCAGCGCCCGCCAGGGACGCTTCGAGATGGCGGAAGGTGGCACCCTGTTCCTGGACGAAATCGGCGACATGCCCCTGGCGATGCAGGTGAAGCTGTTGCGGGTCCTGCAAGAACGCTGCTTCGAGCGCGTCGGCGGCAACCGTACCATTCACTGCGACGTGCGGGTGATCGCCGCCACCCACCGCGACCTGGAAGCGGAAATCAAGGCCGGCCGCTTCCGGGAAGACCTGTATTACCGCCTCAACGTCTTTCCCATCGAGGTCCCGGCGCTGCGGGAGCGGCGCGAGGACATCCCGGCCCTGGTGGCCGACCTGATCGCCCGGATCGAAAACGAAAAGCGCGGCTCGGTGCGGCTGACGGCGGCGGCCCTGGAAACCCTCAAACGTTACGACTGGCCGGGCAACGTGCGGGAGTTGGCCAATCTGATCGAACGGTTGGCGGTGCTGTACCCTTACGGAGTGGTGGACGTGGCCGATTTGCCGGAAAAGATTCTGCGCCGGATCGGAGAGACGCCGGTCCCGCAACCGGCGGCAGTGCCGACGCTTCCACCCCAGGCGGACGAACCCCCGACGCTCCCCAAGGAAGGGCTGGATCTGAAGGCCCATCTCAGTTCCCTGGAACGGGAGCTGATCCGCCAGGCCCTCGAGGAATGCAACGGCGTCGTGGCCCATGCCGCCAAGCGTCTGAAAATGCGGCGCACCACCCTGGTGGAGAAATTGCGCAAATATGGGCTGCGGGCTGACGAATCGTCGGATTCTTGACGCCCGTCGGACAAGCGCCTGATTTCACGGAAAAATCGTCTTGGCACCGCCTTTGCTAGGTTTTTTCCCGGAGTTGGAAAAAACCTGGAGCGAGTCGGCGGTGATCCAGTTGCAGTCCCTGGACGATCCGGAAAATCTCAGGCAGGCCTTCGAGGTCTTCAATCGGCTTTCCCGGAGCCTCACCGAATCCTATCGGGAGCTGGAAAGCCAGGTGGCTCGCCTCAACCAGGAGCTGGCGGCCGCCCGCAGCGAGCGCCTCGAGACCCTGACGGAAAAGGAAAAACTGGCCAACCGGCTGCAACGGCTGTTGGAGTTGCTGCCCGGCGGCGTCATCGTGGTCGACGGTCGGGGAAAGATCGTCGAATGTAATCCAGCCGCCGTGCATCTGCTCGGTGAGCCCCTGGTCGGGGAAGAGTGGAACGGGATTCTGGCCCGCCGCTTCCTGGCCGCGGTGGACAATCCCCACGAGCGGCGGCTGCACGACGGCCGGATCGTCAACATTTCCGCCCGCCCGCTCGGGGACGAACCGGGCCAGATCCTGCTGCTGACCGACGTCAGCGACCTGCACGCCCTCCAGACCCTGTTGGAACAGCACAAACGGCTGTCGGCGATGGGGGAGATGGTCGCCAGCATGGCGCATCAGGTACGTACCCCCCTGTCGACCGCCATTCTCTATGCCTCGCAGCTCGGCGACGACCGGCTGGATCCGGAGCGGCGCCGGCGTTTCAGTGTCCGGATTCTGGAACGCCTCCGTCATCTGGAACGCCAGGTCGACGACATGCTGGCCTATGCCAGGGAAGGGCGTTTCGCCATGGATCCGATCCCGGTCGCCGCCTTTCTGCGGCGGCTGCAGCGGGCCGCCGAACCCCATTTCACCGCCGCCGCCGTCCGGCTGGACGTTGTCAATCGATGCCGTGGCGTGGCGTTGCTCGGCAATGCCGAGGCGCTGGAAGGCGCCTTTCTCAACCTGCTCGACAACGCCCTGGCGGTACTGGGGCCCGGCGGCAAGGTGACCGTACAGGCACGGGAGGACGGCGACCGGATTTGCCTGAGCGTGATCGACGACGGTCCCGGCATGGACGAGGACACCCGGCGGCGGATTTTCGAACCGTTTTTCACCACCCGGCCAGACGGCACCGGATTGGGTCTGGCAGTGGTGGCGAGCGTGGTCCGGGCGCACGGGGGGACGGTGCGCTGCCACAGCCGTCCCGGTCAGGGGAGTGCCTTTCACGTGTGCCTGCCCCGGAACGGGGGCGAGCGGCCGCTGCCGAGCGGCCCCCGGCGTCTGGAAAACGAAGGAGTGCAAGGTTGATGAACGCATTGGACATTCTCATCGTGGAAGACGACCGAGCCCTGGGTGAAGCCCTCAAGGACACCCTGGAATTGGCCGGCTGGAAAGTGGCCCGGGCGGGGGACGGGGCCGAGGCCCTGGCGTTTCTGGAACGGCATCCGGTCGGGCTGGTGATCAGCGACGTCCGGATGGCCCCCATGGATGGCCGTGTCCTGCTGGGGCGGATCAAGCGACGCTGGCCCGACCTGCCGGTGCTGCTGATGACCGCCTACGGTACCATCGAGCAGGCGGTGGAAGCGATCCGGGCCGGGGCGTGCGACTACCTGGTCAAGCCCTTCGAGGCCGAAACCCTGGTGCAACAGGCCAGGCGCTATCTGGCCCTGTCCACCCACGCCCACCTGGAGGCGGTGGAATCCCCCGCCATGCGGCGGGTGTACCAATTGGCGCAGAAAGTGGCCGGGACCGACGCCACGGTCCTGATCCTGGGGGAATCCGGGAGCGGCAAGGAGGTGATCGCCCGCTATCTCCACCGTCATTCCCCGCGCCGCGACGGGCCTTTCGTGGCCATCAATTGCGCCGCCATTCCCGAGAACATGCTGGAGGCGGAGCTGTTCGGCTACGAGAAGGGGGCGTTCACCGGAGCGGTGCAGGCGACGCCGGGCAAGTTCGAGATCGCCCAGGGCGGCACCCTGCTGCTGGACGAAATATCCGAGATGAGCCTGCCGCTTCAGGCCAAACTGCTGCGGGTGCTGCAGGAGCGGGAGGTGGAGCGTCTGGGCGGGCGGCGCACCCTGAAGCTGGACGTGCGCATTCTGGCCACTTCCAACCGGAATCTGCGTGAAGCGGTCGGCGAGGGACGCTTCCGGGAAGACCTGTTCTACCGCATCAACGTGTTTCCCCTGTCGCTGCCGCCGCTGCGCGAACGCAAGGAGGACATTCCCGGGCTGGCCCGGGCGCTGTTGAAGCGTCACGGCGGCAAGCCGCTGCCGTGCCTGTCGGCCGCCGCCCTGCGCAAATTGCAGGCTTACCACTGGCCCGGCAACGTCCGGGAACTGGAGAACGTCGTTCAGCGTGCCCTGATTCTCAATCCCACCGGCCCCATCGGTCCGGACGACCTGATCCTGGACGAGGGCGAATTCCAGTCCCTGCCGACGCCGCCCACCCGGCCGGCCGGTTTGGAGGAGGGGCTGCGTTCCGTGGAGGAACAGATCATCCTCGAGACCCTGAGGGAGGAGAACGGCAGCCGCAAGTCGACCGCCAAGCGGCTGGGGATCAGTCCCAGGACCTTGCGCTACAAGCTGGCCAAGATGCGTCGCGCCGGGATCAGCGTGCCCTGTTGAGGCGGCTGGTATGAAAACTGCTAGGCTTGATAAGGGTAGTTGAAATTGCCGCTTGTCCGGCACCGATTTCGAAGAGAGGTCGAAAACGATGAGCCCGACGGATGTCAACGAAGTCCTGGCGCAGATGCGGCTGTTGCGGGACCAGGCCGCCAACAAGGCGCCGGCGGAACCGCAGACCACCGATTTCGCCGCTTTGCTGAAAAACTCCATCGACACCGTAAACCAGACCCAGCAGCAGGCCAGCGAACTCGCCAAGGCCTTCGAAAAGGGCGAGACCGACGTGCCCCTGGCCGAGGTCATGGTGTCGCTGCAGAAGGCCAGCGTTTCCTTTCAGGCCATGGTGCAGGTGCGCAACAAACTGGTCGAGGCCTACAAAGACATCATGAACATGCAGATGTAGGGAAATTCTGAACACGATGGAACTGGCGACGACCAACGACAACTCCGGCGCCGGCCCCGAGCAGGACCGGGCGCTGGTGCCGGGAGCCGGGCAGGAACTGGCGGCCACCGACGACACCGAGGCGATCGAGGTCAACCCGGTCGTCAAGACTTGGCGGGAGCTCTCCTGGGGCCGGCGCATCGGCCTGATGGCGCTGGTGGCCATGGTGGTCGCCATCGGCGTGGCGATGCTGTTGTGGGCCCGGACGCCGGAATACAAGCCCCTGTTCCTCGATTTGAACGAGAATCAGGCCGGGGAGATCCTGGAGGCGCTGGACCGACTCCAGGCCGACTATCGCATCGACCGCCGGCGCGGCACCATCCTGGTGCCGGCCGAGGAGGTCCATGAGCTGCGGCTGCGCCTGGCGGCCCAAGGCCTGCCCCGCAACGACGGGCAGGGATTCGAGATTCTGGAGAAGGATCCCGGGTTCGGGGTCAGCCGCAGCCTGGAAAAGGCCCGGTTCCAGCACGCCCTCGAAGGGGAGCTGGCCCGGTCCATCATGACCCTCGAGGGCGTGAAGGCCGCCCGGGTCCACCTGGCGCTGCCCAAGGAATCGGTCTTCGTGCGCCAGCGCAAACCGCCGAGCGCCTCGGTGCTGCTCCAGTTGGCGCCCGGGCACGAGGTGACCCATTCCCAGGTCAAGGCGATCGTCCATCTGGTGGCGGCCGCGGTGCCCCGGCTGGACCCGAAGCGGGTGACCGTGGTGGACCAGTACGGCCACCTGCTCAACGACCGGGATCTCAATCCCGACGAACTGTCCCTGACCGACAAGCAGTTCGAGTACAAGAAGAAGGTCGAGTCCTATTTGCTGGAACGCATCGAAACCCTGCTGACGCCCCTGGTGGGCCGCGACGCCCTCAGGGCGCAGGTGGCGGCCGACATCGACTTCACCCGGGTCGAACGCACCGAGGAGCTGTACAACCCCGATCTGCCGGCTCTGCGCAGCGAGGAGCAGGAAGAAAAGCAGGAGCGCTATGACGCCGTGCGGGGGGTTCCCGGGGCCTTGACCAATCAGCCCCCCGCCGCCGGAACCGCCCCGGAGGTGGCCAAGGGCGCCGAGGGCAAGGCGGAAGACCATCCCCTGGAAGTGCAGAAGAAACTGGTGCGCAACTACGAACTGGACCGCACCGTCAGCCACGTCCAGCAGCCCACCGGCGAGATCCGCCGCATCACCGTGGCGGTGGCGGTGGACAACCTGCGCCTCGTCCAACAGGACGGCAGCGTCGTGACCCGTCCCTACACCCAGGAAGAACTCAACAACCTCACCGCTCTGGTGAAGCAGGCGGTCGGCTACGACGCCAGCCGCGGCGACCGGGTGACCGTGACCAACGTGGCCTTCCACGGCAACGAGGGGATCGCTCCCCCCCCTCTCCCCCTCTGGCAACAACCCTGGATATGGACGGCGGCCAAGTATCTGCTCGCCCTGCTGGTGGTGCTGATCCTGGTGTTCGCCGTCCTGCGTCCGTTACTGAGAGCCCTGTTCCCACCACCGCCGGAACCGGAAACGGCGTCGGAGGATGAAGAAGACGGCGAGGCGGAAGAGGGGCAGGAGGAAGGTGAGGAACAACGATTGTCCCTGGAGGAAGAAAGCGAGGAGTTGCTGATGCTGGAAGGACCGCAGAGTTACGAGAAACGCCTGGCCTTCGTCCGCCGCCTGATCGACGAGGACCCGGATCGGGTGGTGCAGGTCATCAAGAACTGGGTGGCGGAAGATGCCGCAAATTGACGATTTGAACGGAACCGACCGGGCCGGCCTGCTGCTGCTGGCGGTGGGCCAGAAGCACGCGGCGGCGGTGCTCAAGCATCTGGAGCCCAAGGAGGTGCAGATGCTGGGGATGGCGATGGCCACCCTGGAGAACATTCGCGGCGAAGTGGTGGAGCAGGTGGTGGAGGTGTTCCTGGAACATATCCGCGACCAGACCGCCCTCGGCCTGAATTCGGACGAGTACATCCGCAACGTCCTGACCGAAGCGCTGGGCGAGGACCGGGCCGGCGCCGTCATCGACCGGATCCTGCTCAGCCGCCACAGCCGCGGCATCGAGCAGCTCAAATGGATGGAGCCGCGTGCCATCGCCGAGCTGATCCGTCTCGAGCATCCCCAGATCATCGCCATCATCCTGTCGATGCTCGACCCGCCCCTGTCGGCGGCGGTCCTGGGGTATCTGCCCGAAAACATGCGCCCGGACCTGGTCATGCGCATCGCTTCCCTGGAATCGGTGCAGCCTGACGCGCTCCGGGAGCTGGACGCCATCATGGAACGCCAGCTGTCGGGCAAGAACGTCAAGTCGTCCACCATCGGCGGCATCGATCGGGCCGCCGAGATCCTCAACATGGTGGAGAGCAGCGTGGAGGCCCAGGTCATGGACCAGTTGGAGGAAAAGGCCCCGGACCTGGCCATCCAGATTCAGGACAAGATGTTCGTGTTCGACGATCTGGCCAAACTCGACGACCGCAGCATCCAGACCCTGTTGCGGGAGGTCTCCACCGACACCCTGTTGCTGGCCTTGCGCGGCGCCGACGAGGCCCTCAAGGAAAAGATCTTCGCCAACATGTCGCGGCGGGCGGCGGAAATGCTGCGTGACGATCTGGAAGCGTCGCCCCCCGCCAAGCTCAGCGAGGTGGAGGCAGCCCAGAAGGAGATTCTGCAGATCGCCCGCCGGTTGGCGGATGCCGGTGAAATAGCCCTGGGCGGTGGCGGCGATGAACTCATCTAAGGACACGTTCACCGAAGCCGAGCTCGAACAGGCCACTCCTTGGCGGCTGCCGGAGATGACGCCTGCAGACAGCTTCGCCGAGGCCCTGGAGCAGGACCTCAGCCCGGACCCCGGTCCGGAGGAAACCGCCGAGCCGCCGCCGGTCCCGACCGCGGAAGAATTGGAGGCCATGCAGCGCCAGGCCTTCGAAGAGGCCGCCAGGGAAGGGCGCGAGGCCGGCTACCGGGAAGGATTCGACAAGGGCAGTCAGGAGGGCTACAAGGAGGGCTACGACAAGGGTTTCCAACAGGGCTACCGGGAAGGGCGCGACAAGGGAGAGGCCGAGGGCCGGGCGGCGGCGGAACGCTCCCTGGCCCGGGAGGCCGAATATCTCGGTCGCCTCATGGCCGCCCTGACCGAGCCCCTGGAACAACTGGACCGCGAGGTCGAGGAGGCGCTGGCGGCCCTGGCCATCGCCGTGGCCCGCCAGTTGATCCGCCGCGAACTGAAGACCGATCCGGGACAGATCGTGGCCGTGGTCCGGGAGGCGGTGGGACTGTTGCCGCTGTCTCAGCGTACCGCCACCGTGACCATGCATCCGGAAGACGCGGCCTTGGTGCGTTCGGCCCTGAATCTGGATCAAAGCCGCGTTCCCTGGAAGATCGTCGAGGATCCGCTGATCAGTCGCGGCGGCTGCCGGGTCGAGACCGAGGTGTCCCGGATCGACGCCACCGTCGAGGCCCGATTGGCGGCGGTCATCGCCGCCAGCTTCGGGGGGGAGCGGCGCGACGATCCTCCCGCGGAGGAGGCAAAATGAACCGGCCCGACTGGAACCGTAAAGATGTATGGCGCCGGCGCTTGCAGCATCTGCGCCAGCAGGTCAAATCGCCTCCTCTGGTGGTGGAGGGCCGGCTGTCACGGATGGTGGGCCTCACTCTGGAGGCCGTCGGCTGCCAGGCCCCCGTCGGCGGCAAGTGCTGGGTGGAGACCGCCTATCGGGAACGCATCGAGGCCGAGGTGGTGGGCTTCGCCCAGGAACAGTTGTATCTGATGCCGGTGGGGGACGTCTACGGCCTGGAACCGGGATGCCGGGTCATTCCCAGCGGCAAACCCAGTTCCGCCCGGGTGGGCATGGGATTGCTGGGCCGGGTGTTGGACGGCGCCGGCAACCCCATCGACGGCAAGGGACCGTTGGTCTACGAGACCACCCGGCCGCTCCAGGGCCGACCCTTGAATCCGCTGCTGCGCCAGCCCATCACCGAGCCGCTGGACGTGGGGATCCGGGCCATCAATGCCCTGCTGACGGTGGGACGGGGTCAACGTCTGGGATTGTTCGCCGGCACCGGGGTGGGAAAGAGCGTGCTGTTGGGAATGATGACCCGCTACACCAGCGCCGACGTGGTGGTGGTGGGGTTGATCGGCGAGCGGGGGCGGGAGGTGAACGACTTCGTCCATCACATTCTCGGATCCGCCGGCCTGGCCCGAGCCGTGGTCGTGGCCACGCCCGCGGATCAGCCGCCCCTGATGCGTCTCCACGGCGCCATGACGGCGACCGCCATCGCCGAGCATTTCCGCGACCAGGGCATGGACGTGCTGCTGCTCATGGATTCGCTGACCCGTTACGCCCAGGCCCAGCGGGAAATCGCCCTGGCCATCGACGAGCCGCCCGCCACCAAGGGTTATCCCCCCTCGGTGTTCGCCAAACTGCCGCGCCTGGTGGAGCGGGCCGGCTGCGGCGAGGCCGGTACCGGTTCCATCACCGCCTTCTACACCGTGCTCGCCGAAGGGGACGACACCAACGATCCCATCGCCGATGCCGCCCGCGGCATTCTCGACGGTCATATCGTCCTGTCGCGGGAACTGGCCGAATCGGGCCATTATCCCGCCATCGACGTCGAACGCTCCATCAGCCGGGTGATGGCGGACATCGTGCCCGCCTCCCAGCTCGACGCCGCCCGTCGCTTGAAACAGATCCATGCCCTGTACCAGCGCAACCGCGATCTCATCACCCTGGGGGCCTATCAGGCGGGTTCCGATCCCAGAATCGACCGGGCCATCGCCCTGGAGCCGAAGATCGCCCAGTTTCTGCAACAGGGGATGGACGAGGCGGTGAGTCTGGCCGACAGTGTGGCCGCACTGGAACGCCTGATGGCCGAAGCATGAAGCGCAGTCAACGCCTGCAACCGGTCAGGGACTTCATGGCCCGCAAAGAGGCGGAGGCGGCCAGGGCCATGACCGAGGCCGCCCGGGAACTGGCGCAGGCCGAGGAGCGGCTGGAAACCTTGCGGCGGTTCCGCCGCGAGTACGCCGCCCGCATGCAGCGGCAGGACTCGGTGATGAACGCCGGGCAATTGCAGGCGTATCGCGCCTTCCTGGCCAATCTGGGACAGGCGATCGAGGAACAGCAGACGGTGTTGCAGCAGATGCGGCAACGACATGCCGCCCTGGAACGCCACTGGCGGCAACTGCACTGCCGCCTGCGCGGGGTGGGGAAATTCCAGGATCGGCTCCGGCATGAGGAGAACCGTAGCCGGGAGCGGCGTCAGCAGGCCGAACTGGATGACCGCAGCGCCGCCCGTTACCGCAAGACCCGGGCCGACTGAGGTTGGCCCCGGATTTGCCTCACTTTGGAACGAACAGGCGACAGGAGCACGATCATGCAGCTGGATCTCGGTGGAATACTGGCCTCGGTGTTGAACGACTTGCTGCCCGGGACCGCCCCGGCGGCCGGCGGCGAGAACCCCATGACCGACAAGGCGTTTCAGCAGCTTCTGTCCCGGCTCTCCGACCTCATGGGGGAACGGGGTGTCGGCCAATTGCCCCTGGACACCCGGACGGCATCCCGGCCACCGCAGTTGGGGGACGGAAGCGTTCCGGTGCCCGTTGCCCCCGCCGAGGATACGGTGCCGTCCTGGATGAGCGAACTGCGCGCCCTGGCGGCCCGGGTACAGATCCAGGCCCAGGCACCGGATCGGTCGGTACCGCCGCCGAATAGAGGGGTACCGGAATCTGACGCCGAGTTGGCCGATCTCATGGCCGCCCTCGGGCCGGTGCTGCAGAGCGTGTTCCGGGAGGCGGAAGGCGGCGGGAACGATGACGGGGGGGGCGAAACGACCGGCATCCTGAAGCGGGAGGTCGGTGACGTGTCAGGGGAAGGTCCGGCGAGCCGGCTTCTGGAGCTGGTGACGGCTTTGCCGGAAGCGAATTCCCTATCTCCGGCCACAGGAAGGGAGAAGCCGGCGGTGCCCGTGACGGAGGCGGTCGCCGTTCCGGTGGCACCGCCCTCGAACGAAGGGACGGAGATGGATCCGTCCGGGGCCGAGATGGCCCCATCGGCAGCGAAGCCGGAAATGTCGCTTCCAGAGAAGCCGTCCGCCCCGGAGCGGGAGCCGGAGGCTTCGACGGTGAAACCGCCGGAAGTGCCGGCTCCCGAGAAGCCGTCCGGGCCGGAAGTGGCGTCGGTCCGTCCGGCTGAAGTCTTCCAACCGGAAGCGGTGAAGGACACCGCTCCCGCGCCGGATAGGAGTTTTCCCCGATCCGTTCCTGCGGCGACCGTCGCCCGGTCGATCGATCATCCCCAATGGCCCGATGCCTTGGGGGAACGGCTGCTCTGGCTCCGGGACAATGACGTCCAGACGGCGGAGCTGCAGATCCATCCCCGCCACCTCGGCCCGGTGGCGGTACGGATCCAGGTCCAGGAGGACCAGACCACGATTCAGTTCGCTTCCCCGCACGCGGTGGTTCGGGAGGCGCTCGAGGCGGCCTTGCCGCGCCTGCGGGAACTGTTCGCCGGTCAGCAGCTCCCGCCGGCCCAGGTGGAAGTGGGGCAGCAGTTCAGCGGCGATCAAACCGGTTCCCAGGAAAACCGTTCCGGCGATCACCCGCCCGGTCGGCAACCGTTCCGGGAGGATGCATCGGCGGTTCCCGAGGACGAAAGCCCGCGGCGGTCAGCGGCCACGGGTAACCGCCTGCTCAGCCTCTACGCCTGAATCATTCTTCCTCGGCCGTGGATTTCGTCGGCTCTCCGTTCGCTTCGTCCGTCCTGGTGGGAGCGGTCGTCTCGGGAGGCGGCAATGCCGCCGCTGGTTTGTCGGTTGCGGTTTCCGTGGCCGGTTTCGCCTCCTTCGTATCCGGCGTCGCCTCCCTGGTGCGGGATTGGGCGTTCTGGGCCGTTCTCCGGCCGCCGCGCCGGCGCCGGGCGCCTCCGCGCCGCGAGGAACGGCGCCGCGCCGGTGTCTGAGCGGTTTCTTCCGGCGGGGTTTCCCCCGAGGCGTTCCGGGGGGTTGGTGCCGCACTTTTGGCTTCGCTGTTCCGCCCTTTGCGGCTGTGCCGGCGGCCGCGCTGGGATTCCGCCTCCCGTTCGGGTGGCGGGAGTTCGGCCCGGGTCTCGGGGTCCGGTGCGGCGGTGCGGGCGCCACCGATGAGTTTTTGCCAGAACCGTTTGATCAGGTCGGTGGAGGACGCCTTGCTGCGGATCGGTGCCGGGGTGGTGGGCAGGAAATCCTTGACCGCCGGTTCCTCCACCTTCCGTCCCCCTTCGGTGGCGAATTCCGGCAGCTCCCGTTTCGCTTCGGGAATCTGCTCGTAGCTGGGCTGCTCGGTCTCTTCGCTGCTGCGAAGGCGCTGGATCTCGTAGGCCGGGGTCTCCAGATGCCGGGAAGGAATGATGACCACGGTCACCTCGTGGCGCTTTTCGATCTGTTCTAGCATCTGGCGCTTTTCGTTGAGGAGATAGGTGGCTGGCTCGATGGGTAGATGGACCACCACCTTACCGGTGTTGGGCTTGATGGCCTCCTCTTCGATGATGCGCAGGATGGCGAGAGCGAGGGATTCGGTGCTGCGGATCATGCCCTGGCCCTGGCAGCGGGGGCAGGGGATCAGGCTGGATTCCCCCAGGGAAGGGCGCAGCCGTTGACGCGACATCTCCAGCAGACCGAAACGGGAGATGCGGCCGATCTGGATTCGGGCCCGGTCGCTCTTGGTGGCCTCCCGCAGCTTGTTCTCCACCGCCCGCTGATGCCGGGGCGAGGTCATGTCGATGAAGTCGATCACGAACAGCCCACCCAGGTCGCGCAGGCGCAGTTGGCGGGCGATTTCTTCGGCCGCCTCCAGGTTGGTGTGGAAGGCGGTTTCCTCGATGTCGCCCCCCTTGGTGGCACGGGCCGAGTTGATGTCGATGCTGGTCAAGGCTTCGGTGTGATCGATGACGATGGTGCCGCCGGAAGGCAGGGGAACGTCGCGGCGGTAGGCCAGTTCGATCTGGCTTTCTATCTGGAAGCGGCTGAACAGGGGAACCGAATCCTCATACAGTTTGGCCTTGTGGATGAAGTGGGGCATCACCTGCTGGAGGAAATTGCGCACCATGCGGTAGGTGGCCGGGTTGTCGATGAGGATTTCGTCGATGTCGGCCCGCAGGTGATCGCGCAGGGCGCGGATGATGACGTTGCTCTCCTGGAAGATCAGGAACGGGGCCGGGCGTGATCGGGCCGAGCGCTCGATGGCCTCCCACAGTTGCAGCAGGTAGTTGAGGTCCCACTGCAGTTCCTCGGCGGTCTTGCCGCCGGCGGCGGTGCGGACGATCAGGCCCATGCCTTCCGGAATGTTAAGGGAGGCGACGATCTCCCGCAGGTCGCCGCGGGCTTCCCCTTCGATGCGGCGGGAGATGCCGCCCGCCCTGGGGTTGTTGGGCATCAGGACCAGATAGCTGCCCGCCAGGGCGATGTAGGTGGTCAGGGCCGCGCCCTTGTTGCCCCGTTCCTCCTTTTCGATCTGGACCACGACCTCCTGGCCTTCGTGGATGAGGTCCTTGATCTCGGAACGGCTCTGTTCCGGATCCAGGGGCCTGGAGAGATAGCTCAGGGCGATTTCCTTGAACGGGAGGAATCCGTGGCGTTCCGCGCCGTAGTTGACGAAAGCCGCTTCCAGGCTGGGCTCGATTCGGGTGATGATACCTTTGTAGATGTTGGCCTTTTTCTGTTCGCGGGAGGGAACCTCGATGTCAAAGTCGTAAAGTTTCTGACCTTCGACGAGTGCAACGCGCAGCTCCTCCGGCTGCGTCGCATTGATCAGCATTCTCTTCATTACGGTAATCCTTTTGCTGGGTGGCGAATGCGCGCGGTGCGGGCTCGACGGCCGTGAGGCCGACCGCGGCCATGGCGGTGAATGCGGACGAGTGGAACCAGGTGTCCGCCAGGAGGGCCCGGCAAATCGTCGGCGTCGGCATTCGCTTCATCTGTTTCAAACCAATTAATTTACAATGGGTCTTTTGACTGCGGGTTTGTTTCTTGTATGACCCTTGGGCCGGTGCATGGTTCTGGAAAGTCACGGCGAGAGCCGAGTTCCATCCGGCAGCGTCCCCGGCGGCTCGAAAGCCTGCCGGGGGCAGGGGGATTTTCTCGAACGCTGGACCACTCATTATAACAGCCCCGATTCCGAAATCCATGAAAGAACAACTTGTTGAAGCGAAAGAAAAAAGCGCCCCGGGTCGGCTGGAGATTCAAAGCGACGAGGCCGGACGGCGGATCGACAATTTCCTGATCGCCCGCCTCAAGGGGGTACCCAAGAGCCGGATATACCGCATGCTCCGCACCGGAGAAGTGCGGGTCAACAAAGGTCGGGTCAAGCCGCAGTATCGGCTGCGTTGCGGCGACGTCGTCCGCCTGCCGCCGGTGGTTCTGGAGGAACGGACAGCGCATCCGGGAGTGGCCCGGGGAATGGGACGGCGCCTGGAGGACCGTGTTCTTTACGAGGACGAGGTCCTGCTGGTGCTCGACAAGCCGGCGGGGATGCCGGTCCACGGTGGCAGCGGTCTGGAAGGGGGGGTGATCGAGGCCCTGCGGAGCGTGCGTCCGGATGCCCGGTTTCTGGAACTGGTCCACCGTCTGGACCGGGACACCTCCGGCTGTCTTCTGATCGCCAAGAAACGTCCGGCACTGCGAGCGCTCCATGCCCAGATGCGGGAGAACGCCGTCGACAAGCGTTATCTGCTCCTCATGACCGGGACCTGGCGCCAGCGACGCCGGACGGTCGACGTCCCGCTGCGGAAGTTCGTCCTTCAGGGAGGCGAGCGCCTGGTGCGGGTCGATCCCGAGGGCAAGCCGTCCCGGACCGAGTTCCGCCGCCTGGGGCAAGGGAAGGAGGCCACCCTGGCCGAGGCCCGCCTGCTGACCGGGCGCACTCATCAGATCCGCGTCCACGCCGCCTGGCTGGGCCATCCCGTCGCCGGCGACGAGCGATATGGGGACAAGGCGGCGAACCGCCACTGGCGGCGCCAGGGGCTGAGGCGATTGTTTCTCCACGCCTGGCGCTTGGGTTTCCGTCACCCGGCCAGCGGCGCTATCATGAGGATCGAGGCCCCTCTGGAGCCGGAGTTGACGAATTTGCTGGCACGCCTGGAGATCCCATGAACCGCGACAAAACCGAACCCCTTCGCTCGCTGGATGTCGACGCCGTCCATCGTCTCCGGGTGCAGATCCGGGAATTCAGGATTCCGCCGGTTCAGGACGCCCTGGTGCTGGGGCGGAGGGCGGGCGTCGGCTGCCACGCCATACGCAAGGCGCTTCATCTGCTGATGGCGGCTCCTTTCGTCCATATCGAACTGGATGACGAAATCGTCAGCGACCTGATCGTGCGGGATACGGTTCTGCGCCGTTTTCCCCGCGATCAGCTGGTCACTTTCGTCCTGGAACGGATCAAACCCCTGATGGGGGAGGAGGAGATTCTTCATTTGGAAATCGAGACCGAAGTCGATCTGACCGCTCAAACCGGCGACCGGCGCCAGGATGTGTTCTCTGACCGCCCGTGACGCGCTGGTTTCCCAACTGTGCCGGGTGACCGAGGAGGACCGCCCCGGATCGTCCCGGGATGCCGCCGGTGGTCTGTACGCGGTGTTCGCTTCCCGTGACGGCGGGCGTTTTCTCGGACTGGTATCGGCCAGGGAGGTGGCGGAAACGCCCCATCGGATCTTCGCCGATCTGCTTCCGGAAAAGCTGCCGTGCGTGGTGGCGGCGTGCTGCCCCCTGGAGGCAGTTCTCCGCTGCATGGATCTGTCGGACCGTTGGTATTTTCCGGTGGTCGACGGCCGCGGAGACTTTCTCGGTGCGGTCACCCGGGCGCGGGTGCTCGAGGTGCTGCTTCATTCCCATAGTCGGCTGCTGCGGGAGAACCGGGTTCTCACCCGGCGCCTGTTCCTGCTCCAGGAGCGGGAGCGCCACCGTCTGGCCCGGGAGCTCCATGACGAACTGGGTCAGTACCTTGTCGCGCTCAGGACCGATCTCGAGCATCTCCGCCTCCTGGGTGCGGGCGATTCCCGGATCCGGCGGCACGTGAGCGTCATCGAACAGGTGCTGGATCACCTTCACGACGCCGTGCGGCAACTGGTGCACCGCCTCCGGCCCGAGTTGCTGGATCAGCTCGGTCTGCCGGACACCCTGCGCGAACTGGTGGCCGAATATCGAAGGCATCATCCCGACATCGCCTTTTCCCTGGTTCTGGCCGGTGACCTGAAGGATCTGCCGGACGATCATGCCATCGCTCTGTATCGTATCGTCCAGGAGAGCCTGACCAACGTGGTACGCCACGCGGACGCCAGGGCGGTGCGGATCTGTCTGTGCCGCCACCGCCGCTGTGACACGCCCGTCTGCAGGGATTGGTTCCCCCCGTCCCGCTGCCGTCCCGATGTGGTTCACCTGCTGGTCCGTGACAACGGCAGGGGGCTGCCGCCGGACCACGCCATGGGATTCGGCCTGATGGGCATGCGGGAACGGGTGGAATGCCTGGGTGGGACGTTCCGTCTGGAGAGCCGGCCCGGGGAGGGGGTCCGGGTGATCGTCGAACTGCCCTTGGTGGAAAAGGATGGAAACGCTTCGGTTGCTCCTGGTGGATGACCATCCGGTGGTTTGCAGCGGCTACCGACGTTATCTGGAAGCGGTGGCTGACATCGAGGTGGCGGCCGAGGCCGGCACCGGCGCCGAAGCCTACCGGCTGATCGCGGTCCTGCGGCCGGACGTCATCGTCTTCGATCTCTCCCTGCCGGACGTCAGCGGCATCGAATTGCTGCGCCGCATCTGCCGGCGTGATCGCGGCGCCCGGGTGCTGGTGTTCACCATGCACGAAAACACCCTGCTGATGCGACGGGCCCTGCAGGCCGGCGCTCTGGGTTATCTGTGCAAGCGTCACGGTCCCGCAATTCTGGTGGAGGCGGTTCGTCGGGTGGCCGCTGGGGAGACGTTTCTCGATCCGCACCTGGCGACCCGTCGGGAAAAAGCGCCGGATGCGTTGCAGCGTCTGACCCCTCGGGAGTTCGAGGTCTTTCAGTTGCTGGCCCAGGGCCGTTCGGTGGCGGAGATCGCCCGGCTGTTGCATCTGAGCCGCAAGACCGTCGGTGTCCACCAGACCCGCATCCTCAAGAAGCTCGGCCTGGACAACACCGTCCAGCTGGCGCTGCTGGCGGTTCGCTACCGCGTGGTCCAGCCCTGATTTTAAGGATTTTTCTTATGGCAATCGCTCCCGGCATCTTCAACAATTCCATTATGTTGACATGGTTGTTGGAAAGAGGAGGTTCAATGCGTGTCAATCTACCCGTTACCGGCCGGGAGCGCCCGGTTCCCGAAGACGAGGAGCTGATTTCCGCCACCGATCCGAAGGGTCGGATCACGCATGTCAACCGCTCGTTCGTCGAAGTTTCCGGCTTTTCCGAAGCGGAACTGATCGGCAAGGCCCACAACGTCGTCCGTCATCCCGACATGCCGCCGGAGGTCTTCGCCGGCCTATGGCGCAAGCTCGAAGCCGGCCAGAGCTGGATGGGCATCGTCAAGAACCGCTGCAAGGACGGGGATCACTACTGGGTGGACGCTTTCGTCTCCCCGGTCGTGGAGGCGGGCCGGATCGTCGGCTACGAGTCGGTACGGGTCGCAGCCAGGCCGGAATGGCGCCGGCGTGCCGAGACTCTGTACCGGGACATCCGGGAAGGACGGTTCCGCCGGCCTCGCACGTTGCCCTTGGCCGACCGTCTGACCTTCGGGTTTGCCGCTCTGTTGGCGCTGCCGGCGGCAGGGCACGCGTTTTCCCCCTGGGGGTTCTGGGGGACGCTGATCCTGGCGCTGCCGGCCGCCTGGTTGTTGTGCCGCCGACTGTTGGCGCCGCTGGCGGAGGTGGTGGCGTGGTCACGGCGATTCAGCGACGATCCGCTGGCCTGCCTGGTGTACGCCGGCCGTTCCGACGAGGCGGGCCAGCTGAGGACGGCCCTGTTGTCCATGGAAGCCCGGCTCCGGACCATGCGCGGGCGGTTCCGGGACATGGCCGGAAGGACGCGGGTCACGGCGCAGCGGAACCGCGACGCCTCGGCCCATACCAGTCGGCTGCTCGAGCGCCAGTTGGAGGCCACGGAAGCGCTGGCCCAGGCCATCGAGGAACTGAACCGGATGGTTCACCGCATCGCCGGCAACGCGGCCCATGCCGCTCAACTGGCCGAGGAAGCGGTCGACGCCACGAAAGAAGGGGTAGGGATCAGCAGCGAGACCGCCGAGGGGATCGCCGCGCTGGCGGCGGAAGTGGAAACCGCGGCCGGCGTGATCCGCGACGTCGAGAAGGAAAGCGATGCCATCGGCATGGTCATCGGCGTGATCCGCGACATCGCCGACCAGACCAACCTGCTGGCGCTCAACGCCGCCATCGAGGCCGCCCGGGCCGGCGAACAGGGCCGGGGGTTCGCCGTGGTGGCCGACGAGGTGCGCAAGCTGGCATCCAGCACCCAGGAGTCCACCCACCGGATTCAGCACTTGGTGGAGAACTTGCAGCGCGGGACACGCGCGGCGGTGTCTGCCATGCAGGCCAGTTGCGAATCCGCCCGTCGGAGTGTGGAGCGGGCCAAAAGCGCCGGCGATCACCTGCAGCGTGTCATCCGGTGCATCGACGACATCAAGGTCGTGAGTCTGGATGTGGCCGATGCGGTCGGACGGCAGTCCCAGGTCACCGAGCAGGTCCGCGACCGCGTGGGACGGATCCGTGACGCCGCCGGCGAGGTGGCCCGGGACGCCGAGGCCACCGCCGTCGCCAGCCAGAACCTGTTCGGTTTGGCGAGCGAACTGGGCGCCATGGCCCACCGTACCGCCTCCCAACGGGCCTGATCCATGGACGTCGGAAACGCGTTGCAGGCCGCTTTGCGGCGGCCGCTGGTGGTGCGCGAGGCGCTCTGGGACCGGGTTTGTTTCGTCGCCCCCGACGACCGCCCCCTGCTGACCGAGCTGCCGGACACCACCGTGTTCGCGGTGTTCGAGCGCCGCGGCTGCCCGCTGTTCCTGGGGTTGGTGACGCCGGAGCAGATCGCCGCCCGTCCGGGGCGTATCTTCATGGATCTGTTGCTGCGGCCGCCGCCTCCGCCGCTGCGACCGGACGATGCGGTGGAGGTGGCCTGGCGCCGTCTGCAACGGGAGCGGGCCGGGGCGTTGGCGGTGATCGACGACCAGGGGCGGTTCGTCGGTGCGGTCACGCCGGCGAGCCTGCTGGATGCGGTGTTACGGCGGTTCGGTTCGCTGCGGCGGGAAGTCCGCCTGCTCGAGGAGCGGTTTCAACAACGCTTCGATCGTCTGTCTGAGTACGCCGGACGCCTGCGGCGTCTGAACACCGCCCTGCGGGACATGTTGTACCGGGCCGTGCGTTTTCCCCACGAGGCCGATCTGTTCACAAACGCCCTCGACACCCTGACTGCCCTGGTGGGTGCCCGTTACGGCGCCCTGGTGGTGCTGGACGCGGACGGGGGGATCGCCGATTTCATCCACACCGGTCTGTCCGAAGCCGAGGCGGCGGCCATCGGCCGGCTGCCGCAAGGCAAGGGTCTGCTCGGGGAGCCGTTGTCCCGGAGCGGTTCTCTGCGGCTTCGGGACATGGCCGCCCATCCGGGGGCGACGGGGTTTCCGCCGGGACATCCCCCCATGAAATCCCTGGTGGCGGCCGTGATCCGCCATCGGGACGAGGTCTACGGCCGTGTCTATCTGTGTGACCGCGAGGACGGTGAGCCCTTCAGCGCCGAGGACGAGCATCTGGTGAAAGAATTCGCCGAAGTGATGGGTCTGGCGGTGTCCCACCGGCGCCGGTGCGAGCGCCTCCGCCAGGACGAAGCCGATCTCCGGATCGCCGCCCAGGTGTTCGAGAGCAGCGCCGAGGGGATATTGATCACGGACGCCGACAAGCGGATCGTCCTGGTCAACGAAGCCCTGACCACGATCACCGGATACAGCCGGGAGGAGTTGATCGGCAAAACGCCGAAGGTGTTCAGCTCCGGCCACCACGACAAGGGGTTCTACGAGGAAATGTGGCGCAGCCTCAAAGAGACCGGCCAGTGGCAGGGGGAGATCTGGAACCGGCGCAAGAACGGTTCGGTGTATCCGGAATGGCTGCGGATCAACGCCGTCACCGACGAGACGGGCCGGGTGAGCCATTACGTGGCGGTGTTCGCCGATCTGTCGGAATTCATCGTGCAGCGCAAGGGTATGGAGCGGTTGTTGCACTTCGACCATCTGACCGAGCTTCCCAACCGCCTGATGTTCCGGGCCGAGCTCAAACAGGCCATGCTGCGCACCCGCTTCAACGGCAAGTGGATGGCGTTGCTGATGGTGGACCTGGACCGGTTCAAGACCATCAACGACACCCTGGGGCATCAGACCGGCGACCGATTGCTACAGCAGGTGGCCCGGCGCCTGCAGCATTGTCTGCGCAAGCGCGAGGCGCCACGTATCGGCGACACCGTGGCCCGGCTTTCCGGCGACGAGTTCACCGTCATTCTCAACGATCTGGAAAGCCGGGAGGACGCCGCCGTCGTGGTGGATAAGATCATGGAGCGTTTCCGCCAGCCCTTCGTGCTCGGGGAGCTGGAGCGCTCGGTCACGGTCAGCGTCGGCGTCGCCTTCTATCCCGGCGGCGCCGAGACCCTCGACGACCTCATCAGCCAGGCCGACATCGCCATGTATCATGCCAAGAAACAGGGCCGGAACCGCTGGTGCATCTACGATCCGGACGTTCACGGGCCGAGTCAGCGCCGGCAGTTGCTCGAGAACGACCTGTACAACGCCCTGGAGCGGCATCAGTTCGAGATCCACTACCAGCCCCAGGTGGCGATGAAAGACGGTCGCGTGATCGGCCTGGAGGCGCTGCTGCGCTGGAATCACCCAGAACACGGGACGGTCAGCCCCGCCGAGTTCATTCCCATGCTGGAGGAGACCGGTCTGATCGTCCCGGTGGGAGAGTGGGTACTGAACCAGGTGGGCGCCGACTACCGCCGTTGCCTTCGGGCGCTGGGGCTGCGGGCGGGGGACCTGACCGTGGCAGTCAACATTTCCCCCCGCCAGCTGGGACAGGATTTGGTGCGTCAGGTGCGGCGGGTGTTGGCGGAACACGAACTCGATGCGGGCTGGTTGAAGCTGGAATTGACCGAATCGGTGGCCATGGACGACCCGGAAGGGTCGATGCGCGTTTTCACCGCCCTGAAGGAATTGGGCGTGGAGATCTGCATCGACGACTTCGGCACCGGCTACTCTTCTCTCAGTTACCTGACCCGCCTGCCCATCGCCGCCCTCAAGATCGATCGGTCTTTCATCCGGAGCATGAGCGATCATGCCGAAGACCGGGAGGTGGTGGGGGCGGTCATCGCCCTCGGTCACAACTTGGGTCTCCAGGTCGTCGCCGAGGGGGTGGAGACCCGCCGCCAGTATGACGAACTGGCGGCCATGGGCTGTGACGTCGTCCAGGGCTATCTGTGCGGCCGGCCGGTGCCGCTGGACCGCCTCAGGCCGCCCGGCGCGCCTGCCA
>JALSSF010000217.1 GCA_026984375.1 Methylothermaceae bacterium | reverse complement strand
GCCAATCTGGCGCGGGTGCAGGCGCTGGCTCCGCGGTCCCGGGTGCTGGCGGTGGTCAAGGCCGACGCCTACGGCCACGGGCTGGTGGCGGTGGCGCGGGCGTTGGCGGCCGCCGACGGCTTCGCCGTCGCCCGGGTGGAGGAGGGGGTCGCCCTGCGCCGTGCCGGTATCGGCCACCGCATCGTGGTGCTGGCGGGGTTTTTCGACTGTGACGAAGCGGAAGCCGCGGCCCGCTACCGTCTGGAACCGGTGATCCACGATCCGGGCCAGTTGGCCTTCCTGCCGGCCGGGGTGCGACCCTGGCTCAAGTTCGACAGCGGTATGCACCGGCTGGGGCTGGACGAGGCCGGGTTCCGCGCCGCCCTGGCGCTCCTGAAGGCGCGAGAGCCGGTGCTGATGACCCATTTGGCCTGTGCCGACGATCCCCGGCGTCCGGAGACCGCCCGCCAGCTCGATCGTTTCGACCGCCTCACCCGGGGGGGTGGCCTGGCGCGCAGCACCGCCAATTCCGCTGCCATCCTCGCCTGTCCCCGCAGTCATTACCAATGGGTGCGCCCCGGCCTAATGCTCTACGGCGTCTCGCCGTTCCCTGATCGAACCGGGGCGGAGCTGGGCCTGCGGCCGGCGATGGCCTTCCGCAGTCGTCTGATCGCCGTGCGCGCTCTGGCGGCCGGCGAGGCGGTGGGATACGGCGGTGCCTGGACGGCTTCGCGCCCGACCCGCCTGGGGGTGGTCGCCGCCGGTTACGGTGACGGCTATCCGCGCGAGGTGCGGCCGGGAACGCCGGTGTGGATCGGCGGGCGGCGGGTGCCGGTGGTGGGCCGGGTGTCGATGGATCTGATCACCGTGGATCTGACCGACCATCCGGCGGCCGCGGCGGGGGACGCGGTGACCCTGTGGGGCCCGCCGCTGCCGGTGGAGGAGATCGCCGCCCGGGCCGGCACCATTCCCTATACGTTGATGTGCGGCATCACCGCCCGGGTGCCGCGCGTCGTCAGCGAACCGAGCCGGGAAAATGGCGCGCGCCAAGGTCGTCTATAGCTGCACCGAATGCGGCCATACCCAGCCCAAGTGGGCCGGCCGCTGCCCCGGGTGCGGGGCCTGGAGCACCCTGGTGGAGACGGTGGCCGAGGGCAAGCCGTCCCGGTTTTCCGGTTACGCCGGCGCCGCCGGTCAGACCGAAGTGGTGCCGTTGGGGGAGGTCGAGGCGGTCGAAGTGGCCCGCATCGCCACCGGTTCCGGGGAGCTGGACCGGGTCCTGGGCGGCGGGCTGGTGAGGGGGTCGGCGGTGCTCATCGGCGGCGATCCCGGCATCGGCAAGTCCACCCTGCTGCTGCAGACGGCCGCCGCCCTGAGCGCCGGTGTCAAGATTCTTTACACCACCGGCGAGGAATCGGTGCAGCAAGTGGGACTGCGGGCGGCCCGTCTCAGCGCCGACTGCCGCCGGGTGCCGGTGCTGGCCGAGACCGCCCTGGAGCGGATCGTCGCCATCGCCGAGCGCGAGCGCCCGGAAGTCCTGGTGATCGATTCGATCCAGACGGTCTACAGCGACGAGCTGTCCTCGGCCCCCGGTTCCGTGGCCCAGGTGCGTGAGTGCGCCGCCCGTTTGGTGCGGCTGGCCAAGGGGCGGCAGATGGCCCTGTTCCTGGTGGGGCACGTAACCAAGGAGGGCGCCCTGGCAGGGCCGCGGGTGCTGGAGCACATGGTCGATACCGTGCTGTACTTCGAGGGCGAGGCCGGCAGCCGCTTCCGGGTGCTGCGGGCGGTGAAGAACCGCTTCGGCGCCACCGGCGAGCTGGGGGTGTTCGCCATGACCGAGGGGGGCTTGAAGGCGGTGAAGAATCCCTCGGCGATCTTTCTGTCGCGCCAGATCGACGAAGCGCCCGGCAGCGCCGTGAGCGTGATCCGCGAAGGCAGCCGCCCGCTGCTGATCGAGGTCCAGGCCCTGGTGGACGACAGCCCCCTGGGCAATCCCCGCCGGATCACCGTCGGCATGGAGCACAACCGCCTGGCGATGCTGCTGGCCGTCCTCCACCGCCACGGCGGCGTATCCCTGGCCGGTCAGGACGTGTTCGTCAACGTGGTGGGCGGGATGCGTCTGGCCGAAACCGCCGGCGACCTGGCGGTGGTGGCGGCGGTGCTGTCGAGCCTGCGGGACCGGCCCCTGCCCCGTGACTGGGTGATCTTCGGCGAGCTCGGCCTCACCGGCGAGGTCCGTCCGGTCCCCCACGGCGAGGAACGCCTGCGCGAGGCGGCCAAGCACGGCTTCCGACGGGCGATCGTGCCCGCCGCCAACGCCCCGAGGCAGGCCATCGAGGCGATGGAGATCGTCCCGGTGCGCACCCTGCAGGAAGCCCTCGAAGCGCTTTAGACTGTCATTTCACAGCCGCATTCCAGGGTGAGGTCCACCGGCGACACCAGCCGCCGGGTCTTCTCCCGGCGCACGTGGAGCACCAGCAGGGTGGTGGGATCGAAGACGACAACGTCCCTGACCCCCTGGGACAGGTAGAACGGCGGGCCGATTTCCAGATCCTTGGCCTCGAAACCGCGGCTGACCACCTCAACCACCGCCTCGGGGATCAGGGTCAGGGCACGGTCCTGTTGTTCTTCCGGCGGTTCCCGGCAGAAGATGGCGATGTCCGGCCGTTTGAGACCGTTGGGAAACTGGATATAGACGTCCAAGGCATGGACGCAGCCGCAGTCGCCGGTGCCTTTGCGGATGCTGTTGGCGATCCTTTCGACGTGTTTCTGATGCCGCCAGACCGGCTGGGCTTCCCAGATGGGCAGATCGCCGACGATCTCCAGGCGGATGCCCAGTTCGTCGGCGCGCAGCATCTGGGCCAGCAATTCCTCTCGGGTCACGGCTCGATCCGGGTGCCCAGCAACTCCAGGAAGCGGCGCATCCATTCGGGGTGGGCGGGCCAGGCTGGGGCGGTGACGAAGTGCCGGTCCACATGGGCGTTGGAATAGTCGGCGTTGGGGCCGACGTATTCGGCGCCGGCCAGCTCCACTTCCGGGGCCACCGCCGGATAGCAGCTGATCCGGTAGCCCTCGACCACCCGGGCGGCGGTGAGCAGTTGGGCGCCGTGGCAGATGGCGGCGATGGGTTTTTCCGCCTCGGCGAAGTGGCGCACCCAGTCCAGGACCTTCGGCTCCAGGCGCAGGTATTCCGGGGCGCGGCCGCCGGGAATCACGAGGCCGTCGTAGGCGGCCGGATCGACGGCGTCGAAGTCGGCGTTGAGGGTGAAGCGATGCCCCGGTTTCTCGGTGTAGGTCTGGTCGCCCTCGAAGTCGTGGACCGCGGTTTTGACCGTCTCGCCGGCCCGTTTGCCGGGGCAGACCGCGTCCACCCGGTGGCCGGCCAGGATCAGCATCTGAAACGGCACCATGACCTCGTAATCCTCGGCGAAATCCCCCGCCAGCAGCAAAACGCGCTTTGCCATCGTGCTTTCCTCCACAATTCGTTCTATCGATCGCAGCCGCTATTATTTGGAATCCCCCGCTTGAAATCCAGTCTTCCGCCCCAATCGAAAATCAAGAGGATTCACCAAACGCGGAGGCCGATCATGTCCAACTTCGAACCCATCGAGCGAACCGTCCAGAAAACCTTCGAATGGCTGAAGGAGATCGAGCGGGAGCTGGGAACCGACAACCGCTACCGCGCCTATCACGCCCTGCGCTCGGTGCTCCATCATTTGCGCGACCGCCTGACCGTGGACGAATCGGCCCACCTGGCGGCGGAACTTCCCATGCTGATTCGGGGGATCTACTACGAGGGCTGGGATCCCTCCAAGGTGCCCATGAAGATTCGCCACAAGGAGGAGTTCCTTGAGCTGATCGCCAAGGATTTTCCCCAGGAACCCGACGTCGATGCCGAAAGGATCGCCCGAGCGGTGTTCGACGTGTTGCGTCGTCACGTCTCCAAGGGCGAGGCGGCCGAAGTGCTCAGATCGCTGCCCAAACACATCCGGGAAATTTTCGAGTGACTTACGTTTTTGAACCCGCACAGCCCTGGACCGTCCAGGGCTTTTTAGCGCTTCGCCCCCGGCGCTGTACAATGGGATTTCTTGCTCTCTCGAACTTGGAGACTGGAGATGTCCCCAGCGCAGCTGTGCTCTTGGCTGCTGATTCCTGCCGCTTTAGCCGGTTTGCTCTATTTGCTGGCCCCGATCCTGACCCCTTTCGTCGTCGGCGCTCTGCTCGCCTATCTGGCCGATCCCCTGGCGGACCGTCTGGAAAGCTGGAAACTGGGACGGACCGTGGCGGTGACTATCGTATTCGCCCTGCTGATTCTGATCGTGACCCTGGTGCTGCTGATTCTGGTGCCGGCCTTGGAACGCCAGGTATCGCGATTTCTTGCCGATTTGCCCCGTTATCTCGGCTGGATTCGTGACAGTCTGGTTCCTTGGTTGGAAAGCTGGTTGGGAGTGGACGTAGCCGAGTATGGCATCAGCGATGTGATCGAACTGGTACGCCGCGACTGGGGAAGGACCGGTGGCATCGCTGCCGCGGTGGCCGGCTCCATCACCCGTTCGGGAGCGGCCATTCTCGGTTGGCTTATGAACGCGCTTCTGGTTCCGGTAGTGACTTTTTATCTGTTGCGGGACTGGGACCGACTGGTGGTCGGCATCGCCGATCTCCTACCGCGTCGGATACTGCCCACGGCGGCGCGGCTGGCACGGGAATCCGACGAGGTGCTGGGCGCGTTCCTGCGGGGGCAGCTTTCGGTGATGGTGGTGCTGGGAATCATCTACAGCGTTGGCCTGGGCCTCGTCGGCCTGAATACCGCCATGGTGATCGGCATGGTCGCCGGCCTGATCAGCTTCATCCCTTATCTGGGAACCTTCGTTGGTGTGGTGTTTGGGGTATTGGCGGCCCTGGTGCAATTCCACGATCTGTGGCACGTGGGGTTGGTGCTGGCGGTGTTCGTCATCGGTCAGATGCTGGAGGGGATGATCCTGACCCCCCTGCTGGTGGGGGACCGGATCGGCCTTCACCCGGTGACGGTGATTTTTGCCGTCATGGTCGGCGGCCATCTGTTCGGGTTTCTCGGCATCCTGCTGGCACTACCGCTGGCGTCGGTGCTCATGGTGCTGGTGCGCCACGCCCACGAGCTGTACAAGGCCAGCGCCTGGTACGCTTGAAAAGCCCGCGTCCTCCCTCAGCCGCGGGATTGGAGAATCGAGGCGCGTCAGCCGCGACGGCGCTTTACGGTCATCAGTAGTCCGAAACCCAGCAAGGCCACGGGCATAGGTGCCGGCACGGGAGTCGGTGGGTCGTTCACCACACCCACCAGGTCGAAGACCCCGTCCCAGGCTTCCGGTCCCGTCAGCCACAGCCGCACGGCGCCGATCCGGTCCAGGTCCAACAAGGCGTTGTCGGCGAGAAAGTCGCTGAATTGAAACGTGTGATTTTCCGACGCCGTAAAGGTATAGCTGACACTGGCCAGATCCCCGTCCGTATCCCACAGGGACAGGGTCGCGGTGACATCCAGGTCGATGGCGATCACCTCCATCAGGATGCCGTGACTGCCGGGGGTGGGGGTGAAGTCGATGCCGCCGAGACCGGCGGTGTCGATGTTGGCGTCGATGCGCGGATCGGCGCTGATCGGGTTGGCGCCGTCCCAGATCACCACCACGTCGCTCGTCGTCAGGGCATCGTTGCTGACCGCCATCCAGTCGTTGCCTCCCAGAATGCCGGGGCCGATGGCTACCGTCGTGCCGGAGGGACCGGTCTTTTCGATGAACACGTCGCGGTAGCCGCCGAGGATGCCGGTGCCGCTCGCCTGGGTGTCAGGATTTTTGACGACGGTGCACGCCGGATCGAAAGTGTCGCAACCGCTCGCCCCCGTCACTTGCTGGAGTTGATCGGTGCTGAAGTCGTCGATGGTGAGGACCACGGCCGCCCGGGCGTCGAAAGTCCCCAGCGCCAGCGATACCAAGGCGATGATCCATCCCAGCCGTTTGTTGGTCATTGCATTACCTCGTATCACAAAGTGGATTTCGCTAAAAAATATTCAAATTCTGTGCCGTGCGAGAATAGTTTGTTTAAATTCAATAGGATATGATCGGAGTGACTTTCGCGTGTCGCCAAAACACGACGTTTTGTCAAAAAAACTGACACGATGGTCCGGGAAAGTACGGATTAACCGCACTCGTAGCACCACTTGACCCGTCCCCGTTCGTCCACGGTTTCCAGACGTACGGTGAAGCCCCACAGGCGGTGGATGTGCTTGAGTACTTCCTCGGCACTCTCGGCGAGCGGCCGACGATTGTGCTGGAAGTGACGCAGGGTCAGGGAACGGTCGCCACGGGTGTCCACCGACCAAACCTGGATGTCCGGTTCCAGGGTGCCCAGGTTGTACTGTTCCGACAGTTTTTCGCGGATGGCCTGATAGCCGGCGTCGTCGTGAATGGCGGTGATTTCCAGTTCGTCTTCCCCTTCCTCGTCGAGGACCGCAAACAGACGGAAATCCCGGATCACCCGCGGGGACAGATACTGGGCGATGAAGCTTTCGTCCTTGAAGTTGCGCATGGCGAAATCCAGGACCTCGAGCCAGTCTTGCCCTGCGATCTCCGGAAACCAGCGCTGGTCCTCCTCGGTGGGATCCTCGCAGATGCGTTTGAGGTCGCGGAACATGGCGAACCCCAGGGCGTAGGGGTTGATGCCGGTGTAGAAGTCGTGGTCGAAAGGCGGCTGGGCGATGACGGCGGTGTGGGTCTCCAGGAACTCCAGCATGAAGCCGTCGGTCACCAGCCCTTCGTCGTAGAGGCGGTTGAGCAGGGTGTAGTGCCAGAAGGTGGCCCAACCCTCGTTCATCACCTTGGTGTGGCGCTGGGGATAGAGGTACTGGGCGATCTTGCGGACGATACGGACGATTTCCCGCTGCCACGGTTCCAGAAGGGGGGCGTTCTTCTCGATGAAGTAGAGAAGATTTTCCTCCGGTTCCGGGGGGAAACGTTCCCCGGAGGTTTCCCGGCGCGAGCGGCTTTCCGGAATGGTGCGGCGCCACAAGTCGTTGATCTGGGATTGGAGATATTCGGCCCGGGCTTTCTGGCGCTGGCGTTCCTCCCGCAGGGACAGGGCTGGTGGTTTGCGGTAGCGGTCGACGCCGTAGTTCATCAGGGCGTGACAGGAATCGAGGATCTCCTCCACCGCCTCGACGCCGTAACGCTCCTCGCATTCGGCGATGTAGTTCTTGGCGAACACCAGGTAATCGACGATGGCATCGGCGGCGGTGAAGGTGCGGAACAGGTAGTTGTTCTTGAAGAAGGAATTGTGGCCGTAGCAGGCATGGGCGATCACCAGCGCCTGCATCGTCATGGTGTTCTCCTCCATGAGATAGGCGATGCAGGGGTTGGAGTTGATGACCAGCTCGTAGGCCAGCCCCATCTGGCCGCGCTTGTAGTGTTTCTCGATGGACAGGTACTGCTTGCCGAAGGACCAGTGGTGGTAGTAGACCGGCAGGCCGCAGCTGGCGTAAGCGTCCATCATCTGTTCCGAGGAGATGACCTCGATCTGGTTGGGATAGGTGTCGAGGCCGTATTCCGCCGCCAGGCGGGCGATCTCGGCGTCGTAGCGTTCCAGCAGTTCGAAGGTCCACTCGGAACCGGTGGAGATGGGTTTGCGTTCCCTCATCGGTCCACCCCCTTCTTACGGAACAGTTCGCGGAACACTGGATAGATGTCGGCGGGAGTGTCGATGGCCTGCATGGCGAAGTTGGGCCAGCGACGGGCCACTTTCTCGTACTCCTGCCACAACCCTAGGGGATAGTCGTTGTCGATCTCGATGTAGGCGTAGTACTGGAGATAGGGCAGGATCTCCTCGTCCAACAGGCGGCTGCAGTTGCCGGAATCCTCGGGCCAGTTGTCGCCGTCGGAGGCCTGGGCGGCGTAGATGTTCCAGTCCTGGAAGGGGTAGCGGGCCCGGATGATGTCGCGCATCAGTTCCAGGGCGCTGGAGACCACGGTGCCGCCGGTCTCGCGGGAATAGAAGAATTCTTGTTCGTCCACCTCCTTGGCCACGGTGTGGTGGCGGATGAAGACCACGTCGGTGCGTTCGTAGTTACGCTCCAGGAACAGGTACAGCAACAGGAAGAAACGCTTGGCCAGGCTCTTCTTGTACTGGTCCATGGAGCCGGAGACGTCCATGAGGCAGAACATCACCGCCTGGGTGGTGGGTTTGGGTACCTGGATGCGGTTGCGGTAGCGCAGGTCCAGGGTGTCGATGAAGGGGACGGCGGCGATGCGCTGCTTCAGCAGCTCGATTTCCCGCTCCAGTGCTTCGATGTCGCGGCTTGAAGCGCCCTCGGCCTTCAGGGCGGCCAGTTGCGCCTCCAGTTCCTTGAGGCGCCGGCGTTTGCCGGAGGTCAACGCGATGCGTCGGGCGTGGGCCTCGCGCAGGGATCGGACCACGTGCAGGTTGGGGGGGATGCCGTCCTTGCTGAAGCCGGCGGGAACCGACTTGTGGGCCACCTCGCGGGCCAGCCGGGTCTTGACCAGGTCCGGCAGTTCCAGATCCTCGAAGAAAAACTCCAGGAACTCGTCCCGCGACAGCTCGAAGACGAAGTCGTCCATGCCCTCGCCCTGATTGCTGGCGCGGCCGCCCCGGCCTTTGCCGCTCTCGGGGCGGGGGATGCGGTCGCCGGTGACGAATTCCTTGTTGCCGGGATGGACGATTTCGCGCCGCCCGCCGGGACCGTGCTGGAATACCGGTTCGGACAGGTCCTTGGCGGGAATGGTGACCTGTTCGCCGCTGTCGGTGTCGGTGACCGAACGGCCGTCCACGGCGTCGGACACCGCCTTGCGGATCTGGTTGCGGAAGCGGCGGAGAAAGCGCTGACGGTTGACGGCGCTCTTGTGTTTGGGATTGAGACGGCGGTCGATGATCTGGGACATGGTCAGGCCGCCTCCTCGGTGAAGGCGGCTTCCGCCGCCCGGGGCAGTTCGATGGGGACGAAGCAGCTTTCGGGATAGAGATAATCCTCGCCGGACTCGTCCACGACCCGCAGACAGTGATGTCTTTCTGCCTCCGGGTCGGGGAGTATCCGGTAAACCTTGCGTTTTTCCAGGGAAACCGGATACCCGGCATTGTCGATACACAGGGCGAAACGGAAACGGTGGTTGCTCATGGTTCAGTCCAGAAATCGTTTGATCTTGAATTCCTTCCTGCCGATGCCGCTGGCTTCGTACCAGTGGATTTCCGCCAGCCGTACGGTACCGTCGGGAAGGCGTACCTCGGCGACCCCTTTGCGCTTGCGCCAGTGACCTCGTCCATAAGCCTTCTGCAGTCGCGCCAATTCCCGGATGCCGCGACCGCTGGCGAAAGTCTCGATCTGGCGGATGTCACCGAGGATTTCAAAATACATCCGCCCTTCAGGTGGATTTTCTTACCCGTAGATACCATTCGCACAACAAGCGTACCTGCTTGGGAGTATATCCTTTCTCCACCATGCGGTTGACGAAGTCCTCGTGCTTCTTCTTGTCTTCGGCCGAGGCCTTGGCGTTGAAGGAGATCACCGGCAGCAACTCCTCGGTGTTGGCGAACATCTTCTTCTCGATCACCCGGCGCAGCTTCTCGTAACTGGTCCAGGTGGGGTTCCGGCCGCCGTTCTTGGCCCGGGCCCGGAGCACGAAATTGACCACTTCGTTGCGGAAATCCTTGGGATTGGAGATACCGGCGGGTTTTTCGATCTTCTCCAGCTCCTCGTTGAGGGCGCGACGGTCGAAGATCTCGCCGGTGTCGGGATCCCGGTATTCCTGATCCTGGATCCAGTAGTCGGCGTAGGTGACGTAACGGTCGAAGATGTTCTGGCCGTATTCGGCGTAGGATTCCAGGTAGGCGGTCTGGATCTCCTTGCCGATGAACTCGATGTAGCGGGGGATCAGGTACTCCTTGATGTAACGCAGGTATTTCTCCTCGGTCTCCGGCGGAAACTGCTCCTGGACGATCTGCTGCTCCAGGACGTAGAGCAGATGCACCGGGTTGGCGGCCACTTCCGAATGATCGAAATTGAACACTTTGGAAAGAATCTTGAAGGCGAAGCGGGTCGACAGCCCGTCCATGCCTTCGTCGACCCCGGCGAAATCACGGTATTCCTGATAGGACTTGGCCCGGGGGTCGGTGTCCTTGAGATTCTCACCGTCGTAAACCCGCATCTTGGAATAGATGCTGGAGTTCTCCGGTTCCTTGAGGCGGGAGAGGACGGCGAACTGGGCCAGCATCTCCAGGGTGTGGGGCGCGCAGGGGGCGTCCTTGAGGGAGCTGTGGCGCAGCAGCTTCTGGTAGATCTTGACTTCCTCGGAAACCCTGAGGCAGTAGGGCACCTTGACCACGTAAATGCGGTCGAGAAAGGCTTCGTTGTTCTTGTTGTTCTTGAACTGCTGCCACTCCGACTCGTTGGAGTGGGCCAGGATGATGCCCTCGAAGGGAATCGCCGGCAGACCCTCGGTGCCCTTGTAGTTGCCTTCCTGGGTCGCGGTCAAGAGCGGGTGGAGCACCTTGATGGGGGCCTTGAACATCTCCACGAATTCCATGATCCCGCGGTTGCCGCGGCACAGGCCGCCGGAATAGCTGTAGGCGTCAGGGTCGTCCTGGGCGTAGTGCTCCAGCTTGCGGATGTCCACCTTGCCCACCAGGGAGGAGATGTCCTGGTTGTTCTCGTCCCCCGGTTCGGTCTTGGCGATGGCGCGCTGGTCGAGAATCGAGGGATAAAGCTTGACCACCTTGAACTGGGTGATGTCGCCGCCGAATTCGTGCAGGCGTTTGCTGGCCCAGGGCGACATGATGGGGGTGAGATAGCGGCGCGGGATGCCGTATTCGTCCTCCAGGATCGGGCCGTCCTCCTCGGGATTGAACAGACCGAGGGGATTTTCGTGGATCGGCGAACCCTTGAGGGCGTAGAAAGGCACCTTTTCCATCAGGGACTTGAGCTTCTCGGCCAGAGAGGATTTACCGCCCCCGACGGGGCCGAGCAGATAGAGGATCTGTTTGGCTTCCTCCAGGCCCTGGGCGGCATGGCGGAAGTAGGCGACGATCTGCTCGATGGTCTCCTCCATGCCGTAGAATTCCTCGAAGGCCGGATAGCGCTTGATGACCTTGTTGGCGAAGATGCGCGACAGACGGGGGTCGAGGCGGGTGTCGATCAGTTCCGGTTCGCCGATGGCCAGGAGCATGCGCTCGGCCGGCGTGGCGTAGGCGGTCGGGTCGTCGCGGCAGATTTCCAGGTATTCCTGAAGGGTGTATTCTTCCTCCTGCGTGGCATCGTAACGGTTGCGATAATGATCGAAGATCCCCATGGGTTCCTCCTCAAGGCAAACAAAAGGCTATCAACTGGCAGACGGAGAGTGGGCGGTGCGTCTGTTCTCCCCGTTGAAGACGCAAGAACCGCGCCAGGAAAGAGCAGGAAAAAGATCGGGACAAAGAACCGGAGGCACGCCGGAACAGCCGTGCATTATTGAGACGCCCAAGGTGACCGGAGGTTCCGGAAATCGTCAAAAAAACCGACATGAAAATGACTACAGTCGAAAAGGCGACAACGACGGATCGTACCACGTGGGAACCTCCGGCTGGCATTATCGCCACTGGCGCGGGCGCTATTATCCGGAAGACTTGCCGACCGGCCGGTGGCTCCAATGGTACGCCCGGGATTTCGACTGCGTCGAGGTCAACAACAGTTTCTATCGCCTGCCGACGGTGGATGCGGTCCGGACCTGGCATGCAGCGACCCCGCCGGGGTTTTCGTTCGCCGTCAAGGCCAGTCGTCTGATCACTCATTTGAAGAGACTGCGGCGTTGCGAGGCGGCGCTGGAAAGTTTCTTCCGGGTGATAGAGCACTTCGGCGACAAACTGGGGCCGCTCCTGTTCCAGCTGCCGCCCCGCTGGCGTCTGGATCTGGCGCGTCTGCGGGACTTCGTGGGGCTGTTGCCGCCCCGCTACGACTATGCCTTCGAATTCCGCGATCCCACCTGGCACTGCGAGGCGGTGTACCGGCTGTTGGCGGACCATGACCTGGCCTTCTGCCAGTTCGACATCGCCGGCCGGCAGTCGCCGCTCGTCGTCACCGCCCGCTTGATCTACATCCGTCTCCACGGCCCCGGAGTGCTGCCTTACACGGGATGTTATTCGCGGGAGCAGCTTGCGGCCTGGACGGGAAGGATCCGGGAGTGGGTCGGCCAGGGGCACGAAGTGTTCGTATTCTTCGACAACGACCAGCGCGCTTATTCGGTGGCCAACGCCAAGGCGCTGGCAACTTTGCTGGCGGGCTTTGACTAAGGGCGCCGGGCGACGACGGTTCTCTTGAAAAGCAGCCGGAGTGACTTGGGCGTATAATTTACTGAATAGGGAGGCGGGGGAGAAGGGCGCATACACAACGAGGTGACAGGTCATGTGGCGATGCTATTGGCTGTGGATGCTCTTCTTTTTCGTTGGCGAAGCGGTCGCGGTGCCGATCGGTCTCGGTGCGGCGGGTCGATACAACCTGCTCGTCTTCGGGGACATGGAGGGCTATTACTCCGACGTGGAAGGGCGGATGGCGGTAGGGGGTGACTTGACTTTGCGCCACTATGCCGTGGGACAGTTGTTGGGTACCGATGCCGATTTCTCCGATACCCTCATCGTCGGGGGGGATCTGAGCTTCTACGATGGCCGGATCTATCACGGCAACGCCCGTTACGGCGGTGCTGCGGACGTTCGGCGGGTCGGTTTCTACGCCGACGATCCCAGTCGGCCGACCGGTGCTCTGCAGCCGGGTAGTCCGTTGGATTTTACCGGCCTGCGGGAAGATTTGTCCCGGCGTTCCTTGGAATGGGCCGGGTTGCCGGCCAACGGGGTGGTCTGGCGCGAGAACGCCGACGACGAGGATACCGACCCGGGTTGGGGATTGTATTTGCAAGGTAGCGATTCAAAGCTGAACGTTTTCGATGTGCCGGCCGACTGGTTGGGCGGTGCTTATGGTTTCTGGCTCGATGTGCCGCTGCAATCCGTCGTGCTCATCAATGTGGATGGTATCCTGGCGGAAATGGACAATTTCGGCTTCTATCGCAAGGTGGACGGTGGGTGGCTGCGGCTGCCGGACGATCCGGCCGTCCGCCATGACGGTTCCCTGACCCGTCGGGTGCTGTTCAACTTTTTCAATGCCGAGAGCCTTGCCATCCACAACGTCGGAGTCAAGGGCAGCGTGTTGGCGCCGTGGGCCGACTTGAGCTTCTACGACGCCCATATCGACGGGAATCTGATCGTCGGTTCCGTGTTGTCGCCGCCGGTGGGGCAATGCGGCAATCCTTCGGTCGATCGTTGCACTGGCCAGGTGAACAATTATCTGTTCATATTCGAGCCGCCCGTCGGTGGGATCTTTCTATTCGGCGGTGTGTTCCTCTTCGTTTTCATTCGATGGCAGCGAACAGGTAGGCGGGCAGATCGTTGCTGAACACCCCTTTTCTCGGTTCGAAGAACAAGCGCAGGAAGATGCCGGCACCGACTTCTTTGAAGTCCCCGGTCTTGCGGGCGTACACCCCGCTGCCCAGTTGCAGCAGGGGATGGGGCTGCCACACGAGGCGCAGCCGCAGATCCGGGGCGAAGTTGGTGGCCCGATTGCCCGGATAGCTGCCGTCACAGTTGGCGTAGGGGCAGCCGATGGGAAACCAGGGAGCCGCCTCCTCCCGGAAATGCTGCACCCCTAACGCCAGCCGGCCCTCGAGCAGGAGGGATTTTCCTTCCTCGGTCCGCACGTTCAGCTGCACGCCGCCGGCATAGAAGCGCTGGGGACTGAAATAACCGCCGTGGCCCAGGCGGAAATGATTCTGGTTGTTGCCGTAGTGCTGGAAGTCGAAGTAGGGGCCCAGGGTGAAGGTGTCGAAGCCGGGCAAGGACAGGTCGTAGCCGGGGGCGATGGTGTAGTGGATGGCCCAGTTGTCCTTGGTGCGTTTGCCGTCCAGAAAGGCGACGTCGAAAAATTGATAGACGTTCCACCGGTCGCCCACCAGCAGATTGCCGTGCCCTTGCAGGCCGTTACGCAACACCCGACCCCATTTTTTCCCCAGCACCTTCCAGCCGGTATAGGAAAGCAGGCTGAGCCGGACCGGCTGGGAGTACAGCTCCACGTTCCAGTGCAACTTGCCCCGGTGATCCTGAAGCCCCAGCCGGAAAGTGGGACGGGGTGCAATGAGGTCGTCGATGGGGGTGAAACCCAGGGTGAAATAGGGATTGAGCTGGCCCTCCCGCCGGTAGGTCAATTCCAGCCACGCCGCCTGGAGCGCATGGATCGGTGGGTCGGCGCGCAGCCGGGCGGCCTGGTCTTCGTTCGCGGCCAGCCGGCCGGCGTCGTTGAGTTTACCGCTGGAAAGGTCGATCCGCCCCAGTGAAATCCCGAAGCGTTGATCGCCGTGCACGTAGGTGGCGGAGAAAAGCGGTACCATCAGGATTTCCAAGCGATCCAGACCCCGGTCCCCCGATTTCCGCCGATAAAGGGTTCCGGTGTCGATGGCGGGTGAGTCGATGTGTTCCAGCGTCGGGAACGTGGCGGCGCCGAAGCGGTGGGCGAGCAGGAACTGTTTGTGGGCATAGTGCAGCCGGGCCCGGTAGCGCCGGAAGACCGGTTCCAGGGAAGGCTCGACCGCCAGTCGGTCCGGATCGACGCCGCTGCGGAGGTAAGCCTGGACCAGCGCCTCGGCATAGCGTTCTTGTCGGGGATGGGCCCGATAGAGGGGGGTGAAACGGGCGATGGCCGCCTGCGGCTTTCCCGTTTTCAGCGCGAGCCAGCCCATCAGATAACGGGCGTCTTCCGTCCGTTCCAGCCAGGGCAGGGCACGCTGAACCAGGTGGTGACTGCGCGGAAAATCCTGCCTGCGGTAGGCATCCCAGGCCCGGGCGAGAAGATAATCACCCGCCAGGTGACGGATACGGGCCGAATCGTCGGCGAAGCGACCGGCCAGGGCGAGCAGGTTGTGGGTATCCCCCAACTGTCGATAGGTCAACGCTAACCCATAAGCAGACTCCTCATCGGGTTGCAGGTCAAGTCCCGTCCGAAACCAGAATTTCGCCGTTTGCCAGGCTTTCCGGCGGTACGCCGCCCATCCCAGCACGCGGATCAGGTCCAGGTCCCGGTGGGCGACGATGGCGTCCGCCAGGGGTTCGGCTTCGTGCAACAGCGACGGAAGCTTTTCTTCCCGGTTCAGGCTTAGGAGCCGGCGGCGCCGGCTCTGATAATGCAGTCGGTCCCAGGCGGCAGTGCCCAGTTTGCCGCGGACCTGCTCCAGCAACGCGCCGAAATCACTCGAGGGGAGCTGCCAGAGCGCCGCTCGCAGCACCGCCTCGGCATCGACGCCGGGACAACCGAGCAGATGCCGGTAGTGGCGGAAGGCGGTTTCCACATCGCCGACCTTGGCGTAGCCCAGGGACAGGGCCTGCAGCCGGTCTGGGTGGTGACAGTCGAACAGGCGGGGATGTTTCCGGGCCAGGCGGATCAGTCGGGGCCAGTCTTGTTGCCGGATGACGGTGGCGATGAAGTTTCCCGGAGGTTTGGCCTGTTGCCGGTGTCGCCGGCGCCGCAGTTCCTGCAGCAGGGCGGCGGGCGGTTCCCAACCCGGATGGTTCCGGCGGTATTCTTCGATGGCCTGGCTCAACAGGCGCAGGCGGCCGGCATGCAGCAGTTGCCAGAGGACGCGCTCGTCGGGAAGGGGCGATTGTCCCCATGACGACAGGGACACCAGCATCAGGATCAGAAAGCAAATCACCCTCATAGGGACTGACGGGCGGCCAGATGACTGAGTAGCGTCAGGGTGGCGGCGTAGTAGTCCCGCTCGTCGCCCAGATCCGGCAATGTCAACCACCAGGCGTCCCCCGCGGCGTATTGGGTCAACGCGCGGATGGCGGCCACGTGCCGCGGTGCCGGGTAGGCGCCGATGCAATTATTTTCCAGATCGACCCAGGGGGGCAGGAAGCCGGAAAAGGCGTTCCAGAATTTCAGAAACGGTTCCAGATACGACGGTTCATCGAATCCCCCCCACACCAGATACAGAGGGATGCGGACCGCGTCGTAGCCGAAGCGGGGCGGGCGCCCGGCAGCGGGACGCAGGATCTGGGCCGCTTCGACCCAGTCGCTGGGGAGTCGCCAGGTTCCGAAGCGGGCCTGTTCCAGGAGTCGCAGGCCGGAATCGATCAGACGCTGCCAGACCGGATCGGCATCGGCCTCGGCGAAACGTTGCAGCGCCGGGAAAACCCAGTAGGACAGGTTCAGCACCAGGCGGTCGTCGTGCTCGAATCCGTAGGCCCCCGGGAGCAGGACGGTGTAATCCTGCCAACGTCGCAGGACGGTGTGTTTGAGATCGGTCAGGATGGACCGGGCTTCCCGGGTCCATCGTGGTTCGTCCCAATGGTCGTCGGCTTCCAGCAGGGCCCAGGCGATCAGCAGATCGCCGTCGGTGGCGTTGTTGGGATCCTCTTTCGCCAGGGGGACGCCGGGGCGGCGGCGCCACATGAACAAGTGGTCGGAGCGGACCTGCAGGTGCTCCCGGGTCCAACGCCACAGCGCTTCGAAGGTTTCCCGGTCGTCCGCCGCCACCGCCAGCAGCATGGCGTAGCCCTGACCTTCCGAATGGGACACGCCGTCGTTGCCGGTGTCCACGACCCGTCCCTGCTGGATGAAGCGCTGCTTGTAGATTTCCCATTGGCTTTCCAGGTCGGGAGAGCCGCAGCCGGGCAGCAGTAGGACCAGGAGCACCAGGGTGCGGATCGGCTCAAGGGGCGATCTCTTCGGCATCGGGGTGATGACGGTGTTTGAAACGTTGCAGCAGTCGATGAATCGTCCAGGCGAACAGGAGGATGACGCCGAACACGACGGCCAGCCATTGCCAGGGGTGTTGGGCGAAATGGAAGATCAACCGCAGGTGGGGGGCGGCGTCGCCGAGATGAAAGCTCGGTCCCAGCCGCTGCCAGTGCAGATTCTTGGAGTCGGCATGCCAGAGAATCAGATCGCCCCGCATCTGGGACCAGAGTCCGGTGGTAGTCAGGCGCTGAACGGCGGGATAGAGCGATTCCCGCGCGGTGAAGACGGTGACCAGGCGCTTTCCGTCCCCGAAGGACAATCCCACGGCGAAATCTCCCGGACCACCGCTCTGGATAATGCGGGCATGGCGCGGTTTCAGGGTGACGGAAGGTCGGCCGGGACCGAACAGGCGGCGTTGCAGGCGGGTCTGCCAATCTTCGGGAGCGGTCGGTGTCCAGCCGGCCGGATACGCCCAGTCTTTCCAGCGGGCGGCGGGATCGACGGGCGCCGAGCGCAGCAGGTCGTCGTTGAGGTGGTCGAGACGGCCGACGACGATCAGATGATGGCCCTTGTCTGCGGGGGGGTTGAAGGAAATTCGGGCCCGCAACAGCGGCATACCGTTGAGGCGGGCGAGCCGCCCCGACAGTTGCCAGGCCGCCAGGATGCTGTCGGGACTGGGGTCGAGCACTTGAATGGTCGGGGCTCCATCTTGTCCCAAATAGGGAAAACCGGTGGCCGCGAACCGCCTCAGATCCGGCAGTTGGACGTAGCGCCCCACCGGTGGAAACTGGATGGTGGAATCGTCGTAGAGGGTGACGGCCAGATGCTCGGTGTGGAGGAAGCGGCATTCACCTGAGATCGCCGGTACCAGATAAGGGTGGAAGGTGATCCGGTTGAGCCCCGGTTTCAGGGTGCGCAACGGGAAGGTGAGGCGGTAATCCCGGTAGTGGGCGCCGCCTTCCTCGGGCAATTGGATGGCGCGCTCGAAAACGCCGTTGATGCGCATCTCCAGCAGGGAATCGCGCCGCATGCCCGCATTGTAGGCCAGATGCAGGTGGAGGGTGACCTCGGCGGTTTCCGGGGCGTACCAGTCCGCCGGCAGAAAGAAGGTAAATTCCAGCGGTTCCGGTGCCAGCCGCCGTGTTTCCCGGGTGGTAAAACCCAGTTGGGCGAAGCGGTAGGTGGTGTCGGCTTCCACGGCCGGAATGGCGGCGTAAGGTCGGGGTGGCGGTGTTTGTATTCGCTGGATCAGGGTCGTCGCCGTGTCGGGCAGGGGGAAGTTCATGAGGGCGAAGGCGGTGGCGGCCTGTTCCACTTCCTTGTCCGAAGTGCCGGACACCACCAGCACGAAGTGTTCCGGCTGTCCCGGTGCCGGAAAGATGCCCAAATAGGGCCCCTGAATGGCACGGTAGAGTGACTCGGGGAGAAACGGTCGTAACTGTTGCCGCGTGCCCATCAGGGCGGCATCATCCCTCGATGGAATCATTCGTAATGTCGTCCCGCTGGCCTGGGTTGGCTTGGGGTGGTCCAGGGCGAGCCCGAAGGGGGCGTAATCGCGTCTCAGCGCCACCCCTTGAACGATGAGGCCACCCCATTGCAGTTGCGGATCATCGATTTCGGTGTTCGGCAAAAGCAGCCGGAAGCGGTAATCGGAGAGCGTGGGATCGATCAGCCGGTCCAGATCCGACAGGCGTGGAGCGAGGGGACGCGGCCGCCACTCCAGGATTAGACGTGAACGGACGGTATCGATCTCGGTCCACAATTCCGGGCTGGTGGGGTCTTCGCAATGGGCTTCGGTGTAGTGTTGAGCGACGCGAAAGCGTAGTTCGTTGTATCCCGCCACCACCAGTTCCGGGGGGATTTCCAGGTCCACGACCTTGTGGGTGTCGGGGGGCGACAGGTGCCGCTGACCGATGGTGACGCCGTTGAGCTGGATCCGTATCTGGGAGCGCGACGGTATCAGGGCGTTGGAATGGGTGAAGTCGAGATGGAGGCGTACCGCCACGGGGCGATGACGGTGGGAGACGGGAAAATGCAGGGTGTAGTCGGCACGGGTGGTGCGAAGGACGATGCGTTCCGGCCGGGTCATCATCTTCGCCAGGGGTAGAATGGTCCGGCCGTCGGCGAGCGCGGAAACGGAGACGGTCAACAGCAGCAGTCCCAAGGCCAGCCCCGGAACGAGCCGTCGATGTGGCGAGCGGTGTCCGCTGATCCGGGCGAACAAGGCGCCGAGGTGTTCCCAGGATTGGCGGAAACCCTGGCTCATGAGGATGAGGAAGGCTTTCAGGATGCCGATATCGCGGTCGCGCCGCTGGAGGATGCGTTCCCAGCGTCGACTGTCGCCGTGGACCAGCAGGACGATGTTCCGGTAGTCTGCCAGGGAATGGGGTAAGAAACGAATGCCGATCACGGTTTCTCCTTTACCCTCGGGGACGCAAGTGACGATTTCCACTGCGGTGCGCCAAGTTTTTCGGTGGACAGGGTGGTTCAGTTCCAGGACGACGGGCTTTCCTTGCGGAGCGAAGTTTCCTTCGGCCTTCAGGGAAGCCCCGCCGATGGAAAAATCCCGAATGCGGGCGTGTATCGTCTTTCCCTCAATCGATAAGGTGGCGGGCATGTTGTCCGCCGGCAAGCGGGGAGTGCGGCGTCGCTGCCGCCGCTCGTAGAGAGCACCCAGGGCAGCGATCAGGATGACCAGGTTGAAACCGGCCCACAGCAGAGTGATCAGGGTCAGCGGTCGCTCGTCGGGAAACGCCTGCCAGCGTAGCCATCCCGCCGTCAGGCCGCCGAGAGTCAGCAGGATGAGCAGGTAGAAGGGACGGGCCAAAGGCGAGATGAAATCATCATACAACTGTTCTCCCTTGGGGGTGACGGTGAAGCGGGGTTTGCGGGGATGGCGCAGAGTGTCGAGGACGGCGGGCAGGGAGAACAGAGACTGCATGGTTTCGTAGATTTCCGAGATAAGGAACCAACGTACCCGGCCGAACAGATAATGGGCGGTGAGGGTCAGCGCCAGCAGGTAGGGCAGGGCGTAGAGGGCGATTTCCCGGACGCCGGCGTTGTAGATGTGCAGACCGAAATACAGGTAGCACAGGGGGGCGAGCAGGAACACCACCCGGGCGAGGGGAAAGAACCAGAACAGCATGCAATTGAGGTAACCCAGTTTCTGCCAGAATTTCAACCCTTTCAGGCGCAGCGGGTTTTTCAGCAGAAACAGCTGGATCATGCCCTGCGCCCAGCGGATCCGCTGTTTGACGAAGCTGGTGAAGGTTTCCGGCTGCAAGCCGGAAATCATGGGCTTGAGCAGATAACGGGAGCGCCAGCCTCGGGCGTGCAGGGCGAGAGCGGTTTCCGCGTCCTCGGTGACCGAAAGGCCGGAAAAACCGCCGGTTTCCTCCAGAGCCCGGCGCCGGAGCACGGCGGCGGAGCCGCAGAAGAACGACGACTCCCAGAAATCAAGACCGGGCTGAATGGCTTCGTAGAACATGTCGTTCTCCGCCGGCATGCGGTTGAACAGGGCCAGATTTTTTTCGATCGGATCGGGCGTGACGAAAAAATGCGGGGTTTGCACCAGGAAAAGGCGCTCGTCGGCGACGAAGTGGGCGGCGGTATGGCGTAGAAAGTCCACGGTGGGGATGTGGTCGCAGTCCAGTACCAGAACGAGTTCCCCGGAGGTTCTGGCAAAGGCGGCGTTGAGATTTCCCGCTTTGGCGTGACGATTGTCCCGGCGGGTCAGATAGCGGGCCCCCGTGGCGTCGCACAATTCCCGGAGGGCCCGGGCCCTGCGCCGGGCCTTGGCGGCCTTCAGAGGGTCCGGATCGTGGCGCTTCTCCCGGGTACCACCGTCGTCCAGCAGATACACCCGAAAAGTTCCGGGATAGTCCATGGCGGTGGCGGCGACCAGGGTGGCCTTGACCACTTCCACCGGTTCGTCGTAGGTCGGCACGAAGACGTCCACCGTGGGCCACGACTCGACGGTGCCGACCGGCCGGCGACGGATGGGTCTGGCGTTGACGAAAGCGCTGAGGCTGAACATCAGGATACCGTAGCATTCGGCCCCGTATAGGGCCAGGGCGGCAATGAAACTGACGGGATCGTCGTATCCCAGGGTCTGGAAGGTGCGCCAGAAAAAATAACGGGCCACCAGGAGTCCTGAGACGCCCAGAAACGTCAGCCGCAGCCATCCCAGACGGGAATAGCGTCGCAGAATCAGTAGAATGACAATCAGACCGGTGGCCAGCAGGCCCTGGAGAAACCGATCCACGGGCAACAGGGCCAGAAAGAGGAATCCGGCGGTCGCCGCGGGTAAGAGCAGCCGATACAGCGACAAACCCGGCGTCCCGCCCCAAACGTCAGGTCGGCCCTGCCGGTCGTAGGAGCCGGGGGTTTGTGTTGGCGGGCTGACTGGCATATGCTCGTACTTCATCGAGTGAAAGTATAGTCATCAGGAAACGGCCATAGTACGATGCAAATTCAAACCGAAACCCGAGACGGCAACCTGGTTCTCAGCGTGCAGGAACCCCGCCTGGACGCCCACAATTCGGACGAATTGAAGGACTACATTGCCAAGCTCCTGGAAGGCAACGAATCCAGGTTGGTCGTCGACCTGAGCGCCGTGCGCTTCATCGACAGTTCCGGGCTCGGGGCGCTGCTTTCCGGCTACAAGAACGCCAATCTGCACCGTGCTTCCCTGGTGCTGGCGGGATTGCAGCCGCGGGTGCAGGCCATGTTCGAACTGACGCGCCTCAATCGGGTGTTCGAGATCTACCGGGACGTGGACGAGGCCCTGGCCGGGCACTGAGGCCATGAACGACATCGAGGTGGACATCGTCGTCCCCAACCAGACCCGCTACCTGAGCCTGATCGGCCGTATCGGCGAAGCCATCGCCCGGGAACTGGACCATTATCGGGGAGACCGGGAGGCCCTAGCTTACCAACTGAATCTGGTGTTGACCGAAGCCATGGCCAACGCCATCAAGCACGCCCATCACGAAAACGCCGGCAAGACGGTACGGGTGCGGATCCACATCGACCGGGATGCGCTGCAGATCGAGGTCTACGACCAGGGACAGGGGTTCGACCTGGAGAGCCTGCCGCCGCCGCAGCCTGATGTCCCGGTGGAGCACGGCCGGGGTCTGTTCCTGATCCGTACCCTGATGGACGAAGTGGAATACCGCCGGGGAAAACCGGAGAACGTCCTGATCATGCGGAAGCGGCTGCAATGAGTTCCTGGGACCGACGTTTCGCCGCCCTGGTGGGGCCGGAGCAGGCCGAACGCTTCTGCCAGGCGATCCCGCCCGGTTACCGCCACACCACCCCGCCCGCGCTGGCGGCCGAGGATCTGTCCCGGATGGAACGGCTGCTGCGGGAGGGTGGGGAAAGCGTGAGCCTGTGGCCGGGGGACGCAGGGGAGCCGCCCTGCCTGCGCTTCTACAGCCGGCACGGCCGCTATCTCGACGAATGCCTCCCGCCGTTGCGCCACCTGGGGCTTCGGGTCCGGGACCAGAGCCATTTCGTCTTCCGTTTTCCCGAGGGACGGGTCCACATCCGTTGTTTCCGGGTCGAATCCCCCGGGGGGCGGGAGCCCCTGCTGGCGGCCGCCGGCGAGGTCGTCGCCTTGCTCGAAGCTCTGCTGGCGGGAGAGGTCGAGGACGACGCCCTCAACGCCCTGGTGCTGCAGGCCGGGTTGTCGTGGCGAGAGATCGACGTGCTGCGCGCCTATCGCAATTATTTTTTCCAACTGGGCCAGCCGTTCGGTCCCGCCCGTTTCCATCAGGTGCTGCTGGACCATGCCGAAGTGGTGACGCTGCTGATGGACTATTTCCGGGCCCGCTTCGACCCCGCCCGGGAATGGCCGTCGCTGGAGGCGCGCGAGGAGGAGGGTCTGCTGCCCCTGCGTCTCCGGCTTCAGCAGGCCCTGGAACCGATCGCCGATCTCGACGCCGATCGCATCCTTCGCACTCTGTTCAACCTCATCGACGCCACGGTGCGCACCAATTTCTATCGTCCCGGCGCCCGCCGCCGTATCGCCTTCAAGCTCAGCGGCTTGGGGGTGATCGGCATGCCGGTGCCCAAGCCTCTGTTCGAAACCTATGTCCACGCACCGGAGGTGGAGGCGGTGCACCTGCGCGGCGGCCGCATCGCCCGGGGCGGAATCCGCTGGTCCGACCGTCCCGACGATTTCCGCACCGAAATCTGGGAGCTGATGCGGACCCAGATGCTCAAAAACGCCCTGATCGTGCCCCAGGGCGCCAAGGGGGGCTTCGTCGTCAGACGGGGTGACGTGGCCGTGGAACAGGCGTACGTCACCTTCATGCGTGCCCTGCTCGATCTGACCGATAATCTGGAGGACGGCCGCGTGGTGCATCCTCCCGGGGTGCTGTGTTACGACGACGACGATTACTATCTGGTGGTGGCGGCCGACAAGGGGACCGCCCATCTGTCCGACACCGCCAACCGGGTGGCGGCCGAATACCGCTTCTGGCTCGGCGACGCCTTCGCCAGCGGGGGATCGCGCGGCTACGATCACAAAAAGCTGGGCATCACCGCCAGGGGGGCCTGGGAATGCGCCCGACGCCATTTCTACGAAATGGGGCGCGATCTGGACAGCGAAATCGTCACCGTCATCGGCATCGGCAGCATGCGCGGCGACGTGTTCGGCAACGGCATGCTGCTGTCGCCCCGGATCAAACTGCTGGCCGCCTTTTCCGGCACCCACATTTTCCTCGACCCCGATCCCGATCCGGAGGTCTCCTTCCGGGAACGCCGGCGCCTGTTCGAGGCCGAGGCCTGTTGGGAGCACTACGATCCCGACCGGATTTCCCCGGGGGGTGGGGTCTGGCCGCGGCGGGCCAAACATATCCCTCTGTCCCCTCAGGTGCGGCGCTGGCTCGGCATCCGCCATCCCAGCCTCGACGGCGAGGCCCTGATCCGTCACATCCTCACCGCCGAGGCCGACCTGATGTGGCTCGGGGGGATCGGCACCTACGTCAAGGCCAGCGACGAGCGCAACGAATTCGTAGGGGACCCGGGCAACGACAGCGTCCGGGTGGATGCCTGTCGGCTGCGGGTCAAGGTGGTGGCGGAAGGCGCCAACCTGGGTTTCACCCAGAAGGGCCGAGTCGAGTTCGCCCTCCGCGGGGGCCGGATCAACATGGACGCCGTCGACAATTCCGGCGGCGTCGATCTTTCCGACCACGAGGTCAATTACAAGGTTCTTCTGCGTCGGGCCGCCGGTCTGGGCGATCGGGAAACCTTCCGCTGGCTGGAGCGGGTCGCCGAAGATACGGTGACCCGGGTTCTGGCCCACAACCGCTCCCAGAGTCTGTGCCTGTCGCTGGACGCGCTGCGCTGCCGGCGGAATCCGCTGCCGTTCCTGGAACTGGCCGACCGGCTGGAGAACGCCGGCCTGCTCAACCGGACGGCGGAAAGTTTCCCCCGTCGCGACCAGGTTCTGGCGCGTCCCGGCCGCAGCCTCACCCGGCCGGAACTGGCCGTGCTGCTGGCCATGGCCAAGATGCAGTTCAAACGGGGGTTGCAGTCTCGGCCCCGGTTCCTGCGTCAGAAATTTTTACACCGCTTCTTGCACGATTATTTCCCAGCCCCGCTGGCGTCCCGCTTGGAGGTCGATTCCCACCCCCTGGCCCGGGAGATCACCGCCACCGCCGCCGCCAACTATCTCATCGACCGTGCCGGGGCGACCTTCCTGACCTGGATCGAGGAGCTGGGGCCGCTGCTGGAACGGGCGGTGGCCGGCTGGCTCGGCTTCGACGCCATTCTCGCCGCCGAGCCGCTGCGCTGCGACCTGCAAAACCTGCCGCTGACGAGCGAACGCCACTACGAGCTGCGCCTGAGACTGGAGGACGCCTTGGCGGACGGCTGCCGCTGGTTCCTGGAACGGGGGCGGGATCTGACGCCCGAGACCGCCACGGTGGCGCAGTGTCAAGAATATTTATACCGCTATCTGCACCGGTTCGCCGCCATCGACGACAAGGAAGTCGCCCGTCTGGAGGCGGAGGGACTGTCATCCTCGCAGGCGGTCCGCCTGGCCGCCTGCGCCGGAATCGAGGAATTCGCCGTGCTGCTGGATCTGACCCTGGCCTGCGGGCTGGAGTTCGACGCGGTGGCCCACAGTTTCCGCGCCGTGTCCCGCTTCCTGGGGTTGCCCGGGCTGCTGGACGCCCTGGCCCGGGTGCCGGTGCACGCCGGCTGGGACGGCCGCCTCGGACCGATCCTGCGCCAGCGTCTGTGGGCCGCCGCCGCCGCCCTGACCCGTCACTGTCTGCAGGCGGGGGAAGGGGAGGTGGGACCGGTGTGCACCCGGCCGGTCTGCCTGCAGCGTTTCAGCCGCTTTCAGCGCCTGTGCCGGGAACTGACCCGCAGTCCCGCCCACGATCTGCTGCCCTTCGCCACCCTGGCGGCGGAGTTGGAGGGCATGGTCGAGGCGCTGCAATTGGATTAAGCTTAGGAGCTTTGGTTGCAATCGAGACATCCTGGAGGAGGGAGAAAAACGATGGCAAGACCCACCGGAGAGACCGCACCCACCATCGAGCGCTGGCTGCAGCAGCGCGGCATCGACACCCGGAAGTGGAACAACCGTTTCGACCGCTTCGCCCGTTTCGCCGCCCGCCTGGCCGGAAGGCCGCTGGCCTTCAACATCGCCATCGTCATCATCGTCATCTGGGTGCTGAGCGGGCCGTTTTTCGGTTTCAGCGATACCTGGCAGCTGATCATCAACACCGCCACCACCATTGTGACTTTCCTGATGGTGTTCATCATCCAGCACACCCAGAACCGGGACACCGACGCCATCCAGATCAAGCTGGACGAGCTCATCCGCGCCGTCGACACCGCGGAGAACATGCTCCTGGACCTGGAGGAAATGGAGGAGGAGGAACTGGAGATTCTGCGCCAGCGCTATCTGGAGCTGGCCCGCCGCGCCCGGGAGGAGATCAGGAAGCGCAAGGAAAAAGACTGAGGCGGCACCTTGGAGGCGGTTTCAGGGTCTATGCTTTCATCATGACGGTTTGAATGGTTTTTGCCGTGGCCCTGGCCCAGGAAGACATCGAGGAAATTCGCCGCCTGATCCGTGAGGAACCGGCGGCCGTCAAGTTGCTGTAGGCGGCGTGTTGCAGGCGTATCTGACTTTTCTCCGGCGCCGGCGCTGGTGGATCATCGGGCTGACCGTCGCGCTGGTGGCCGTGCTCGGCAGCGGGATGGCGTTTCTCCGCTTCACCACCGACTACCGGGTGTTTTTCGCCCCCGATGACCCGCTGCTGCAGATCCTCAACCGGCTCCACGACACCTATACCAAGGACGACAACGTCCTGTTCGTCCTCACCCCCAGGGACGGCAAGGTCTTCACCCGCAAGACCCTGGCCGACATCGCCTGGCTGACCGGGCAGGCCTGGCGCATGCCCTACGCCCAACGGGTCGATTCGCTGCAGAACTTCCAGCACACCTACGCCCGCGGCGATGAACTGGTGGTCCGGGATCTGTACGACGACCCGCGGCGACTCAGCGACGCCGATCTGGCCCGTCTCGAGGCCGTCGCCCTCGGCGAACCTCTGCTGAAGAACCGCCTGATCTCCCCGGACGCCGACGTGACCGGGGTCAACGTCAGCGTCCTGCTGCCGGGGGTGGATCTGGAACACGAGGTACCGCGGGTGGTGTCCCACGCCCGCCGTCTCGCCGAGGAACTGCGGCGCCGCGACCCCAACCTGGAGGTACGCCTGACCGGCGGGGTGCTGATGAGCAACGCTTTCCCCGAAGCCTCCAATCACGACTTGAGCACCCTGATCCCGGCGATGTTCGCGCTGGTGTTCGTGGTGCTGTATCTGCTGCTGCGTTCCGTGGCCGCCACCCTGTGGGCCTTCCTCACCATCGCCTTCGCCATCGTCTCCACCATGGGGTTGGCGGGATGGCTGGGCTACACCATTTCCCCGCCCTCGGCGGCCGCCCCCAACATCATCCTCACGGTGGCGGTGGCCGACTGCGTCCACGTGCTCACCGTCTTCCTGCTGGCATTGCAAGAGGGCTGGCTCAGTCCCCGTGGATGGGAGCGGTTGCGTTTCGAGGCCACCGGGGAGGCGCTGAACCTCAACTGGATGCCGGTGTTTCTCACCAGTCTCACCACCGCCCTGGGCTTCCTCACCCTCAATTTCAGCGAGTCGCCGCTGTTCCGCGATCTCGGCAACCTCACCGCCCTGGGGGTGGGTTTTGCCTTCCTCTACACCCTGACCTTCCTGCCGGCCCTGATGCTGGCCTTTCCCCTCCGGGTGCCGGTCCGCTCCGGACGGGGGCAGCGGAGCATGCGGGCGCTGGCCCGCTTCGTGATCGCCCGCCGTCGCGCCCTGCTGTGGGGCGGCGGGGCCGTGGTGCTGGCCCTGGCGGCCCAGGTGCCGAAAAACGAACTCAACGACGACCTGATCAAGTATTTCTCCACCGCCACCCCGTTCCGCCAGGACACCGAATACGCCGCCCGGCGCCTGACCGGCATGTACACGCTGGAGTATTCCATCCGCTCCCGGGGGCGGGAGGGGATCACCGACCCGACTTACCTCCGGGTGCTCGACGCCTTCGCCGCCTGGTTCCGGAAGCAGCCCGAGGTCATCCACGTCTACAGCGTCGCCGACATCTTCAAGCGCCTCAACCGCAACATGCACGGCGACGATCCGGCCTGGTACCGGATTCCCGACTCCCGCCGGCTGGCGGCCCAGTATCTGCTGCTCTACGAGATGTCGCTGCCGGAAGGGCTGGAGCTGACCGACCGCATCAACGTGGACAAGTCGGCCTCCCGCTTCACCGTCACCCTCAGGAATCTGTCCAGCAACGAGATCCTCGACCTGGAGGCCCGGGCCGCCCGCTGGCTGCGGGACAACGCCCCGCCGTACATGCGGGCGCCGGCCACCGGTCCCAACGTCCTCTTCGCCCACATCGGCCACAGCAACATCTACGGCATGCTGTTGGGCACGGCGGTGGCTTTCGCCGTGATCGCCCTGGTGCTGGTGGCGGCGCTGCGTTCCCCGGCGTTGGGATTGCTGAGCCTGATCCCCAACCTGGCTCCGGCCTTGATGGCCTTCGGCCTGTGGGCCCTGATCGACGGCCAGGTGAACATGGGTCTGTCGGTGGTGGCGGGAATGACCATGGGGATCGTGGTGGACGACACCGTCCACTTCCTCAGCAAATGGCGCCACGCCCGCACCCGTCTCGGGCTTTCCGCCGCGGACAGCGTGGAATACGCCTTCGCCGGGGTGGGAATGGCGATGTGGATCACCTCGCTGGTGCTGGCGGCGGGATTCCTGCTGCTGACCCTGTCGGACTTCCAGATCAACGCCCAGATGGGCTTGTTGACCGCCGTCACCATCCTTCTGGCCCTGGCGGCCGATTTGTTCTGGCTGCCGCCGTTGTTGTTGGGGGTGTACGACCGTCGGGCGGGGGATCGTTGTCAGGAAATTTTACCAACTGTTCGGGTGAAATCATGAAGAAGCGCCTGTCTGTCGTGCTCGTCCACTGCCTGTTGCTATTGGGGGCGGCCGTGCCCCTGTGGGCCGCGACCCCCGAGGAACGCGGCCTGGAAATCGCCCGCGAGGCCGACCGCCGCGATCAAGGCTGGGGGAACTTCAGCGCCGATCTCACCATGGTGCTCAGGAACCGGGCGGGCGAGACCAGCGTGCGCCGCATCCGCGCCTTCACCCTCGAGGTGCCGGAAGACGGCGACAAGAGCCTGCTGGTGTTCCACAGCCCCGCCGACGTGGCCGGCACCAAGTTCCTCACCTTCTCCCACAAGCATGGCGACGACGACCAGTGGCTCTACCTGCCGGCCCTCAAGCGGGTCAAGCGCATCTCGGCCGCCAACAAGGGCGGTGCCTTCATGGGCAGCGAGTTCTCCTACGAGGACATGAGCGCCCCGGAGCTGGAGAAGTTCACCTACCGCTGGCTGCGCGACGACGACTACAAGGGGCGCCGGGTCTTCGTCATCGAGCGCGTCCCGGTGGACGAGCACTCCCTCTACAGCCGCCAGGTGGTGTGGATGGACCAGGAATTCTACATTCCCTGGAAGGTCGCCTATTACAATCGCCGCGGCGACCACCTCAAGACCCTGACCTACCACAAGTACAAGCGCTACCTGGGGCAATACTGGCGGCCGGGGCGGATGGTGATGATCAACCACCGCAACGGCAAGGCCACCGCCCTGGTATGGCAGCACTACCGCTTCCGCGATCCCGGCATCGACG